>JAJYJO010000065.1 GCA_021789435.1 Chloroflexota bacterium
TCCGCCCCACCCTTGAGCGCGAGGTACTTGGTGATCGCCGCGGTGAGGGTGGTCTTGCCGTGGTCGATATGGCCGATCGTGCCGACGTTGACGTGCGGCTTGGTCCGCTCGAACTTCTTCTTGGCCATCGTGGCTCTGCTCCCTGGCTCCTCTCGCGGGGGGTGGACGGTCAGACCCTGGATCGCTGAACGAGCTCCGCCGCGACCGTCGCGGGGACCTCGGCGTAGTGGGACAGCTCCATGGAGTGGCTCGCCCGGCCCTGCGTCATCGAGCGCAGGTCCGTGGCGTAACCGAACATCTCGGCGAGCGGCACGAAGGCGCGGACGACCTGGGTCGACCCGCGTGACTCCATCCCCTCGATGTGGCCGCGCCGGCTGTTGAGGTCGCCGATCACGTCGCCCATGAACTGCTCCGGCATCACGACCTCGACCCGCATCATCGGCTCCAGGATCGTCGGGTCGGCCCGGTCGACGGCCGCCTTGACGGCCATAGAGCCGGCGATCCGGAAGGCCATCTCGGACGAGTCGACCTCGTGGTAGGACCCGTCGAAGAGCGTCGCCCGGACGTCGACCATCGGGTAGCCGGCGTAGATGCCGGTCTCGAGGGCATCGCGGATCCCGGCGTCCACGGCGCGGATGAACTCGCGGGGGATGGCGCCGCCGACGATCCGGTCCACGAACTCGTAGCCACCGCCCTTCTCGAGCGGCTCGAGGGTGATGAGGGCGTGGCCGTACTGGCCCTTGCCGCCGGTCTGGCGCACGAAGCGGCCCTCGCCGTTGGCGGCTCGCCGGATCGTCTCGCGGTAGCTGACCGACGGCCGCCCGACGTTGGCCGCCACCCTGAACTCGCGGACCATACGGTCCACCAGCACGTCCAGGTGGAGCTCGCCCATGCCGGCGATGCGGGTCTGGCCCGACTCCTCGTCCGTCCGGACGCGAAAGGTCGGATCCTCGTCCGCCAGGCGGCCGAGGGCGATCGCCAGCTTGTCCTGGTCGGCCTTGGTGCGGGGCTCGATGGCGACCTCGATGACCGGCTCCGGGAAGGAGATCGACTCGAGGATCACCGGGTGGTCCGGGTCCGCCAGGGTGTCGCCGGTGAAGGTCTCCTTGAGCCCGACGGCGGCGGCGATGTCGCCGGCGTAGACGGCATCGATCTCCTCGCGGTGGTTGGCATGCATCTGGAGGATGCGACCGATCCGCTCCTTGCGGCCCTTCGTCGCGTTCAGGACGTAGGAGCCGGTCTTGAGCGTCCCGGAGTAGACCCGGAAGTAGCAGAGCTTGCCCACGAACGGGTCGGCGGCGATCTTGAAGGCGAGCGCCGCGAAGGGCTCGCTGTCGTCGGCGGTGCGGAGGACCTCGGCGTGGGTCACCGGGTGCTCGCCGATGACCGGCGGCACGTCGAGCGGCGACGGCAGGTAGTCGACCACGGCATCGAGGAGCGGCTGGATCCCCTTGTTGCGGAGGGCCGATCCGGTCAGGACCGGAACGAACCGGTACTGCAGGGTTCCGAGCCGCAGGCCGTGGCGCAGCTCGTCCTCGCTGAGTTGGTCGCCCTCGAGAAACTTGTGGGTGAGCGCGTCGTCCGTCTCGGCGGCGGCCTCGATCATCACCTCGCGGGCGGCCCGGGCCTGCTCGACCAGGTCGGCCGGGATCTCCGTCACCTCGAAGCGAGCGCCGAGCTCGTCGAGCTCGTCGCTGTAGACGATCGCCTTCATCGCGACCAGGTCCATCACGCCCCGGAAGCCGTCCTCGGCGCCGATCGGGATCTGGATCGGCACCGGCTTGACGCCGAGCCGGTCCTGGATCATCGCCACGTCGCTCCAGAAGTCGGCCCCGACCCGGTCCATCTTGTTGATGAAGCAGATGCGCGGCACGCGGTAGCGGTCGGCCTGGCGCCAGACGCTCTCCGACTGGGGCTCGACGCCGGCCACGCCGTCGAAGACCACCACCGCGCCGTCGAGCACGCGAAGGCTCCGCTCGACCTCGACGGTGAAGTCCACGTGCCCGGGAGTATCGATGATGTTGATCCGATCGTCGCCCCAGTAGCACGTCGTCGCGGCGGCCGTGATCGTGATGCCCCGCTCCTGCTCCTGGGGCATCCAGTCCATGGTCGCCGCGCCCTCGTGCACCTCGCCGATCTTGTAGATCTTCTTGGTGTAGAAGAGCACGCGCTCGGTGACGGTCGTCTTGCCGGCGTCGATATGGGCGATGATTCCGATGTTCCGCGTTCTGGCGAGCGGAACCTGGCGTGCCACGATGCTCCCGGTTTCCTTCGTTACGATCGCTGGCAGGCGGGGTCGCCTACCACTTGAAGTGGCTGAAGGCCCGGTTGGCCTCGGCCATCTTGTGGGTGTCTTCACGCCGCTTGACGGCCGCCCCGAGCCCGTTCATGGCGTCGACCAGCTCGGCGGCGAGCTTCTCGCTCATGCTCTTGCCGTTGCGCTTCCGGGCGGCCTGGACCAGCCAGCGCACGCCGAGCGACAGGCGGCGATCGCCGCGAATCTCGACCGGGACCTGGTAGGTGGCACCGCCGACGCGCCGCGGCTTGACCTCGATGATCGGCGTGGCGTTGCGCATCGCCGATTCGAGGACCTCGACGCCGGGACGACGCGACTGGGCCTCGGCGCGGGCCAGGGCCTCGCGCAGGATCCGCTCGGACAGGTGGCGCTTGCCGGCCGTCATCAGCTTGGCCGAGAAGCGGGTCGAGAGGCGGGGGGACGGGCCGCCCTGGTACTTGGTCTTGCGGGCGATCTGGGCGCGGCGCGGCATCCTACTTGCCCTTCTGCTGCGGCGCCTTGGCACCGTACTTGGAGCGGCCCTGCTTGCGATCCCGGACGCCGGCCGCGTCGAGGGTGCCGCGGATGATGTGGTACTTGACGGAGGGCAGGTCCTTCACCCGGCCGCCGCGGACGAGCACCACCGAGTGCTCCTGGAGGTTGTGGCCGATCCCCGGGATGTAGGCCGTGACCTCCATCTGGTTGGTCAGGCGGACGCGGGCGATCTTGCGCAGGGCGGAGTTCGGCTTCTTCGGCGTCATCGTGCGCACCTGCAGGCAGACGCCCCGCTTCTGCGGAGCGCCGGGGATCGGCTCCTGGCGCTGCCTGAGGCTGTTCCAGTTCTTGCGCATGGCCGGCGCCTTGACCTTGGAGATCTTGCGCTGGCGGCCCTTCCGCACGAGCTGGCTGATGGTCGGCACGGAGACGCGGCTCCTTTCGTTCCTCTTGATCGATGGCTCAGCGGCGGGCAGGTTCCCGGAGGATGCCGATGGCTGCCGCTCCGACGGCGATCCCGCCCTCGCGTCCCAGCTCGGCGACGGTTCCCCGCCGCTCGACCGGCACATTCGCCGCGCGGGCCGCCTCCAGCAACCCGCCGATCAGCGGGTCCGCCGCGTCCGTCGCGACGAGGAGACGACCGACCCGCCCGGCGCGGATCGCTTTCATGGTCTGGCGGACCCCCACCACGCGGCGGGGGGCACCGCCGGTGGGGTCCTGGTCTGGTTCGGCGCTCATGGGAGGAGCCGGGCGGCACAAGCCACCCCGCCTCCCGGGCGAGGCCACGAGCGCGGAGTGTAGCAGCGGCCCGGGGGGGTGTCAAACCTCCGAGAGGAGCCGCTCACACGCGCGCCGGCGGCCCGTCAGGCATCGCCGCCCTCGCCCGGCAGGACTTCGTCCGCCGCCTCCGCCTCCGGCTCCGCGGCCGTCTCCGGCAGCGACTCCAGGAAGGGATTGACCGCATCGTCCTCGCGCTCCTCGGCGCCGGCGGCGGCCGCCAGGAGCGAGGCGAGGTCCGCCGTCTCGTCGCTCGGCCGCTGGGCGGCCTCCTCCAGGAAGGGGTTGTACTCATACTCCGGCCCGCGGATCTTCTCCAGGGCCTCGCCGGCCAGCGCCTCCTCGGCCGCCCGCCGCTCGCGCTCGCGGCGCGCGGCGATGTTCGCCGGCGCCCCGGTCCCGGCCGGGATCAGCTTGCCGATGATGACGTTCTCCTTGAGGCCGATCAGGTGGTCCTTTGCGCCGTTGATGGCCGCCTCGGTCAGCACCCGGGTCGTCTCCTGGAAGGAGGCCGCCGCCAGGAAGCTGGAGGTGTTGAGGGAGGCCTTGGTCACGCCCAGCAGCACGGTCTGGGCCGTGGCCGGCTCCCCGCCCTCGGCCAGGACGCGGTTGTTGATCTCCTCGAAGTCGAGGCGGTCGACGAGCTCGGTCGGCAGCAGGTCGGTGTCACCCGGCTGGTCGATGCGGACCTTGCGGAGCATCTGCCGGACGATGATCTCGATGTGCTTGTCGTTGATCGTGACGCCCTGGCTCCGGTAGACCTTCTGGACCTCCTTGACCAGGTAGCGCTGGACGGCGTCCTTGCCGCGGGTCTCCAGGTACTCCTGGGGGTTGATCGGCCCATCGGTGATCGGATCCCCGGCCCGGATCTCCTGGCCGTTCTCGACCACCAGCTTGGCGTTGTGGGGGATGGCGTACTCGCGCTCGACGACGTCTTCGGCCCGGACGACCAGCTCACCGTCCTGGCTCACCAGGAAGCCCTTGACCGGGGCGTGGACCTCCGTCGCGGGATGGCCGTCGGCCTCCTCGCCGCGGGCGATCACCTGGTCCTTCTCGACGAGGTCGCCGGGCGCGGCCAGCATCTCCGCCCCGGCCGGCAGGCCCAGCGTCGTGTCGTAGCTCTCGCGGCTGGAGACCTTGACGCGGGTGCCGTTCTCGCCGCGGATGATCTCCACGATGCCGTCGATGTGGCTGATCTCGGCCTTGCCCTTGGGCACCCGGCCTTCGAAGAGCTCCTCGACGCGCGGCAGGCCGGCCGTGATGTCGAGACCGGCCACGCCGCCGGTGTGGAACGTCCGCATCGTCAGCTGGGTGCCCGGCTCGCCGATCGACTGGGCGGCGATGATGCCGACCGCGTCGCCGACCCCGACCAGATCGCCGGTCGCCAGGTTGCGGCCGTAGCAGGCGCGGCAGACGCCGTGGCGTGCCTCGCAGCTGAGCGGTGAGCGGACCAGCACCTCGTCGATCCCGGCGGCGTCGATCGCGTTGGCGATCTCCTCCGTGATCTCCTGGTTGCGATCCACGAGCAGGAGCGGCTGCCCGCTCCGGTCGGCCGGGTCGGCCAGGGCGGCCGCGGCCAGCCGGCCAACGAGCCGCCGGGGGAAGGCGCCCCGCTCGTTGCTGGTGATCTCCCGCGACTCCTCGCGCGTGATCCAGCTCCCCTCCTCCGTCCCGCAGTCGTCCTCCCGGGTGATCACGTCCTGGGCCACGTCGACCAGGCGCCGCGTCAGGTAGCCGGAGTCGGCGGTCCGCAGGGCGGTGTCGGCGAGGCCCTTGCGGGCGCCGTGGGTGGAGATGAAGTACTCCAGGACGGTCATCCCCTCCCGGAAGTTGCTGCGGACGGGGACGTCGATGATCCGGCCGGACGGGTCGGCCATCAGGCCGCGCATCCCGCCCAGCTGGCTGATCTGGCCCTTGTTGCCGCGGGCGCCCGAGTCGGACATCATGCGGACCGCCCCGTAGGGGTCGAGGCCGCCCATCATGGAGTTCGAGATGTCGGTCGTCGTCTTCTGCCAGACGTCGACGACCTGCTCGTAGCGCTCCTCGTCCGTGATCAGGCCGCGCTGGAACTGGCGGTCGATCTGGTCGACCAGGCCGTCCGCCTGGGCCAGCCGGGCCTGCTTGTCCTCGGGCACGGTGATGTCCCCGACGGCGATCGTCATGCCGCCGCGGGTGGCGTACTCGAAGCCGACGCCCTTGATCCCATCCACCAGGTGGGCGGTCTCGTCGGCGCCGAGCTGGCGGTAGCAGTCCTCGATCAGGGAACGCAGCTCGGCCCGCTTCATCGTCTTGTTCTTGAAGCGCAGCCGCTCGGGCACGACCTGGCTGAAGATGATCCGCCCCACCGTGGTCTCGAACCGCTCGACGGTGGTCTGCTGGGCCGCCTCGTCCCAGGTCCGGACCATGGCCGTGACCGGCTCGTGGAGCGTGACGTTCCCGAGCTGGTAGGCCAGGATCGCCTCCGCCTCGTCGGCGAAGCGCCGCTGCGAGGCACCCTCGGCGAGCGGCTTGTCGACGGTCAGGTAGTAGCAGCCGAGGACCATGTCCTGGGTCGGCGCCACGATCGGCTCGCCGTTCGCCGGCGAGAGCAGGTTGGCCGTCGACAGCATCATCGTCCGGGCCTCCTCCTGGGCGGCGGAGGAGAGCGGGACGTGGACGGCCATCTGATCGCCGTCGAAGTCGGCGTTGAAGGCCGTGCAGACCATCGGGTGGATCTGGATCGCCGAACCCTCGACCAGCACCGGCATGAACGCCTGGATGCCCAGGCGGTGGAGCGTCGGGGCGCGGTTCAGCAGGACCGGGTGGTCCTGGATGACCTCCTCGAGAACGTCCCAGACCTCCGGTCGGACGCGCTCCACGATCCGCTTGGCGCTCTTGATGTTGTGGGCGAAGCCCTTCTCGACGAGCTGCCGCATGACGAAGGGCTTGAAGAGCTCGAGGGCCATCTTCTTGGGCAGCCCGCACTGGTGCAGCTTCAGCTCCGGCCCGACGACGATGACCGAGCGGCCCGAGTAATCGACGCGCTTGCCGAGCAGGTTCTGGCGGAACCGGCCCTGCTTGCCCTTGAGCATGTCGGACAGGCTCTTGAGGCGGTGGTTGCCGGTGCCCGCGATCGCCCGCCCGCGGCGGCCGTTGTCGATCAGGGCGTCGCACGCCTCCTGGAGCATCCGCTTCTCGTTGCGGATGATGATCTCGGGGGCGCCGAGCTCCAGGAGCCGCTTGAGACGGTTGTTGCGGTTGATCACCCGCCGGTAGAGGTCGTTCAGGTCGGAGGTCGCGAACCGGCCGCCGTCGAGCTGGACCATCGGCCGCAGGTCCGGCGGGATCACCGGCACCACCGAGAGGATCATCCACTCGGGCCGGGTCCCGGAGCGCCGGAAGGCCTCGATCAGGAGGAGCCGCTTGATCGCCTTCTTGCGCCGCTGCCCGGAGGTGGTCCGGACCTCGACGTGGAGGCTGCGGGCAAGCTCGTCCATGTCCATGCGCTGGATGATGTCGCGGACGGCCTCGGCGCCCATGCCGGCGAAGAAGATCCGGCCGCCGCGGGCCCCCGACCCGTAGCGCTCGTCCAGGTAGCGGTAGTCGTTCTCGTTGAGGGTCGCCAGCGGCTTGATCCCCTCGATCTCCTCGCGCGCCTTGCGGATCTCGTCGCGGAGGCCCTCCGCCTCGCGGCGCAGCCGGTCGCGCTCGGCCTCCAGGCCGGCCTCGACCTGGAGCTGCAGGTCGGCCACCTTCTGGGCGACGGAGCGCTCCTCATCGGCCTCGCGCTGCTTGATCTCATCGGTGAGGCGGTCCGTCTCGGCGGCGACGATCCGCCGCAGGGCCGCCGTCGCCTCCTTGCCACCCTTCGCGCTGGCCGCGACCACCACCTCGCCGGTGATCGGGAAGGCGATCGGCTCGTCGGCGGTCCCGCTGGCGAGGCCGGCGATGCGGGCCTCCACCGCCTGGGCGGCGGCCGCCAGCTCCTCCGTCCGCGCCGTCCGCTGGGCCTCGAGCTCGGACCGGGTCTGGGCCAGGGCGGCGGTCAGCTCGTCCTTCTGGCGGTGGAACGTGGCCCGCAGCTCGTCCTCGAGCTCGGCCAGGGCCTTGCCGCCCTTGCCGCCCCGGCCTTCGGCCTCCTCCTCCAGCTGGGCCAGGGCCCGCCGGCGGGCGTCCTCGTCGACATGCGTCGTGATGTAGAGGGCGAAGTAGAGGATCCGCTCCAGGTTGCGCGGGCTGATGTCGAGCAGGATGCCGAGGCGGCTCGGGGTCCCCTTGAAATACCAGATGTGGCTGACGGGGCTGGCCAGCTGGATGTGGCCCATCCGCTCCCGTCGTACCTTGGAGCGGGTGACCTCCACCCCGCACTTGTCGCAGATGATCCCCTTGTAGCGGATCCGCTTGTACTTGCCGCAGTAGCACTCCCAGTCCTTGGTCGGACCGAAGATGCGCTCGTCGAAGAGGCCGTCCTTCTCCGGCTTGAGCGTCCGGTAGTTGATCGTCTCGGGCTTGGTCACCTCCCCGGACGACCAGTCACGGACCTGCTCGGGGCTGGCGAGCGAGATCCGGATCGCGTTGAAGTTATTGACCTCGAGCATGGTTCTCCTCCGCGCCCTCGCCTGGCTCGACGACGCGATCTGGACCGTGGGCGAGCGCGGCGGAGCGGGCCCGGCGGCCGCCGCGCGTGAAAGGTTCGATCAGGCTCAGTCCTCGAAGCCCGCGAGGTTGATCCCGCCGAGGTCGGGCATCGGGTAGGTCCCGACGTCCTCAGCGAAGCGGATCTCCTCGTCGTTCTCGTTGAGGATCTCGACGTTGAGCCCCAGGCTCTGGAGCTCCTTGATGAGCACCTTGAAGGACTCCGGCACGCCGGGCGGCTGGATCTCCTCGCCCTTGACGATCGCCTCGTACGTCTGGACGCGGCCCATGACGTCGTCCGACTTGACCGTCAGCAGCTCCTGGAGGATGTTGGCGGCCCCGTACGCCTCCAGCGCCCAGACCTCCATCTCGCCGAAGCGCTGGCCGCCGAACTGGGCCTTGCCGCCCAGCGGCTGCTGGGTGATCAGGCTGTACGGGCCGGTCGAGCGGGCGTGGATCTTGTCCTCGACGAGGTGGTGGAGCTTGAGCATGTAGATGTAGCCGACCGTGATCGGCCGGTCGAACGTGTCGCCGGTGCGGCCGTCGCGGAGGACGATCTTGCCGTCCTCAGGCAGGCCGGCCTCGACCAGCTCGGCCCGGATCTGGCCTTCCGTCGCCCCGTCGAAGACAGCCGTGGCGGCCTGCTGGCCCTTCTCGTGGAGGGCCCAGCCGAGGTGGGTCTCGAGGATCTGGCCGATGTTCATCCGGCTCGGCACGCCGAGCGGGTTCAGGACGATGTCGACCGGCGTCCCGTCCGGCAGGAAGGGCATGTCCTCCTGGGGCAGGATCTTGGCGATGACGCCCTTGTTGCCGTGGCGGCCGGCCATCTTGTCGCCGGTGCTGACCTTTCGCTTCTGGGCGACCGAGACGCGGACCAGGCGGTTGACGCCCGGCATCAGCTCGTCGCCCTCCTCGCGGCTGAAGATGCGGACATCGACCACCTTGCCGCGCTCGCCGTGGGGCAGGCGGAGCGAGGAATCCTTCACCTCGCGGGCCTTCTCGCCGAAGATCGCCCGCAGCAGCCGCTCCTCCGCGGTCAGCTCGGTTTCGCCCTTGGGCGTGATCTTGCCGACCAGGATGTCCCCCGGCTGGACGTCGGCGCCGATGTAGACGATCCCTTCCTCGTCGAGGTCCTTGAGGGATTCCTCGCCGACGTTGGGGATGTCCCGGGTGATCTCTTCCGGCCCGAGCTTCGTGTCGCGCGACTCGATCTCGTGCTTCTCGATGTGGATGCTGGTGAAGAGGTCCTCGCGGACCAGGCGGTCGCTGATGACGATGGCGTCCTCGTAGTTCCCACCCTCCCAGCTCATGAACGCGACCAGCACGTTCCGGCCGAGGGCCAGCTCGCCCTGGTCGGTGGAGCTCGAGTCGGCGATCGGCTGACCGCCTTCCAGGCGCTGGCCGACGTCGACGATCGGGCGCTGGTTGATGCAGGTGCCCTGGTTGGAGCGGACGAACTTCTGGAGGCGGTACTCGTCGAGCTCGCCGGTGTCCGTCTCCACCTGCACCCGCTCGGAGGTGACGCTGGTCACCACGCCCGGCCGCGCGGCCACGACCACCTGGCCCGAGTCGAGCGCCGCGCGCCACTCCATGCCGGTGCCCACGATGGGCGCCTCCGGCTCGAGCAGCGGCACCGCCTGGCGCTGCATGTTGGAGCCCATCAGGGCCCGGTTGGCGTCGTCGTGCTCGAGAAACGGGATGAGGGCCGTGGCCACCGAGACGACCTGCTTGGGCGAGACGTCCATGTACTCGATCTGGCCCGGCCGCGCCTCGGGGAAGCTGTCGCGGTAGCGGCACGGGACGCGTTCGCCAAGGAAGTGCCCTTCCTCGTCGAGCGGCGCGTTGGCCTGCGCGACGTAGTGCTCCTCCTCCTCGTCCGCCGCCAGGTACTCGATCTCGGCGGTGACGATCGGCCGGATCGGGAAGGCCTGCGCCTTCTGCTTCTTCAGCTCTGCCGCGGCCGCGTCGGTGAAGCGTTCGCCGGCCCCGAGGACGATCTTCCCGTCGCGGCTCGCGAGGTCCGTTCCGGTCTCGTACTCGAGCAGCCGCGGGTCGTCCCAGGCGACGGCCCGCTTGACCCGCCGGTAGGGGGTCTCGATGAAGCCGTAGCTGTTGATCCGACCGTACGTGGCCAGCGAGCCGATCAGGCCGATGTTCGGGCCTTCCGGCGTCTCGATCGGGCAGATCCGCCCGTAGTGGCTGTGATGGACGTCGCGGACGTCGAAGCCGGCCCGCTCCCGCGACAGGCCGCCCGGGCCGAGGGCCGAGAGGCGCCGCTTGGAGGTCAGCTCGGCCAGCGGGTTGGTCTGGTCCATGAACTGGCTGAGCTGGCTGCCGCCGAAGAACTCCTTCATGGCGGCCACGACCGGCCGGATGTTGATCAGGGCGTTGGGCGTCGCCTTGTCGATCTCCTGGATCGTCATCCGCTCGCGGACGACGCGCTCCATGCGCAGCAGGCCGACCCGGAAGGCGTTCTGGATCAGCTCCCCGTTGGCCCGGATGCGGCGGTTGCCCAGGTGGTCGATGTCGTCGCGAGTGCCCAGGCCGCGGTTCAGCTCGATCAGGTGAGCGACGATCGCGGCGATGTCCTCGCGAGTGATGATCCGCTCCTCGCGCGGCAGGTCGAAGCCCATGCGCGCGGCGACCGGGGCCAGCTTCTTGTCAAACTTGTAGCGGCCCACCCGGCCGAGGTCGTAGCGCCGGAAGTTGAAGAAGAGGCTCTCCACGAGCTGGCGGGCGTTGTCGCCGGTGGGCGGGTCGCCCGGCCGCAGCTTCTTGTAGACCTCGATCAGGGCATCCTGCTGGGTGCGGGTCAGGTCGCGATCCAGGGTCGTGGCGATGTAGGGATGCTCCGGATCGGTGTCGACCGAGGCAAAGAGCCCGATGATCTCGTCGTTCGTCTCGTAGCCGACCGCCCGCAGCAGAGTGGTGGCGGCGACCTTGCGCTTGCGGTCGACCTTGACGAAGAGCTGGTCGGTCTTGGCGGTCTCGAACTCCAGCCAGGCGCCCCGGTTGGGGATCACCTTGCCCGTGTAGAGCTCGCGGCCGGTCTGCTGGTAGAGCGCGTCGTCGACCGAGTAGTAGACGCCCGGAGAGCGGACGAGCTGGCTGACCACGACCCGCTCGGCGCCGTTGATGATGAAGGTCCCCTGGTCGGTCATCCAGGGGTAGTCGCCCATGTAGACGCGCTGCCGCTGGATCTCGCCCGTCTCCTTGATCAGCAGCTCGACGTTGACGTAGAGGGGCCGGCTGAAGGTCAGGTCCTTCGTCCGGCACTCGAGCTCCGAGTACTTGGGCGCCCCGAACTCGTAGTCGAGGAACTGGAGCTCCATCACCTTGCCGGTGAAGTCCTTGATGGGGCTGATCTCGTCGAAGAGCTCGCGCAGGCCCTTCTCCACGAACCACTCGAAAGAGTTGAGCTGCAGCTCGATCAGGTTCGGGATCTCGAGGACCTCCGGGATCCGCGCATAGCGCTTGCGCGCATCGGCCGCGGAGGCACGAGGCGAGGACTGGGCGACAGACAGCATGAACCGCTCCTTGACGGAGGAGGAAGGGGAGAGGGCCGCGCTCACAGAAGGAGTAGCATACCGCGTAATCCGCGCATGTCAAACGGGGCGATCCCGCGTGCGCGGCGGTCGCCCGAGGGGAGCGCGCCGCGGCCGGCCGGCGGGACCGGCGGCCGCGGCGCGTGCGCGGGGCAGCCTACTTGATCTCGACCTTGGCGCCCTGCTCCTCGAGGGCCGCCTTGATCTTCTCGGCCTCGTCGCGTGCGACGGCCTCCTTGACCGGCTTGGGCGCGCCGTCCACGAGGTCCTTGGCCTCCTTGAGGCCGAGCCCGGTCAGCTCGCGGACGACCTTGATCACCGGGATCTTGTTCGGCCCGACCTCGGCGAGGATCGCGCTGAACTCGGTCTGCTCCTCCACCGGCGCTTCGGCGGCGGCCGGAGCGGCCCCGGCCGGCGCGGCGGCGACCGCGACGGGAGCGGCGGCGCTGACGCCGTAGCGCTCCTCGAACTTCTTGATGAACTCGGACAGCTCGAGGACGGTCATGCCGTCGATCGCCTCGAGGATCTGCTCCTGGGTCAGGGCCATGGTTCGTCTCTCCTGGTGGGCGCGGGCCGGGGCCCGCGGGTTTCCATCGTGATCGCCCGTCACCGGCGGCGTCGCTCGGCGCCGGGGGGTTGCGGGGTGGCCGGCGACTAGGCGGGCGTGCCGGCCCTGCGGTCGCGCACCTGGGCCAGGGCATAGCCCAGGTTCCGCAGGTTGGCGCCGAGGAGACCGGCCAGCGTCCCGATCGGCGAGCCGACCGCGCCCGCCAGCTGGGCCAGCAGGACCTCGCGCGGCGGCAGGGTGGACAGGCGCGCCACGCCATCGGCGTCGACCGGCCGGCCACCCACCAGGCCACCCCTGATCCGGACGACCCGGTAGGGCCGCGTCGCCTCGAGGACGGCGCGCGCGGTGACGGCCTCGTCCCCGGCACCGAAGGCGATCGCCGTCGGGCCGTCGAGCAGGGTTGCCAGCGCTCCGGCACCCTCCTCCGTGGCCGCGATCCGCATCAGCCGGTTCTTGACCACCCGGTAGGTGACGTCCTGGCGGCGGAGCGCCCGTCGGATCTCGCCGAGCTCGCTCACCTTGAGGCCGCGGTACTCGGAGACGATCAGCGCCTTGCTGCGGGCGACTTCGGCCCGCAGCTCGGCGACCGTCTCTCGCTTGGCCTCGGTCGGCATGGAGACCTCCTTGCTTCCTGCGCGCGGCCGGCGCGCGGCGGTGGGCGGCCCGGAAACCGGGAACGCCCCGACGGCCCATCGCGGCCGCAGGGGCGTCGTCCACCGGGAGGTGGTGCCCTGCCTCGGCGTGCTCGCCGTCGTCCCCGGGCGACTGCCCGGTCCGGTCCGGCGGTTTGAGCCCCGGCCGTCGCCGCCCGTCCGGGCGGTGGCGGCCCGCGGGCGCAGGCTGTCTGCGGCGGTCCGTCGATCTTCGGTTGTCGGGCGGCGCGCCCGGGGGCCGCCGCCGTGTCTGGTCGGCCGCTCGAGGCGGCGTCAGGCGGCCGCGGCCGCCAGCACCTGGGGGATGTCCACCCGGATGCCCGGGCCCATCGTCGGGCTGATCGAGAGCGTCCGCAGGTACTGACCCTTGGCACCGCTCGGGCGCGCCCGGTTCACGGCATCCACGAGGACAGCCAGGTTCTCGAGCAGGTCCTGCTCGGAGAAGCTCTTCCTGCCGAAGGCGACGTGGATGATCGCGCCCTTGTCCACCTTGAACTCGACCCGGCCCGCCTTCACTTCGCGGATGGCCCGCTCAAGGTCGAAGGTGATCGTGCCGGACTTCGGGTTCGGCATCAGCCCGCGCCGACCGAGGATCCGGCCGAGGCGGCCGACCATGCCCATCGTGTCCGGCGCCGCCAGGGCCACGTCGAAGTCGAGCCAGCCGGCCTCGATCCGCTTGACGAGGTCCTCGGCCCCGACCTCATCGGCCCCGGCCCGCATCGCCTCCTGGGCCTTGTCGCCCTGGGCGAAGACGATGACGCGGACCACCTTGCCGGTCCCGTGCGGGAGGACCACGGTGCCGCGGACCATCTGGTCGGCGTGGCGGGGGTCGACTCCGAGCTTCAGGTGGGCCTCGATCGAGGCGTCGAACTCCGGGTAGCTGGTCTGCCGGCTGAGTTCGATGGCCTCGGCCGGCGGGTAGACGCGGGTCGGGTCGACGAGCTTGGCGGCCTCGAGGTACTTCTTGCCGTGGTGCGGCATCGGCATCTCCTCCTGGCGGTCGGGATTGCCCGACCTCCCCCATGGCGCGGGGTGGGCGTCCGGCGGGACGGGTCCGGGGCGGGCGCGGCCGGAGCGCGCCAGCCCGAGGCGTCAGCCGGTGACCTCGATGCCCATGCTCCGGGCCGTTCCCTCGACCTGGCGCATGGCCGCCTCGATGTCGTTGGCGTTCAGATCGGCAAGCTTGACCTGGGCGATCTCGCGGACCTGCTCGCGGGTCACCCGCCCGGCCGGGGCGCGACCGGTCTGGGCCGCGCCCTTGTCCACCCCGGCGGCCTTGCGCAGGAGATCGGCGGCCGGCGGCGTCTTGAGGATGAACGTGAACGAGCGATCCTCGAAGATCGTGATCTGGGCCGGGATCACCTGGCCGGCCTTGTCGGCCGTCTTCTCGTTGTAGGACTTGGTGAACTCGACGATGTTGATCCCGTGCGGGCCCAGGGCCGTCCCGACGGGCGGCGCGGGCGTCGCCTTGCCGGCCGGCAGCTGGAGCGTGAGCACGATGCGGATCTTCTTGGCCACGGGGCTCGTGGTTCCTTTCGCTTAGAGCTTCTCGACCTGCAGGAAATCGAGCTCGACCGGCGTCTCGCGGCCGAAGATGCTGACCAGGACCTTGACCTTGTTGCGCTCGGGGTTGACCTCGTCCACGGTGCCGATGAACTCGGCGAACGGGCCATCGGTGACGCGCACGCTCTGGCCCTTCTGGAAGGCGACCCGGAACTTGGGCGTCTCTACCCCCATCTGGCGGAGGATCTGCTTGACCTCGTGCTCCTCGAGAGGGACCGGCTCGTTGCGGGTGCCGGGGATGTTGGCCCCGCCCACGAAGCTGGTCACGCCGGGGGTGTTGCGGACGACGAACCAGGAGTCGGGGTCCAGGATCATCTCGACCAGGACGTAGCCCGGGTAGACCTTCTTCTGGACCGTGTGGCGCTGGCCCTGGCGGATCTCGATCTCGTCCTCCATCGGGACCAGGACCTGGAAGATCTTGTCTTCCATGCCCATCGACTCGATGCGGTGCTCGAGGTTGGCCTTGACCTTGTTCTCGTAGCCGGAGTACGTGTGGATCACGTACCAGCGCTTCTCGGGGGCGCGCACGCCCTCCGTGATCGGCTCGTTGCGCGGACTCGCCATCGGGCTCTCAGCTCCCCGTCAGCTTCTGGGCGGCCGTGCTGAAGATGAGGTCGAAGAAGGTGATGTAGAGGCCGATCCCGATGCTGATCGCAAAGACCAGCACCGTCAGATTGCGCGTCTGCTCGCGCGTGGGCCAGGAGACCTTCTTCAGCTCGGACCACGCTTCATCGATGAAGCGACGGATGCGATCCACGGCGCTGCCTTCTGGGTTCGGTGTTCCGGGTGGAAGGGATGGCAGGGGCGGCCGGACTCGAACCGACAACCACTGGTTTTGGAGACCAGAGCTCTGCCAATTGAGCTACGCCCCTGCGGTATCTCCCCTACTTTGCCTCCCGATGGAGGGTGTGACGCCGCTCGTTCGGGCAGTACTTGCGCAGCTCGAGCCGACCGGGGTCGTTCTTCTTGTTCTTGCGGGTCGTGTAAGTCCGCTCCTTGCACTCGGTGCAGGCGAGCTGGATGACCGGGCGGTTCTCGACCTTGGCCATCTCGCTATTCCGTGATGCTGGTGATGGCGCCGGCGCCGACGGTCCGGCCGCCCTCGCGGATGGCGAAGCGCTGGCCGATCTCGAGGCCGATCGGGGTGATCAGCTGGACCCGCATGTCGAC
>JAJYJO010000150.1 GCA_021789435.1 Chloroflexota bacterium
TCTCGCTGGACACCCTCTCCTCGCAGGTCCTCGGCTTCTACGACCCCGCGACCCACTCCATGACGATCGTCAACCGCCTCGGCGACTTCGGCCTGACCGCGCGTTTCACGGTCGCGCACGAGTACACGCACGCACTGCAGGACCAGCACTTCGACTTCGCGAAGCTCGGCGTGAACGATTCGTTCCCGACCGACCGGGTGCTGGCCCTGCATGCGCTGATCGAGGGCGACGCGACCCTGCTCGGCGGCCTGTGGATGCAGGCCCACATCTCGCTGTCCGACCTGCTGGACCTGGGGCAGCTGCTCCTGCAGTCGCTGCAGCCGCCGGTGCCCTTCGGAACGCCGGCCCTGGTCAGCCGCACCCTGCTCTTCCCGTACCTCGACGGGCTGTCGTTCGTGACGGCGCTCTACCAGCAGGGTGGCTGGGCGGCGGTGGACCGGGCCTACGCGCGGCCACCGGGCTCCACGTCCGAGATCCTGCATCCCGACCGCTACCTGGCTGGATGGCACCCGACGCCGGTGGTCGCCCCGGCGCTCGGCAAGGCGCTCGGGACCGGCTGGACACGCACGTACCTCGACACGATGGGAGAGATCACGTTCCAGGTCTGGCTCGCGCAGGCGCTTCCGACGGCCGACGCGGCGAAGCTGGCGGCCAGCTGGCAGGGCGACCAGGTCGTGCAGTGGGACGGCCCGGCGGGCGCGTGGGTCATCGCGTGGCGCTCGACATGGGCGACGGCGGGCGATGCCGGCGCGTTCGCGACGGTGGCCGGCCGGCTGCTCGGGGTGACCCAGACCGCGGGCGTGGCCGGTGCCCACCTCGAGAGCGTCTCCGGCAGCACGGTCACGCTGCTGCTCGCCTCCGACCAACCCACGCTCGGGCGCGTCTCTCGATCTTCGGGCGGCTGAGGCAACGCGGCGAGGCACGGTCCGGCTACGCGCCGACGCCGGTCCCCCCCTACATCGAGTCCGGCGCCGAGATCCCCAGCAGCGCGAGCGTGTTCGCGAGCGAAATGCGGGTCGCCGTCACCAGCGCCAGCCGCGCCCGGGACGTGGCCGGGTCGGCCGTATCGATGACGCGGCGGTCCCGGTAGAAGGCGTGGAAGGCGGTCGCGAGCTCGGTCGCGTACGCCGTCACGCCCTGCGTCTCGTGCAGCGCCGCCGCGTCCTCGACCACCTCGGGAAGGCGCAGGAGGAGCTTGGCCAGGCCGAGGGCGATCGCATCGTCTCCCAGGGCGCTCGCCAGCCCCCCCGCAGGTTCGCCGTCCGCCGAAGCGGGTCGGCCGGGCGAGGCGGGTGGTCCAGCAGGCGCCGATGGCGATCCGGCCGGAGCGGGCCGCTTGTGCCCGGCGAGCGATCCCGCGCTCGCCAGCCCCGCCTCCGCGGCCTTCCGCAGGATCGAGCTGATCCGGGCGTGGGCGTACTGCACGTAGTAGACGGGGTTCTCCGACGACTGCTTCTTGGCGAGCTCGATGTCGAAGTCGATGCCGCTGGTGTGCCCGCGCGCGGCGATGAACCAGCGCGCCGCGTCCACTCCGATCTCCTCGAGCAGCTCGTCGAGCGTGATGAACTCGCCCGAGCGCTTGGACATCGAGATCTCCTGGCCGTCGCGCACGAAGCGCACCCAGGCGATCAGCAGCATCTCGACCGCGGCCTTGTCGAAGCCCATCGCCTCGGCGGCGTTCCGCACGCGCGCAACGGTGCCGTGATGGTCGGCGCCCCAGACGTAGACCAGGTGGTCGAAGCCGCGGTCGAACTTCTGCAGCAGGTAGCCGATGTCGGACCCGAAGTAGGTGAACTGGCCGTTGGAGCGGCGCACCACGCGGTCCTTGTCGTCGCCGAAGGCGGTCGATCGGAACCAGAGGGCGCCGTCCTGCTCGTAGAGCCAGCCGCCGACCTGGAGCCGCTCGATGGCACGGTCGACCCAGCCGTCGCGGTAGAGCGAGCCCTCGCTGGTCCAGACGTCGAACCGGACGCCGAGGTGGGCCAGGCTGGCCTCGATTCCCTGCCTGACGCGCTCCGACGCCCACTGTCCGACCATCGCGTCGGCCTCTGGGCCGGTCTCCAGGGCGCGCGACCGGACTTCGTCGGGGAGCTCTGCCGCCAGGTCGTGGACGTACGCGCCGCGGTACCCGTCGTCGGGGATCGGGCGCCCCTCCCGGATGGCCAGCACCGACGCGCCGAGCTGGCGGACCTGGGAGCCGAAGTCGTTGAAGTAGTACTCGCGGGTGACTCGCTGGCCAGCCGCTTCGAGTACGCGGCACAGGAGGTCGCCCACGAACGCGCCACGGGCGTTGCCGATGTGGAGGGGCCCGGTGGGGTTGGCCGACACGAACTCGACGTTGACGTGCCGGGGGCGGGCGGCCGCGACGCCGAAGGCGGGGGCGCGCCCGAAGGTGGGGGCGACGGGGGCGGCGGGGGCGACCGTCGAGCCGGGGGCGGGGCCGGGAGCGCCGGGGGCGACTCCAGCGGCCGCCGGGCCGCCCATGGCCGACACCCGGCCGAACGTGGCCCCGGCGGCGAGGGCGGCCTCCACGGCGCGGAGGACCGCCGCCGGGGCGAGGCGCAGGTTGAGGAAGCCGGGCGGGGCAACCTCCACCGATCCGATCGGGCTGTCGGGGCTCGGGTCGCGTCGCAACTCGTCCGCGATGGCGCCGGCGATGGCCATGGGGCTGCGGCGGAGGGGCCGGGCGAGCTTCAGGGCCAGGTTCGAGGCGAAGTCGCCATGTTCCGGGTTGTCGGGGCGGGTGACCTCGACCTCGATGGCGGGCTGGTCGGCGGGGGCGGCGGGGAGGGTGCCGTTCTCGACTGCATGCGCCCACGCCCGCTCGACCGCCTCGCGTGCTCGGGTGCGCAACGAGGGAGCTGCGTCGGGCGCCAGCCGGGCAGCCGCGCCCGCGTCGGTCGCCAGCTGGGCGGCCGCGCCTGCGTCGGTCGCCGGGTCGTCGCGGTCGATCACAATCTTCCTCCAGGGGCCGCGCGTGGTGCCAGCCGACAGGTGAGCGGCCACCTGCGCGGCGGGTGTGCGTCCGCCGGCCGGCGTAAAGCTCACGGCCTGCCGGACGGGCCAATGGTAGGCCGGCAACGGCATGGTCCGCGGCTCAGGGCACGCGGCCGGTTGCCTTCGCCGGCCCCCGCCGATT
>JAJYJO010000066.1 GCA_021789435.1 Chloroflexota bacterium
CACCTACAGCGTGCCGGCCCTGCCGGCCGGCAGCTACACCTTCGTCTGCGACGTCCATCCGAACATGACCGGCACCCTCACGGTCAAGTAGCCGGCCGGAGCCCCGCGACCACGTCCTCGAGCACCACCGCACACCTCGATCCGACCCGGACCCGGCCCGCCGCCCCGGCGAGCCCGGGGCGGCGCATCCGCGGCGTCCACGTCCGCGGCGTCCGCGTCCGCGGCCGACGGGGCCTGGCACCCCTCGCCGTGGCCGCCCTGGCGATGCTGCTGGCCGGCTGCAGTGCCCTGCCGGGGGCGGGCTCTCCGGCCCCCTCGGTGATCGTGGTCGACTTCGGCGTCGGCAAGCCCGCTCCGCCACTGGAGGGCACGAGCCTGGACGGCCGGCCGTTCACGCTGGCGGCCGAACGCGGCCACCCCGTCGTGGTGAACTTCTGGGCCTCCTGGTGCATCCCCTGCCGCGAGGAGTTCCCGCTCTTCAAGGCCGCCCTCCAGCAGGACGCCGGCCAGGGGCTCATCATGGTCGGAGTGCTCTTCAACGACGACCCGGCGCCGGCCCGGACCTTCATCGCCGCCGAGGGAGCCGACTGGCCCACTCTGACCGACCCGTCCGGAGCGACGGCGAAGGCGTACCGCGTGGTGGCGCCACCGCAGACCTTCTTCATCGACCGCGAAGGGGTTGTCCGGCAGGTCCAGGTCGGCCAGGTGGCCGACGCGGCCGAGCTCGGACACCTGCTCTCGACCATCCTCGGATGAGCGCGCCGACCTCCCCTCCCGTCTTCGCCCCCGTCCCGGATGCCGCACCCGTGTCGGCGGACGACCGACCGGCGATCAGCGTCCGCGACCTCCGCAAGGCCTACGGGGGCCGGGCGGCCGTGGACGGCCTCAGCTTCGAGGTCGCCCGCGGCGAGCTCTTCGCCCTCCTGGGCCCCAACGGGGCCGGCAAGACGACCACGGTCGAGATCCTGGAAGGCTACCGCCGGGCCGACTCCGGTGCCGTCCGCGTGCTGGGGCTCGATCCCGGGCGCGAGGCCGGCGCGGTCCGGGCCCGGCTCGGCCTGATGCTCCAGGCCGGGGGCGTCTACCCGCAGGCGCGCCCGCGGGAGATCCTCCGCCTCTTCGCCCGCTTCTACGCCGAGCCGGCCGATCCCGACGCGCTCCTGGAGCGGGTGGGCCTGGCGGACGCGGCCACGACGCGCTACAAGGTCCTCTCGGGCGGCCAGAGACAGCGGCTCGGGCTCGCCCTGGCGATCGTCGGGCGGCCGGAGCTCGTGGTGCTCGACGAGCCGACCGCCGGCATGGACCCGCACGCCAAGGCCGCCACGCGCCAGCTGATCGCGGAGCTGCGCGATCGCGGGGTGACGGTCCTGCTGACGACGCACGAGCTCGCGGACGTCGAGCGGCTCGCGGACAGGATCGCGGTCATCGACCGCGGCCGCCTGGCGGCGATCGGGACGACGGCCGAGCTGCTCGGCGGGGCGACCCGCAGGCTGCGCTTCCGGCTGGACCGCCCCCTGGAGGCCGTGGACCTCGCCGACCTCGCGGCGGCGCTCGGCCAGGGAACGGAGGCGAGCCTGCACGAGGACGGCGCCGGGGGCCGCTACCGCCTCGACGGCCCCTTGCCGGATCCCGCCCTCCTCGGCCGGTTGGCGGCCTGGTGCGCCGGGCGCGGCCTCCTGATCGAGGACCTGCGGACGGCCGGAGGGACCCTCGAGGAGCGCTTCCTGGAGCTGACCGCCGACACCGGCGAGGCCGGTCGATGAACGCTCCGGGAACCGACCTGGCGGCGCTGCTCGGGCCGGCCGGGCGGACGTCCCGCCCGGCCCCGGCCTGGCGCGCGGCGCTGGCACAGACCGGCATGGAGCTGCGCCTGACCGCGCGGCGCGGCGAGAACCTGCTCGTCACCCTGGTGATCCCGGTCGGCCTGCTGCTCTTCCTCGCCTCGGTCTCGATCCTGCCGACCGGCGGCCAGGCGCCGGTCGATTTCCTGCTGCCGGGGATCCTGGCCCTGGCCGTGATCTCCACCAGCCTGGTCAACCTGGGGATCGCGACCGCCTACGAGCGCGCCTACGGCGTGCTGAAGCGCCTCGGCGGCTCGCCCCTCTCGCGCTCGGGCCTGCTGGCCGCCAAGATGGCCTCGGTCCTGGCGATCGAGCTCCTGCAGGCCGTCGTGCTGATCGCGATCGCGGCCGGGGTCGAGGGTTGGCGCCCCGGGCCGGGCTGGAGCCTCCCGCTCGTCGTCGTCGCACTGCTGCTGGGGACGCTCGCCTTCGCCGGACTGGGCCTGCTGATGGCCGGCGCCCTCCGGGCGGAGGCGACCCTGGCCGGTGCGAACGGGCTCTACCTGGTCCTGCTCCTGCTGGGCGGCGTGGTGCTGCCGGTCGATCACCTGCCGCCGCTGCTCGCCGACCTGGCCCAGGTCCTGCCGGCCAGCGCGCTGTCGGACGCGCTGCGGATCGGGCTCGGCGCCGCATCGGGCGACGCGCTCGGCCCGCTGGCGCTGCTCGCCGGCTGGGGGGCCGCCACGGCCCTCCTGGCCGCCCGCACGTTCCGCTGGGAGTAGGGCTCGAATCGAAGACCCCGGCCTCGGGCCGGGGTCCTGGGTGCCGGATTGGTTGCGGGGGACGGATTCGAACCGCCGACCTTCGGGTTATGAGCCCGACGAGCTGCCGCTGCTCCACCCCGCGAATGGAGATTGTAGGGCGGGCCACGGCCGCCGTCAAAGCGTCGTGACTTGCCCGGCACGGCCGGTGCGCCGGGTATGGAACCGGTGCGCCTCGGGGGCCCGCGCCTGCGCCGCGACCTGGGCCGTCGCTCGGCCGGTCCCCCGCCTACAGCCCGCCGTCGGGAGGAGCCGGAGCGGCCGGCGCCGGGGCTTGATCGGCCCACCAGGCGTCGCCGAGCTCCGCCGCCGCCAGGATCATCCCGTCGCGCAGCCCGGCCGGGATCACCGTGCACCACTGGAGCCCGAAGTTGCCGAGCACGGCTGCCAGGATGAGCGCCCCCGGCGCCAGGAGGGCGACCCGTCGCGGGTCCTCGCCGGTCCGGCGCGCGAGCTTCCGGCTCGGCGCCCGGAGGACCTCGTCGGCCAGGCGGTCCAGGTCGGCCAGCGTCAGCCGGGTCGCCAGGCCCACGCCGCGCTGGTCCTCCAGTCCCACCAGGTTGTGGGCGGCGGCCCCAGTCGCCCAGGCGAGCGCCGGCCGCCCCGTCGGCAGGTCGGCCAGGAGGCCGCCGAGCCGAACCGCCGCGAGCGCCCATTCGAGCGCGCCCGGCGGGTCGGGCAGCTGCGCCGCCAGCCGGGCCGCGCCGACCGGCAGGACGGTCCGGGAGGCCGCCCCGTCGCCGGCCGTCAGGGTGAGGCCGGTCGAGGTCGCGGCGGCATCGATCACGAGCTGCGGACCGTGCGGCTCGAGCCAGGGCCGGACGGCCAGGAACCCCAGCTCGGCCTCGCGGCGAGCCGTCAGCGAACGGACGGGGAGGCCGACCTCGCGTTCCAGGCGGGCGACCAGGGCCGGCCCTTCCGGTGACCGGAGCAGCCCCTGGCTCGCGGCCAGCAGCGCCGTCGCCCGCGCCCGCTCCGCCACCAGGAGGTACTTGCCGACCTGGCGGACCAGCTGGGCGGCGTCACCGGCCTCGCCGGAGCCGGCCTCGCCGGAGCCGGCCTCGCCGGGCTCCCGCCCACGCTCCAGGTACCTCGATCGCTGCTCGCCGCGGCCGACCGCCCCCGGGCCGCCTCCCCGTCGCACCTCCCCGATGAGCAGGTGGACGGCATAGCCGTCCAGGTCGATCGCCGCCCATCGCCTCCGTTCCGACGCCGGGGTCATCGCTGTCTTTCCCCCGCCCTGGCCGGACCCGCCGATCCGTCACCCGACGCGCCCGCTGCCGCACGGGCCAGCAGCGCCTCCCGCCAGGCGCCGAGGGCTGCCGGCCACCAGGCGTCGATGGCCGGCTCGACGCCGTACCACGGCCCACCCGAACCCTGGCCGTGCAGGCAATCCACGACGACCTGGTTCGCCCCGGGGAGGAGGGCGCAGGCGAGCGGAACCAGGCCGTCGCCCGCCTCCGGGCCGGCCGACGAATCCGGCGCCAGGCTCCGGTAGAGGCGGAACGCCGCCCGCTCCCGGCCGTTGCCGTCGGACCGCCCGACCACCGCGGCGGAGGCTACGCTGACGTAGCCCACCCGCGGGGCGTGGAACGCACCGGGCGACACCTCCTCGGCGAAGGCGGCGGCGGCGGCGGCGCCCAAGTGGTGCGCGATCGGCACCGGCCGAAGGGGGCTGCCGAGCGTCACCAGGGCCGCGACGCGCCCCGCCGCGCCGAACGGCCGGCCCTCGAACGGCCGCGGCGCGAGGAGGATCCGGCCGAGGACGCCGCCGGCCGAATGCCCGATCAGCAGGATCGGGGCTCCCCGGCTGGCCGGCGAGGCGGCCGAAACCCGCCCGGCCTCGATCAGAGCCCGGGCGGCCCGGCTGACGATGGGGCCGAGGCCCCGAGAGCCGGCCAGCAGCCAGTCGGGCGTCCAGATACCGGCCACCAGGACATGCGCGGCGCCGCGTTCGCGGAGGCGGCGGCGAAATCGCCGGTAGAACGGCGGGGACGTGAGGAAGCCGCCGAGGACCAGGACGGTGGGGCGTACGGACGCCGGGTCGGCCCGCCAGCCGTCGGCCCTTCGTTCGCTTTCCCCCGACCGCATCCCGGACGTCACCGCGGGCCTCCCGACGGGGCCGCCGGGACGCGGCGCCCGGCGATCCGAGGCCGGGAGCGGCCTCTGCGCCGCGCGCCACGATGGCCCGCGACCATGCTAGCGTGGCGCAGCATCCGGAGCGAGGCAGCGGCCGGCCCGCCGGCCGGAGCGCCGCACACGGACATGGAGATCGAGCCGAGCGTGGGACTGATCTGGCTGTTGCCGTCCCCGACGATGATCGGGCTGCTCCTCTTGGTGGGCCTTGCCGCCCTCATCCCGACGCGTCGGCTCTGGCAGGCCGGGCTGGGGCCGCGGGCGCTCCTGACCTACCTGGCCGGCCTCATCGGACTGGCATGCCTGGCCGTGGAGTTCCGGGGGCTTGAGCGCTACCTGGCACCCCTCGCGGCGCTCGCCTGGACGGCCCCCTTCGTCCTGCCGGCGACGCTCCTCGGACGCCTCTTCGGTCCGTCGCCCCGGCGTCCGCCGCCCCGGAACGTCACGCCCCGCGGCTGACGCGGACCCCGGCCGTCGGGGCGAGTGGCCCGCGCGGGCGGGCCGCCACCGGGCCCGGTCGGCGGGGCGGCTACCGGCCCCGGACGACGGGCCCCCACCGGCCTTTACGGGCGGCTTACACGGGCCGCACGCGGACCTCACCTCCGGCCCCCAGTCTCCCGTCCAGCGCGGCGACCGCCGCCGTTCCGAAGCAGACCGTCGCGGAGACCCAGATGCACCTCCCCACCATCCCCCGCTGGCGCCTTGCCCTGACCGGCGGCGCGATCGTCGTCCTCGGCGTCGTCGGGATCGGCCTGGCCCAGGCGGCGCCGTCGTCGCCCGCGCCCGCCGCCGATGCGATCACGGCCGCAGCGTCGCCCGGCCCGGGCGCCGGAGCCCTGCCGCGGACGCCCGTCCGCCGGCTCCTGGTCCGCGCCCTCGTCCACGGCAGCGCCACCTTCGACCGCCCGAACAAGGGCCTCGTCACCGTCCAGGTGGACCACGGCATCGTCTCGGCCGTCGGCAACGGAACGGTCACGATCGGCGAGGCGGGCGGCACCGGCGTGATCGTCCGGACCGACGACCGGACCCGGCTGCGCGAGAACGGGACGCGGCTCCCGCTGGCCGACCTGAAGGTCGGCGAACCGGTCTACGCGCTGAGCCTCGTCCAGAGCGGCCAGTCCGAGTCCCTCGCCCGGCTGATCGTCGTCCCGCGGACCCCGAGTGCGGGTCCCGCCCAGAACGCGCCGGCCAGCCCGGCGGCCGTGCAGAGCCAGTAGCGGCCGCCTCCCCGGACCGAGGCGCCCGCGCGGGCCCGCGTCCGCGTGTCGGCTTTCAGACGCGGAGGACGTGGACCGTCGAGACGCCGCCGGAGACGGTCACGGTCACCCGGTCGGCTGCCGTCGCCCAGCCCGGCGTCTCGCCGGTTCCGGCCATGTCGATCAGGCCGCCGGAGGCCGTGATCCGTGCCTCCACGCCGGCCGGCAGCTCGACGTTGACCTCGGCGGCACCCGACGAGATGGCGACGGGCACCTCGCCGGAGGGCCGGCCCAGCACCAGTCGCGTCCGGGCGGCGCCGACCGCCAGCTTCGCCCGGACCAGCCGGACGGTCGAGAGGTCAATCCAGAAGTCGCCGGCCCCGGCGGTTGCCTCCAGCTCGACCGGCAGGTTGTCGGGGACCCGCACGTCCCAGCCCGTCGGCCCCCGGAACCAGCCGTAGCCCGGCCGGTCCTGGCGCAACCGGACGAGCCCGGTGTCCCCTTCCCGCCGGCTGGAACCGCGGAGATCCGGCAGGGTGGAGCGTGCCTCGACAAGCTCGGCCGCGCCGCCGGCGAGCCGGAGGCGGCCGCCGCCCATGCTCAGGTTCAGGCGGAGCCGGGCGGCGCCGTCCCGCCGCACCACCACGCTGGTGCCGCCGGCGGGCCGGGACCGCTGGACCACGAGCAGGATCCCGACCGCGATCAGGCCGATCGGCCAGAGGTACTGCCAGCCCAGGAATCCGAAGATGCCGCTGTTCGCCAGCAGCCAGTAGGCGCCCGCCAGGATGAGCAGGATGCCGAGCAGCTCCGCTGTGCCCCAGGCGGGACCCGGGCGGGAAGATCGAGACACCGGACCCTCCGAGGGCGCGGATCGTCGGGCCGCGCTCGGCGCGCGCCTCGCACCCGATTGGCCCAGCGTAGCAGCCGGGACGGACTCCGGCCGGGCCCCCGCGCAACCCTCCGCCGACCGTGGCAGCCACCCGTTCGCCAGCTGGGCACCCGGTCGGACCCGGGAGCGGACACGCGCCCGGGTGGACAATGGTCGCCGGATCGGCTGGCGGTCCGGGGAGGGCGAGGATGGAGCGGAAGCCGGAGCGGCCGCCGGACTGGGCGGCCGAGTACCTGGAGCGGTTCCTGTTCGGGACCGTGATCGTGCTCGTGGGCCTGATCCTGCTGGGCATCGTGACGGGCCTGATCACCCTGCCGGCGTAGGTCGGCCTCCCCGACAGGCGATCCCGTCGGGCGCACCTCCGTCCTGCCGGGCACCCTGGTCGGCGCAGCGTATCCTGCCCGGCATGATCCCCTCCGGCGGTCGGCGAGCGGCCGGATCGGCCGGCCCGAACCCCCGTGTCGGCGGCGAGGCCGTGATCCGGCGCGCCGGCCTGCTCGCGCTCGCCGGCCTGGTCCTCGGCGGCTGCGGCGGGGTCGTGGGCCCGGCGACACCGACGAGTTCGGCCGTGGCGGGCGGCGCGGCCATCGCCGTCGACTGCGGGGCGATCGGCGACTCGGGCCAGTGCCTCCAGATGATCGGGGCGGCCTCGGCCGCCCTCTCCGGCGCCGACGCCTCGCCCACGTCCGCCACCGTCACCGACTACGGCGAGATCGGGGCCTGCCCGTCCAGCCTCAGCCCCTGCCCGCCCCTGCCGACCGCAGCCGGCGTGGTCCTCTTCGAATACGCCGCCGCGGGCCACGTGCTCCGGGTCCAGGTCGTCTGGCGGCCGCCTTCCTGGATCCCGGTCGGAGCGACGCACTGACTCCGGAGCGCCGGGAGCGGCCACCCGGCGACCTCGCGCCTACGACCTTCCCCGGCTCCTCCGGGTGCCGAAGATGACGAGAACGCTGGGCCCGTCCGCGTCGACTCTCGGGACGACGCGCACCTCGAGCTTGTGCCGCCGGGCAACGTCGCCGAGGGCGACGGCAAGAGCGGGGAGTCGCCGGATGCCGCGGTCACTGACCGCTTGGACATCGGCCTCGAGCAGCGGGCGATCGGCCGCGCCGCCGAGCCAGACTCGGAGGACGCCGCTCGGTCCGTCGACCCGCAGAAGCGAGGTGCCGGGATCGGCGGGGGGCGCCAGCGACGCCAGTCCCGGCTCAGCCGCGTCACGGGTGAGGCGAGGGCTGCCGGGCATGCCCCGCGCGGAGCTCAGGAGGTTGCCGCCGATCGCTGCGACGGAACGGGCTCGAGGTCGACGACCCGGACGCGCCGCCGGCGCCCGTCATCCGTCCGGACGGTCGCCGCCGGGATCACGCCGCCGGCAAGCCCCTCGACGACGGCGAGCTCGCCGGCGTAGAGACCGCCGCCGCCGATCCTGACCCGATCGCCTATTGCTAGGTCGGAACGAACGTCGAGCGCCGCCAGGTTGATGGTCGCCACCGTCGGTCGGACGGCGCGGGGGTCACCGGCGGGGCCCGCGGCGGCGGGCGCCACGAAGGTCCTGCCGGAGCCGTAGGTTGGCCTGCGTCTTCGCATCGCGGTTGCGTACCTCACTCCGGAAGATGGATCACCGGCGGACGATCAGCCGGCGGGCGGGCGGGGGCCGGCCCGGCGCGCTTGCGACGCTTCGCCGACGCGCCGCTCGGGCCGTCCGCGGCCGGTGGTCCGGAGGTGTCCCCGTCGTGGCCGGCGACGCTTCCCCCCTCGTCGATCGCGCCGCGCTGCTCCGGAGCCTGACGACCCCGGAAGCGCCGATCGTGCTCCGTCTCGCCCTGGCCGCCCCCACCGTCTCGCCAGCGCGGGCCGGACCAGTCGAACCCGGCGTCGTCTCGATCGCTCAACGTGCCGAGGCTCCGGCGGGCACCCCGGGGGCCCGACGACCGGACGGTCGGTCGCTCGAGGGCCGTTGCGGCCGAAGCGCGGAAGCGGGTCGCGAGGCTGCCCGGGCGGGGCAGCTCGGTCGGCGCGTCGGCGGCTCCGGGATGATGGGTCTGCCGTGGCGAGAGCTCGCCCCCCGCGGACGGTGCCGGCCCGGTGACAATCGGGTCTCCCGAGCCGGCCGTGAACGTCCGAAGATCGCGGATGCCTCGGCCAGGGCCTACGCGGCGCTGACCTGGACCGCGCGCGGACCCTTGGGACTCGATTCGATCTCGAACGAGACGCGCTCGCCGCCGGCCAGGCGGTCGAAGTCGAGGGAGGCCTGGAGGCCGCCGCGATGGAAGAAGTACTCCTTGCCATCCTCGGCGACGATGAAGCCGAAGCCGCGATCGGCGACGACCTTCTTGATGGTACCGGTGGTCATGTGGACCCCTGTCAGTTCTTCCCGAACACGATGGCAGACGCACGGCCCGTTCGAGAAGGGGTCGACCACGCGGAGCACCGCCGCGCACAAGCGGCGATGCAACCACGGTACTCGCCATCGGCCGATCGCACAACCCATCGGCTGAAATCGGGCCGGTTCGGGCATCGAAGCCCACGCTGGGTGCTACCTCGGGCGGTCTCTCACCCGTTGGGTCGTCGGGGCGCTGTCAACAGAGGGCGTTGGTGGCCGACTCAGATCCGCTACCCATCCCTCTGGTCGAGCTGGGCCTGGAGCGCGACGACCTGGTCGTTGAGCAGGCGGATCCGGCGGGACAATGTCTCGACCATCCGGAAGGCCAGCGCGGGGTCCTCGTTGATCCGGCGCAGGAAGTTCCGCTTGTCCAGTGTCAGCACCCTGGCCCGACCCTTCGCTTTGATCGTCGCCGACCGCGGATGGCGATCGAAGATCGCCATCTCCCCGACGACCTCGTTGCGACCGGCCGATCCGACCTGGATCTCGTGGCCGTCCGCCTCGCGGACGATCTCCACAACGCCGTCCTGGACGACGTACATGCAGTCGCCGACCTCGCCCTGTCGGACGATGACCTCCCCGTCCTCGTAGAAGCGTCCGAGCGCGGCCTCGCTCATGCCTTAACCTCCGGGGTTCCCGGATCGGAGTGCCGAAATGGCCCCGGCGCCAGCTCCGTGCTACGGATGGTAGAAACGAGGACCCCGGGCATCGCGGCGATCCCCCGCACTGCCAGCATCGGGTCGAACATCCGCCGGAAGATGTCGCTGTAGGGGGCACTGCCGGAGAAGATGTCCCAGAGGACTCCGCTGAGCCGAGGCCGGCGGCCATTCGCCTGCTCGTCGCGCGTGATCGCGATGATCGCCCGGCGCATGATCCGCAGCCGCTGCGCGATGCGAGTCAGGACGAAGGCGTACTCGCCAATCCGGTTATCACCGTGGATCGACTGGCAGACCGGCATGAAGTTCTCGCGAAATGCGCGCTCCGAGACGCCTTCGAACAGCGCCGTCCGGGCCGCGGCCTTCGCCGTGCGGTAGGCGGCACCGATGCCGTCCTTGTACAGCCGGGTCACGCCGCTGTCGCCGATGAAGACGAACCGGTCGGCGTATGGCTTCTCGACCCCATGGATGTTGATGTGAGGAAGGCACTGGCAGCTGGCGGCGCCGGCGTCCCACCCCTCCGGCATGATCGCCCGGACCTCGGGGGCGCTCGCGAACGCGTCACCGAGCTCCTTGTCGATGTCATCGCCGAGGAGGCACATCGTCACGTAGTCGCCCTTGGGGATGACCGCCGCAAACTCGAGCCGCGGGATGTTGAGGAGGAAGACGTGCATCGAGGTCCCAACCGTCTGTGCGATGACGTCCTCGCCGAGGTAGTACTCGCGGATGAGGGTCTTGGTGAGCTTGGGCCGCTGGTACCCGATCCCGAGGCCCTCGAAGGTCTTGAGGATCGATGTGTTGACGCCGGTGGCGACGACGACGAGGTCGTACGACACCGGCTCGCCGCCCTTGACCCGGACCGTTGGGTGACCGTTGGCCCGACCGACCTCCTCGACCCGGGTGCTGATCACCTTCGCGCCACGCTCGGTCGCGTTCGAGAGCAGATGGTGGTCGAAGGACTCCCACTTGGCCTCGGTCACGTCGCGCGGCCCGCCGCCGCGGTGGACGGCCCCGATCCGCATCTCGTCGTTGGGAGTGGCTATCCGGACGCTGCCGACGTCCGTGTGGAGAACGTAGGAGTCGATCCCCCGCTGCACGACGTCCGAGGAGAGCCACACGCCGTCGACGGCAAGGTTCTGGACGAGCGACTCCGAGACGATCCCGCCGCACATGTTGCAGCCCGCCGGACCCGGCTTCGTGAACGGCCGAGGCTCGTAGATGTCGACATCGAGACGCATATCGACCCGCTCGGCCATGTCGAGCAGGAAGTAGGTGAACATGGACCCGGCGGGGCCACCGCCGATCACCGCGATCCGCGACCCGTCCTTCAGTGCGGCATCCGCGTCCGCCGTGGAGTCCGGGGGCGCAGCAGACGTGTCGGTCATGGGCTCCCTTCCCTCCGGCGGTTGGGACGGATGCTCGGAACGTTCAGGGGTCGCGCCAAGGGTCATCTGTCACAAAACTGTCAATCCGGGGCGGCGGGCCGCCGAACGAGCCTGCGACTGATCATTCGGGCATACTCCGGCCGTGCGCATCCTCATCGTCGGTGCAAGCGGCTACATCGGAAGCCGGCTTGTCCCTCGGGTCGATGCCCGAGGTCACGAGCTGAGGTTGATGAGCCGGGACGTGCGCCCGCTGACGGCCCGCTTCCCCGATACCCCGGTCGTGGCCGCAGATCTGTTCGTGCCGGCGACGCTCGATGCGGCGGTCGACCGGATCGAGGTCGCCTACTACCTCGCCCACTCGATGGCGAGTGATCGGCGCGCCGCCGCGGCGCTCGATCGCATGGCCGCCGCCAACTTCGCAGAGGCGGCCGCCCGGGCCGGTGTGCAACGGGTCGTGTATCTCAGTGCACTCGGGGAGGATGGCGGGGGCCCAGCGACACACCTCGCTAGCCGTCACGCGACCGGCGCGGAACTCGCGGCTCATGACATCCCCGTGACGGAGTTCCGGGCGGCCATGATCATCGGCTCCGGCAGCGCGTCGTTCGAGATGGTCCGCCACCTTACCGAGCGGCTGCCGGTCATGGTGACACCGCGCTGGGTCAACACGCGCTGCCAGCCGATCGGCGTCGGCGACGTCCTCGCCTACCTCGTCGATGCGGTCGACCATCCGGAGGTCGATGGGATCGTCGAAATCGGCGGGCCGGACATCCTGACGCCGGCCGAGATGATGCGGCGGTACGCACGGATCAGAGGGCTACGACGTCTCATCATCCCGGCGCCGGTCCGCACGCCGCTGGCCAGCTCGTACTGGGTGAGCCTGTTCTCGCCCGTCCCGTCGGGCATCGTCCGACCGTTCATCGACAATCTCCACGACGAGGTCCTCGTCCACGACCCGGGGCCGGCCCGACTCTTCGACATCGCGCCCATGACGTTCGATGAGGCGCTCCAGCGGGCGATCGACCGGACCGACCGCCGCACCGTAGAGTCAACGTGGTTCGATTCGCTCGACGTGCCGGACAGGGCGAGCCTCACGTCGATGAGGTCCCTCGAGGGGATGATCGTCGAGCGGCGCCAGCGCCTGATCCAGGCGCCACCACAGCGGGTCTTCACCGAGGTGGAGCGGATCGGCGGCGCTGCTGGCTGGCCGTACATGAACGTCCTGTGGCGGATCCGCGGACTCGTGGATCGGCTGGTCGGCGGCGTCGGGATGCGCCTGGGCCGACGAGATCCCGAGCGACTCCGGGTCGGCGATGCCCTCGACTTCTGGCGGGTCGAGGAGATCCGCCGACCGGGCCTGCTCCGCCTCCGCGCAGAGATGAGGGTGCCCGGCCGGGCCTGGCTCCAGTACGAGGTCATCCCGGAGACTGACGGCAGCCGGCTCGTCCAGACCGCCTTCTTCGAGCCGAAGGGCCTGCCAGGCCTCGCCTACTGGTACGGACTCTACCCGATCCACGGACTGATCTTCCGGGGCACCGTGCGCGTGCTCGGTGAGCGGGCGAGCGATAGAGGTAGCGCCTCGTCGCCCCACGAAGGCGCGGCCGTTTAGGCTGGTCCAGGCGCGAGCAGGCGCCGTCGAGGACGGCCCGACGGTGCGCGGCGTGACGACCAAGGACTTTTGGAAGGCGCCGGGGTGCCGAAGGTCCCTTGACGACATCGGGACTTTTGGAGGTCCCACGGTGCCGAAGGTCCCTTGACGTGGCGCGAGCCGAGCAGAGGCTAGGGCCCGCCGGGGGGTTTGGTGTGCCAAGCTCGAGGTGAACCATGTCTGCTGTCACCCGGCGATGGTTGTTGGTCCTCTTGGGCGCCGCCCTGCTGATGAGTCTCACGGCCGGGCCGCTCTCGGCCGCCAAGGCGACGAAGAAGACCTACAGCGTCACGGTCGACCCGGCGACTGTGCCGCTCGATCCGAACGGCGTGGACCAGACGTTCACGCTGCGGTATACGAACACGACACCGGGCGGTGTCGCGTCGTTCAACTCGCTGAGTCTCACAGCCCCGGCCGGTTTCACGATCACGCTCGCTTCCGTCGTGGTCACCACGAGCAGCGGCGACACGGGCTTCTCGGTGGTGCCGAGCGCTGCCGCGCCGAATATCACCGTGACGAACCTGTACCCGGTCTCCTACGGCGAGTGGGTCCAGATCGCCTTCACGGCGCAGGTCGTGATGTCGGGTACGACGTGCTCCAGCGCCGTCGGGACATGGCTGACCCAGGCCTGGACCGGTTCGAACACGAGCGGCAGCCTTTTCGAACTCTCCGGAACGCCGCCTACGACGACGGTCGGCACGGCCGTGGCCCCTGGCGCCTCGATCATCGTCAACGGGGTCACGCTGACGAACATCGGCACGACCTGCGCCCCCGTCACCCTCAGCCGGGAGGGCAACGAGGTCCACGTCTACAAGCCCAATGACCCAAGCCTCGCGTTCACGGTCGATATCGACGCCTGGGATCCCACGGCACCGACGACGTGGACACAGGTCGACACGCCGGGCGGGTTTCACCCCATCAAGTGGTGCCTCGGCACCTGGACTCCTGCTGATCCGACCAACATGACCAGCATCACCATGCCGGCGTACGACACGACGACCAGCGAAGTGTCGTGCCTGCTTGGGCAGGAGACGACCGTCGCGGGCGTCGACCCCTCCGGGAACCCGCTGGTCAGAGTCCGGGAGTGGATCTATCTGACCGATGACTGGGGCGCCAAGCACGGCTAGCGGGCGCTCAGCCCAGCCGATCCGACGAGCGGTCCCTCACGGGGCCGCTCGTTCAGGTTCCGGCGCCTGTGGGCAGGGGCACCTCGGGGACGAGTCGGATGCCGAGCCTCGCAAGGGTCGCCGACGCCTCGCCCTCGGTCTCGGGGTCCGACGACCTGCCTTCGTGGCGGTCAAGGCGGGCGATCGCCGTAAGCGTCAGCGCCGTCTGGAGAAGGTCCTGGCGCTGGCGAGCGGCCGCAAGACTCTGCTCCAATGCGACGCGGGCGCGACCGGGATCCCCCGTCTGGACCAAGGCATAGCCGCGCGCTCGCTCGAGTTGCGGGAGGACCGCCGCGACTTCGTCCGATGGGTGGCCCGGTCCCAGGAGCTCGTCGGCGACCACCAAGGCGCCCGCGCCGTCGCCCATCAGGACGCGGCATTCGGCACGCCGCGTCTCGTTGAGAGCGACATCTTCCGAGGACTCGATCCGCTGCCACTCTGTTCGGGCGTCGTCGAACACGTTCAGCGCCTCCTCGAAGCGGCTGGTCCGGGCGAGCACGAGGGCGAGGACGCTCAGGGACAGGCCCTGCCCCCAGTGATATCCGGCGGCCCGGGAGACCCGGAGCGCGTCGCGGAGCAGCGCCTCGGCCTCGACGTAGGCGCCCTGCTCGGAACGCAGCTCGGCCATGTTCGTCGCGTCGACGCCGGCGCCCACGTAGTTGCCGATCCGGAGCTCAAGCTCGCGACCCTGCTCCGCATAGCTGAGCGCCTCGTCCCAGCTGCCGGCGTAGAACGCGCCCATCCCCAGGTTGCTCAGGATCCGTGCCTGACCGGCCAGATCGCCGAGGTCATGGTAGATCTCGAGCGCCCTGGTCCAGGCCTCACCGCTCTGCTGGCCGATCTGGAGCCGTGCCCAATCGAGCGCATTCAGGGCTCGGGCTAGGGCCTCCCGGTTCTCGGCCGACTCCGCCTCGGCCACGGCGCGCTCAGCCCAGCCGATGGCTGCCCGAGAGCGGCCTTCCGCTTGCAGGTACGTGGCGTAAGAGGCGCTCTGGTCGGCCCGCTGTCGGGCGGCCTCGACTCCGTCGAGACCCTCGAGTTCGCGACGCGCCCTGGTGGCCCACCTGAGCGCCTGCGAGAAGCGGCCGAGCTTGACCTCGATCCGTGACCGTTTGATGAGCAGCCTCGCCTCAGCCAGAGGAGTGTCACCGGTCAATTTCCGGGCGAGGTCCAGGGCCTGCGCGGCCTCGCGGAAATCACCGCCCAGGTAGAGGGCGTCGCCTCTCGATTCGGCG
>JAJYJO010000067.1 GCA_021789435.1 Chloroflexota bacterium
CGGGGCCGGTGGGCCGGGGGCGGGGGTCCGGGACGGGTGGGCCGGGGGCGGGGCCGGGGTCAACAGGCTCGTGGACCGGAGGCCTGGCCCAGGGCGTTGGCCGCGGCGCGGAGCGGCCACCACCCGTGCCCGGACCGAGCGGCGCCGGGGACCCTACGAGGGACCGAGGCGCTCGAGCGCCCGGCGATAGAGCGGGCTGCGCGGATCGAGAGCCACGGCTAGGCGGAGGTGGGTCCGGGCCTCGCGCCGCCGGCCCAGGCGCTTGAAGCTCAGGCCCAGGCCGAAGTGGCCGTAGTGGGCCGACGGGTCCACCTCCAGGAGCGCTGAGAAGGCCTCCGCCGCGAGCTGGGTCTGGCCGCTGTTGTAGTAGGCCCGGGCCAGCGCCTCCAGGATCGAGGCCTTGCCGGGCTCGATCCGGGCCGCCCGGCCGAGGACGATCGCCGCCTGGGCGTGATGGCGGTCACGCAGGAGGGCCTGGCCGCGCCGCAGGAGCTCGTAGGCGCCCTCGCGGTCGGCGGCCTCGGCTTCGGCGTCCTGGGCTGCGTCGCCGTCCGGGGCATCCCCACGTGCGGCGGCGGCCTCGGCTTCGGCGTCCTGGGCTGCGTCGCCGTCCGGGGCATCCCCACGTGCGGCGGCGGCCCCGGCTTCGGCGGCTTCGGTGGGTTCGCCGGAGGCGGCTGCCTCGCCCGCAGCCGACGCCGCTTCGTCGCCACCGGCCGAGGCGGGTGCGTCGCCCCCGGCGTCATCCCTGGCTGGCGGGTCGTCAGCGGCCGCCCCGTCGAAGGCCGGTCCGTGGGACTCGCCGTCCGGTTGATGCTCCATGGCGCCATCGTGCCACGGAACCGCCGGCGCCGCCGCGATAGCCCGGCGCGGGCGGGCGGGAGGAGGCGCGCGCAGGCGGACGGGAGGAGGCGCCGCCTACGGTTCCGGCCGCCAGGCCGCCAGGTCGACCGGCCGGAGGCGCGGGCTGAGGGTCAGGCCGGGGATCCGCCCGCGCTTGGCGATCGGCCGGCCGTCGATCTCCTTGATGTCGCCGGTGAAGTCGATCGGGCTGGCGCCGCTGATGTAGCTGCCGACGGCGAAGCTGTCCACCGCCGCCCCGTGCTCCTTGAAGTAGCGGATCCGGTCCGGCGTCAGGCCGCCCGAGACAAGGATCTTGACGTGGCCGAACCCGGCCTGGTCGAGCCGCGCCCGGACCTCGTCGACCAAGTCCGCGGTGACCCGGCCGCGCTCGATCGGCGTGTCGAGCCGCACGCCCCAGAGCCGGTCCCCCATCGCCCGGGCGACGCGGACGGCCTCCGCCGCCTCGTCGCGGAAGGTGTCCACCAGGACGATCCGGGGCACGCCGTCCTCCGTGTCGCGATCGAAGGCCCGGGCGGCCTCCACCGTGTCGCCGAAGATCAGGACCAGCGAGTGGGGCATGGTGCCGGTCGGGTTGAGGCCCGCCAGGCGGGCCCCGGCCGGGGTCGAGGCACCCACGCAGCCCCCCACGACGGCGGCATAGTCGAGGACGTCGGTGACGTCCGGGTGCACGTGGCGGGCCCCGAAGCTGACGACCGGCAGGGGTGCGGCCGCTTCCACGCACTCCCGGGCGGCCGTCGACCAGCCGGTGGCCTGGGCCATCATGCCCAGGATGGCCGTCTCGAAAAGGCCGAACTTGCGGTAGCGCCCCTTGATGCGGAGGACCACCTCCTTCGACTCGAAGAGGTCCCCGTCGTCGAGCGCCTCGACCGTGATCTCGGCGGGGTCGGCCCCGGCGAAGACGTGGGCCAGCAGGTTCTTGGCCTCGTCGATGCCGCAGAGGATGCCCGACTGGCGGCTGAAGACCTCCATCGTGACGATGGGATCCAGGCCCTCGCGCTCGAGGATGTGCTCGGCACGCGCGAAGTAGACGTCGGCCGATTCGCCGGACAGGATCTCCTTCGAGGGTCGGATCCGGAGCATCCGGGTCACCCCCGCCCCAGGTCGAATCCCGGACGAGGCCGCCTCACCGTAGGTCCTCACCTCCCTGGCCGGCCCGCGGCTCCCCGGAGGGCCGCTGCACGTCCGCGCCGTCGCCGGCCGACGCGCCTCGGCCGAGTGTACCGTACGCGCCGCCGAGGGCGAGGCGTGCCCGGCGGCGCCGGCCCCGGAGCAGGAGGATGGCGAAGAGCCCCAGGACGAGCACCAAGGCCAGGGAGAACAGCAGGCGCTCGCGGCCGGCGGCCTCCGCACCCTCCCAGATGGCCCGGGCCGCGTCGGCGGCCTCGACGGCCACGGCCAGGTCGCCGGCCGAGAACGCGGTCCGGGCCGACGCGAGCCCCGAGGCCGGGTTCGCCCCCAGGAGCCCCACCGCGCCGACCAGGCCGCGGTCGGGGCGGGACGCGGCCGTCGCCGCGTCGATCGCGTCGAGCGTGGCCAGCTCGTCGCGGGCCTCGGCCGCGACCACGCCGAGGCTGCCGGTCGCGCCCTCGAAGGCGGTCCGCAGCGTGGGCGGCGGCGTCAGCCCGTCGGCGGCCGAATGCCGGGCGATCGTGTCGCGCTGGCCCAAGATGCCGTCCGCGGCCGCGATCAGCTGCTCGGCGGCAGGAAACTGCCAGGCGGAGAGGGCGCCGCGGATCGACCAGGGGAGATTCCACGAGCCCGCCGCCGCCAGGGAAGCGGCGTAGTCGCGGCGGGCGGCCGCCCGGGCGTCCAGCAGCGGCAGCTGGCCGGGCGAGACGACCCAGGTCTGCCACAGGTCGTCGTAGTTGGCCCCGGTCCGCTCTTCAAGCTGGTCGAGCAGGACCCGCCAGTCGGGCGAGCCGGCCATGTTCTTCTCGACGGCCGGCCCGTGGGCCGGCTGGTAGGCGGCCTGGCCCGCGGCCATGGCCGACCAGACCTTCGCCAGGCCGGCGTCGGTCGCGCGCCGGCCGACGAGATCGGCCAGCGCCAGGGTGGCCGCGTAGGCGTAGTCCTCCACGGCCGGGGCCTCGTTCCCGACGGCGCCCCAGTCGTTGAGCTGGATCTTCGACGCCTCGAGGGTGGGCGTCATCGGCTCGGGGGCGACCTTCAGGCCCAGCTCGGCGGCCGCCCGGTCGGCGTAGTAGGAGGCGAACGCCTCGTCGACCCAGCGGTCGGTCGCCAGGCGGCTGTTGAACCAGGCATGCGCCGCCTCGTGGAGGATGACGAACGGATCCGCGGAGTAGGAGATCTCGATCCGGCCGGTGGTCGGGTCGAAAAGGCCGCTGTAGCCGCCGAGGTTGCTGCTGACCGACTCCTGGAACGTCAGCTGGGGGAACCGCGGCGGCCCCAGGCCGATCAGGCGGTCGAGGACCGGCAGGCCCCGGGACACCAGGTCGCTCACCTGCCTGCCCCAGGCCGGGTCGTCCGTCCAGGCGCTCACCAGGACCGTCAGGCCGTCGACGGTCGCCTGCGTCGTGGCGAACGCGCCCGGCCGGTCGGCGCTCAGGTGCGCGTAGAAGTCGCTCGGCGCGGCCAGCGTGCCACTCTGGAAGATCGTCCGGCCGGCGGCGTCGGTTGTCGGTGCCGGGAAGTTGCCGGCATCCTGGCGGACCGTGTACCCGGCCGGGAAGACCACGCTGACGCTGCTCCCGGGCGTGTCCGCGGTGGCGTAGGCCCAGACGTCGAAAGAGACCAGGCTCGGGTCGATCCGGACGCTGCGGGCGGGTGCGCCGCCCGGGTCGATGATGTCGAACTGGAGCTCGAAGGAGAGGCTCTTGCCCGAGCCGACGCGCTGCCCGAAGACCACGTCGAGGGCCGTGAAGGTGGTCGCCCGGCGGGTGACCGAGACGCCGATCGGCTTCCCACCGATCGTCGCCGCGAAGCCGGACGTGTCCGGCAGCACCGTCAGCGGGATGTCCTGGAAGTAGTAGGCGGTGGTGACCGTGTCCGTGGTGTGCGAGGTGACCTTCGCGTCGATCGTCACGTGGACGCGGTGCTGGTCGGGCTGGACGTCGTAGCGGGCGGTGGAGACCAGGGTCAGCTGCGGCGCGGCAGCCGCGACCGGCGCGGCGCCGGGCGGGGCGACGGTCGCCAGGCCGGCGAGCAGGGCGGCGGCCAGCAGGCCGGCCAGGCCCCGGCGGCGGCCGGCCGGGCCGGCCTGCCCGGATCCGCGACCGGTCACGGGGCCAGGTCGCCGAGTCGGTCGGCGTAGCGCACGAAGAGCGCCAGCTGGCGGCTCACCCGCTCGCCGGGATCGGGCACGCGGCCGTCGATCCAGATCCAGGGCGCGGCCTCCTCCAGGAGCCGGTCGCAGATGGCAAGCAGGCGGACCAGGGCCAGGCCCAGCTCGTCGCCATCGAGGCTCCGGACCGGGATCTCCGCGCTGAGCACCGGCCGGCCGTCCTCGGCCAGGGCGAACTTGACGAACGGGTAGTCGTCGTTCCAGCGCAGCAGCCGGCGATACGAGGCCCGCAGGTTGTCGGTGATCGGGGGCGCGAAGTGGACCCAGACGATGGCCGCCAGCGCCGGGTCGAGGATCAGGGTCGCCGGCACGTCGAAGCGGCGGCGGCCGTCGAGGCGCAGGTCCCAGGAAGTGACGGCCTCGCGCTCGAAGCGCTCCACGGGCCGGATCCCGAGGTCGCGCAGCCAGCCGTCGACGTCGGCGGGGCTCACGGGCGTGGGGGCGGGGTCGCGGGGCACGACGCCGAGTCTAGCCGAGGCGTGCCCGGACGACCGTCCGGCCCGCCTGGGCGTACCGACCGCGACCCCGCCGCGACGGGCCGCCGGGCGCCCCGGCCGTGCCTCAGCCGCGGCCCGGGACGACCTCGGCCGGGAGAGCGGCCCCGGCGCGCCGGACCCCCTCGTCCGCGGCCTCGGCCGACAGCGGCCCCCGCGTGTCGAGCGGCTCCGCGGGCGCCGCGGGCGTCCGCCGACCGCGTGCCTCCGCCGGGTGGGCCGGCGCGCTCGATCGCGGCCGGTGGCGCTCGACGGTCGCCCCGCTCCGGACGACCCGTGAGCTGAAGTCGGCGGCACGGCAGCCCTCGCCGATCAGGACGTTCCGTCCGATGCGGACACCGCGCGGCACGATCGCCTGCTTGCCGACAACGGTGATCCCGGTGTTGAGGCGACCCGGCTCCTTCAGGTTGGGCACGGCCAGGTCCGTGCCCTCGCCGACGATCGCCCCGGGACCCACCATCACCTCCTTGTCCAGGATGGCGCGGTCCAGGACTGCCCCGGCCCGGACCACCGAGTCGAACATCACGATCGAGTCGCGGACCACGGCCCCCACATCGACCCGAACGCCGGGCGAGAGGACGGAGTTCAGGACGGTCCCATTGATGACGCAGCCGTGGCTGACCAGGCTCCGATGGACCTGGGCCGTGGGCCCGATCTTGGCCGGTGCCCGCTCCTCGGACTTGGTGTGGATCAGCCACTCGCGGTCGTAGAGGTCCAGTTCGGGCACGTCCTCCAGGAGGGCCATGTTGGCCTCCCAGAAGGACTGGATCGTCCCGACGTCCTGCCAGTAGCCGTCGAAGCGGTAGCCGTAGACGCGCGCGCCGCCGTCGAGCATGGCCGGGATCACGTGCCGCCCGAAGTCCGCCAGGTCGTCCGTCAGCCACCGGCGGAGGGCGCGCTTGCTGAAGACGTAGACGCCCATGCTGGCGAGATCGCTCCTGGGCTGCTTCGGCTTCTCCTGCCACTCCGTGATCCGCCCGCCATCGTCCATGGCCAGGATGCCCATCCGGGTCGCATCGGCGAGGGGCACCCGGCGGACGGCGATCGTCACGTCAGCCCGGTGGCGGCGGTGGGCGGCGATGAACGGCTGGTAGTCCATCTTGTAGATGTGGTCGCCGGCCAGGACCAGCACCGCGTCGCCCGGCGCCTGCTCCACGACGTTGAAGTTCTGGAGCACCGCGTCGGCGGTCCCCCGGTACCACTCGGCGACGCGGCCGCGGGCGATGTACGGCTGGAGCATGCGCACCCCACCGTACGCGCGGTCCAGGTCCCACGGCCGGCCGACCCCGATGTGGTCGTTGAGTGAGCGCGGGTTGTACTGCGTCAGGACCACGACGTTGGTGATGTCGGAGTTGATGCAGTTGGAGAGCGTGAAGTCGATGATCCGGTACTTGCCGCCGAAGGGTACGGCCGGCTTCGCCCGCATGGACGAGAGGATCGACAGCCGCTCGCCCTCGCCGCCGGCGAGGATGACCGCCAGGGTTCGCTTCATCCGCTCGTCCTCGCGCTCCGTGCGCTCCCCGGAGTCCGGGTCGGTGCCGCCAGGGCCGATGCTAGCACGCGGCCGATGGCCGGAGACCCGCCCGGCGGACGCGGGGCGGACGCGCCGCGAAGGCGATCTGCGGCGGTGGGCCCAGCCCGGGGCCCGGCCCGGAGATCGGCCTGGGGGGCCCGGTCCGGAGATCGGCCTGGGGGGCCCGCCCCGGAGATCGGCCTGGGGCCCGGCCTACAGGAAGAGGCGCGGATTGACCGGGATGCCGTTGAGGTAGACGGCCCAGTGGAGATGGCAGCCGGTCGAGTTGCCGGTGGTCCCCTCGTAGCCGACCACGTCTCCCTGGTGGACGGACTCCCCGTACCAGACCGCGTTGCTCGGCTCGAAGTGGCCGTAGAGCGACAGGAGGTTCGAGGAGTGGGCGATCTCCACGTCGAACGCGCCGTCCGGCGGGGGCATGAAGCCGGCCCACACGACGACCCCGTCGGCCGCGGCGTGGACCGGCGTGCCGCAGGGCGCCACGAGGTCGATGCCGGTGTGGAAGTGGGCGCAGGTGCCGTAGCCCCAGGCCGGGTTGGCCGGCGGCTCGGCCCAGAAGCCGGTGCAGCCGAAGTTCTGGGTGATCTCGCCGCCCATGGGCCAGATCATGGTGCCGTTGTAGGCCGACGGGATGTTGCCGCGCGCGGCCGCCTCGGCGGCGAGCTGGGCGATCCGCCTGTTGACGGCCTCGAGGGCCGCCTGGGCGGCCGCCGCCTGGGCCTCCGCCTGGGCCTTGTTCGCGGCGAGCTTCGCATAGGCCGCCCGCTGGGCGGCGAGCTGGGCGGCGATCTGGTCCTGCAGCCGCTTCAGCTGGTTGCGAGCCGCCTGGAGCGCGCTCATCTGGGCGTCGAGCTGCTTCTTCTGGGCGGCGGCCTGCTGGCTCAGCTGGTCGGTCTGGTCCCGGGTCGTGGAGACCGTCTGGTGAAGCGCCGACAGGGTCAGCTGGTCCTGGCCGATCTGCTGGGCGAGCTGGCGATCCTGGTTGCCGATGTCGAGGTAGTAGCCGACGTCCGAGACGACGGCGGCGAACGACTGGGCGGAGAGGACGGTCTCGAGCATGGAGGTCTCGTCGGTCCGGTAGGCCGCCCGCAGCCGGGCCGCGAGCATCGCCTGGCGCTCCTCCAGCTGGGCCTGCCTGACGCGCTCCTGGACCTCGATGACGGCCAGCTGCTGCTCCAGGTCGGCCAGCTGGGCCACCAGCTGGTCGTAGCGGGCCTTGACCTGGGCCACCTGGTCGGCGAGGGTGCCGATCTGGGCCTGGACCGTCTGCAGGTTGGCGGTGACGTTGGTGAGCGAGGCGCGGGTGGCGCCGATCTGGGCGGTCAGCTTCGCCTGGTCGGCCGACAGCGCTTGGGCGGCGGCCTTCTGGCTGGCGATCTTGGCCTGGAGGGCGCGCTGCTGGGCGAGAGCGTTGGAGATGTCGTCGCCGCGCGCGACCTGCGGCCCGGCCAGCGGGCTGCCGAAGAGCCCGGCGACGAGGGGGAGGAGGAGCAGGAAGGCCACGAGGACGCGCCGACCGAAGCGGGGCCGTCGGATCGAGGGGCGCGGATCGGTCATGCTGGCGTCGTCATCGTGCAGGCAAGCTCCGTTCGCCCGTGCCGGGAGGCACGTTCTGGCGGTTACGCCCGCCGGTGAAGCGCCGTCCCTTCCGCGGGCACTGCCTGGGGACGACTCCGGCTGACGTGGATGATACCCCTCTCCGCCAACCGGCGGTGGCGGCCCGCTTCCGCGATCAGCGCGGCAGGAGCAGCGCCCAGAGCGCGCCGGCGATCAGGAACGGACCGAACGGGATGAAGCTGCGCAGCGAGACCCGCCGCGCGACCAGCAGCACGGCCACCACCAGGCCCGACAGCAGGGCCCCGGCCACGACCGCGATGACGGCCCGTTCGAGGCCGGCCAGCAGGCCCAGCCCGACCAGGAACTTGAGATCGCCCATCCCGATCGCGCCGGCCCCGAACGGCACCGAGAGGACGAAGAGCAGCAGCGGCAGGCCGACGGCCGCGGCCACCGCCAGCGGCAGGCTGCCGGCGACGAACGGGTCGACCCCCGCCAGGGCCGCGGCGAGGGCGACCGCGATGAGCGGCAGGGTCACCACGTCGGGCAGCAGGCGCTGGTCCAGGTCCGTGGCGAGGAGCACCACGAGGGCCAGGAAGTAGGCGCCGAAGAGGGCCAGCTCGACCGGCGCGCCGAAGCGCGCCGGCAGGGCCGCCAGGGCCGCGCCGCCGAGCAGCGCCACCACCGCCGTCCGCCAGTCCACCGGCCGGATCGAGCCGTCCTCGTGGGCCGGCCAGCGCGCGGCCAGCCGGTCGGCGGCCACCCCCCAGCCCAGGCCGGCCAGGCCCAGGACGATCGAGACCGGCTGGAGATCGTTCATCCGGCTGGGCGGGACGGGGGACGCGCCGCGGCGGCCCGGTGGCGATCCGGCCCGGGCCTAGGCGGGCGTCGCCCCGGCCAGCGCCAGCTCCACCAGGGTGGCGTGGGTGACCCCGGTCGCCCCCCGCGGCGCGTAGGGCGTCGCCTTGCGGAGGTAGGCGGAGCCGCCGATGTCCAGGTGGACCCAGGGCCGCGTGCGGAACTCGCGCAGGAAGATGCCGCTCTTGACGAGCGAGCCCTCGGCCGACCCGGAGTTGACGATGTCGCCGTACCAGCTGTTCATCTCGTCCCGGTAGTCGTCCACCAGCGGGATCTGCCAGTAGCGCTCGCCGGCGGCGTCGCCGGCCGCCCGGAAGGCGTCGTACCAACCCTGGGGCGTGCCGAAGGCACCCGTCACCTGGTTGCCCAGGGCGCGGGCCACGGCGCCGGTCAGCGTCGCCACGTCCACGAGGTGGGTCGCCCCCAGGCGCTCCGCGTAGGTCATGGCGTCGCCCAGGATCAACCGTCCCTCGGCGTCGGTGTTGGTGATGTCCACCCACTTGCCGTTGAGGGCCCGGACCACGTCGCCGGGCCGGGCGCTGTGCGGGCCGGGCATGTTCTCCACCGCCGGCGCCACCGCCAAAAGCGGCGTGCCGGGCGCCAGGCGGGCCACCGTGGCGATCGCGGCGATCACCGTGCAGGCCCCGGTCTTGTCCATCTTCATCTCTTCCATCCGGTCGGCCGGCTTGATGCTGATGCCGCCGGAGTCGAAGGTGACGCCCTTGCCGACCAGGGCCAGGTGGCGGCCGAGGCCGTCCTTCTGCCCCTCGCCGCCAGAGCGCAGGACGATCAGCCGGGGCGGCCGGTCCGAGCCGAGCCCGACGGCCAGGAACATGCCCATCCCAAGCTCCGCCGCCCGATGCTCGTCGAGGACGTCGAAGCTGAGCCCGTGCTCCTCGGCGAGGGCCCGGGCAGCCTCCGCGAGGACCTCCGGCCCGACGTCGTTGGAGCTGCGGTTGGCCATCGTCCGCGCCCAGTTCGCGCCCTCGCCGACGATCCGGCCGCGCTCCGCGGCCGCGTGCAGGGCCGGCGTGTCACCGCCCGGCGCGACCAGGACCAGCTCATCGAGCGCGGGCGCCGCGTCCTCCACGGAATCGCGGTAGATGAGGCCGGGCTCGAAGCCACCCTCCACGACCCCGCGGGCGAGCAGCTCGGCGACCGCCGACGCATCGCCGCCGAGGGCCGCGGGCAGGTCCCCCAGCCAGATCGCGAGCCGGCGGACCTGCCGGCCGCCCAGGCGCCGCTCGGCCGTCGCCGCGAGGCGGACCACGGTCTGGCGCCCGATCTCGGCGGCCGGTCCGGCTCCGACCGCGAGGAGCCGCCCGGCCGGCAGCTCCCCGGCCGGTGCCAGGGCCGTCGCGTAGCGCTTCCCGGTCAGCTCCCCGAAGCTCGCCAGGCCGCTCAGCCCGCCGCCGCTCCGACGGTCCAGCTCGGCCAAGGCGCCTCCGAAGACGGCCGCTCCGACGATCGGGACGACGAGAACGTCGGCGCGGACCTCCCAGGGCTGGTCGGTGACGATCCTGATCTCCATCGGGCAGGGCTCCTCGGGATTCTCGACCGGCGGCGCGCGGCCCGGCGCCGGCTGCGGGGTTTCGGTGGGACGCCGGTAGTCTACCCGGGCGCTACGGAGCCGGGGTCACGGACGCGCCGGCCAGCTGGTCTAGCGACGCGGCCAACGCCCCGCGCGCGTCCTCGATCGCGATCACCGCCTGGTTGAGGCCGCCGCGCGCGACGTCGGACATGATCACGACCAGGCCGCGCGTGTCCGGCGGCAGGTTGGCCTGGGCGGCCTGTTCGGCGGCCAGGGCGCTGCGGACCGCGGCGGTCGCCTGTCCTTTGGACGTGATGAGGGCCGTGTAGAGGGAGCCGAGGGCCGTATCGAGCGCCGCGTTCCGCTCGATCCAGAGGGTCAGCGTGGAGGTGTCCACGCCGGTCTGGGCCAGCTCGTCGCGGAGCTTGGCGGCCTGGGCCAGGTCGCTCGAGGCGGTGGCCAGGCTCTTGAGCGCGGCGGTGTACTCGGCCTTGCTGCCGAGCCGGGCCGCCTCCCCCGCGGCCGCGTCGTGGGCCGCGAGCAGCGCCGCGAGCTGCGAGGCCGCGACGCTCCCCTGGGCCAGGCTGGCCCACGAGGCGGAGAGGCCCTCCGTGGCGGAGAGGGCCAGGACGGTGTCGTCGTAGCGGGCCAGCGCCGCGGGGCCCAGCCGCTGCTCCACCCCGACCCCGCCGCCGGGCAGCGCCTCCAGGCGGGTCCGCAGCGCCTGGCTCTCCCGGTCGACCTGGGCGACCAGGGCCGAGCCGTCGTCGATCGCGGAAGCGAGCGCGGCCAGGTCCTGGCGCGTCAGGGCCGCCAGGGCGTCGCGGCCGAGCTGGCCCAGTCGATCGACCTCGCCCGAGATGCGGACCAGGTCGGCCCGGGCGGCCGCCAGCCCGGGCGCGATGGCCCGGTCGGCCGCCCAGGTCAGCTCGGGCCGGGCGGCCCCGGGCAGGTGCTCGCCACCGGCGACGATGCCGGCCCCGCCGAGGGCCAGGACGGCGGCGATCAGCAGCCAGGCGACCCGGAGGAGCAGCCGGCGCAGACGGCCGGCAACTGCCGGCACCGTCAGGTCCCGGCTCGGCCGTCCGGGGCCAGCTGGCGAGCCCTCGGCAGGCGCAGGTAGCCGAGCCGGCCCTCCATCGGCGTGGGCGCGAAGCCGAAGCCGCCCTCGACCCCGTCGATCGGGCCGACGTTGTCGAGCCGGAGCTGGCGGAGCTGGTCGGTTGCCACCGGGAAGGGCAGATGGATCGCCTCGGCCGTGCCGGCCACCAGGCGGATTACCGCGACGGGCATCGGCACCAGGATCCGCCGCCGGCCCATTCCCGCCAGCACCTCGGCGGCGATCTCCCGGTAGGTCCAGACCCGCGGGCCGCCCAGCTCGTAGGTCCCCCCGATCGTCTCCGGCCGCTCCAGGCAGAGCCCGACCACGCGGGCCAGGTCGTCCACCGAGAGCGGCTGGAACCGGCTGGCGCCCGAGCCGGTGATCGGCATCACCCCGGGCGAGATCCGGACGAGATCGGCCAGGATGTTGAAGAAGCCGTCGCCCGGACCCCACAGGAGCGAGGGCTTGAGGATGGTCCAGTCCAGGCCGCTCTCGGCCACCAGGCGCTCCGCCCGGGCCTTGGAGCTCGCGTAGTGCAGCGTCGGGTCGTCCGCCACGCCCAGCGCGCCGAGATGGACGAAGCGCCGGACGCCGGCCGCCCGGGCGGCGTCCAGCACGTGGCGCGTCCCCTCCGTGTTGACGCGGGCGAGGTCGCGGCCACCGTTCCAGTCGCGCGGGAGCGCCGCCAGGTGGACCACGGCGTCGGCGCCGGCCAGGGCCGCCGGCAGGGTCTCCGGCCGGTCGACGTCGCCCGGGCGGCACTCCAGGGCCGCGCGCCGCGACTCCGCCAGGCGGCCGCGCACGAGGTCGGCCGCCGCCTCGTTCCGGACCGGGGCCACGACCCGGTGGCCGGAGGCGATGAGGTGGGGCACCACGTGGCTCCCCACGAAGCCGCTGGCGCCGGTCACGACGATGGTCGACACGGACCCTCTCCCCGGGTGCGGTACGGCGCCCGGCGGCCGCGCCGGACGCCCTTGCCCGACGCCCGGTGCGGGACGCCCGTCCCGGCACCTGCCGGACGGATGGGCCGATGCACCCTCGCCGGGCATCGTAGCATCGGCCCATGCCCACCGAGAGTCGGGAGCCCGCCCGGGCCGCGGCCGCCACGGCGGCCGCGATGTCCCTGCCCGCGCTCCGCCGGCTGGTCGCGGCGATGCCCAAGGCCGAGCTCCACCTCCACCTCGACGGGGCGCTGCGCGTTGACACCGCCCTGGACCTGGCCCGCAGCCGCCGTGTCGATGCCCCCCGGACCTGGGCCGGGATGCACGCCGTGCTGGCCGCCGCGCCGGGCTGCTCCTCGCAGGCCGAGCTGCTGACCGCCTTCGACCTGCCGATCGCGCTCCTCCAGGACGCGGCCGCGCTGGAGCGGGTGGCCCGCGAGCTCGTGGAGGCGAAGGCCGCGGACCGGGTCCGCTACCTGGAGGTCCGCTGGGCTCCCCTCCTCCACACCGCGCGCGGCCTCTCCCCGGCCGGCGCGATCGCGGCGGTCGCCGACGGCGCGGCGGAGGGTGCCCGCGCGAGCGGGGCGACCGTCCGGCTGATCGCCACGGCCATGCGCTCCCACGAGCCGGCGGCCAACCTCGAGCTGGCCCGGCTCGCGGCCGGGTTCCGCGACCGCGGCCTGGTCGGCTTCGACCTGGCGGGCCCCGAGGAGGCCCATCCCGACGCGGCCGTCCACCGCGGCGCCCTGGCCGCCGCCCGCGACGCGGGGCTGCACCTGACGATCCACGCCGGGGAGTGGGGCGGGGCCGCCCAGGTCCGGGCGGCCCTGGACCTCGGGCCGGAGCGGATCGCCCACGGCGCCCCCGCGATCGACGACCTCGACCTCTGTGCGGAGCTGCGTCGGCGCGGGGTGAGCCTGGACCTCTGCCCCACCAGCAACGTCCAGGCCGGCGTGGTCGCGTCGCTGGCGGATCATCCGCTGGCCGCCCTCCACCGTGGCGGCGTGCCGGTCACGCTCAGCACGGACGATCCGACGGTGTCCGACCTGACGCTCTCCGAGGAGTACCTGAACGCGGTGACCCGGATCGGCCTGACGCTGCCCGAGCTGTGGACGGTGGACCGCCGGGCGCTGGAGGTGGCGTTCGCCGACGAGACGGCGTTGGCGCCCCTGCGCGCCGAGCTGGCGGCCTGGGGCGGCGGCATCCCGGAGCTCGGGCCGGCCGCCGGGGAACCCTACCCGGGCCCCGCCGCGTGAACCGCCCTCCCCTCCTCGGCCGCCAGGCGCTCCAGGGCCTGCGCCAGCTCCGCGGCGTCCGCGGCCACGGCGTCGGGGCGCTCGGCCGGCGCCAGCGCCTCCAGCTGGGCGGCGCGCGTCACGCCGGTCAGCATGAAGACGCAGCGGGCGCCGACGCGCTTCGCCGCCGCCAGGTCCGTGGCCAGGCCGTCGCCGATCATCACCGCCTCGGCGGCGCGGCGGCCGACGCTGCGCGCCGCCTCCTCCAGGAGGAGCGGCTCCGGCTTGCCGATCGAGAGCGGCTCCACGCCGGCCGCGGTCGCCACCGCGGCGACGATCGCCCCCGCCCCCGGCAGCAGGCCGCGCTCCACGGGCAGCACCGGGTCCTGGTTGGTGGCCACGAACCGGAGGCCGCGCGGGACGCCCAGGCGAACGGCCTCCGACGCCGCCGCGAGCGCCGCGTAGGTCAGCTGCTGGTCCAGGCCCACGACCACCGCGTCGGGGTTGTCGGCGGCCGCCAGGGCGCCGATCTCCTCCCGGGCCATCCGCCCGGCCGCCTCGGCCGCCGTGACCACGGCGATCCCCGCGTCGTTCAGCTCGCGCGCAAGACCCGGGGCCCCCACGACGAGCGCGCGGCGGACCGGCGGGTCGAGCCGGGCCAGGTAGAGGGCCGTCGCCCGGGCGGAGGAGACGATCCGGTCGGGATGGACCGGGGCGCCCATGGCGGCCAGCCGCGCCACGTAGTCGGCCCGGTACCAGGTGGAGTTGTTGGTGACGTAGACGACCTCGTCCCCGGCCGCGGCGCGGGCGGCCAGGACCGCCGCCACGCCCGGAACAGGCTCGGCGCCGCGGTAGACCACGCCGTCGAGGTCGACGAGCAGCAGCATCGGGCCGATCCTAGCGGAGCCGACGCGGCCCCGTCGGTGCCGGGCGGGAGGCGAGGGTGAGCCGCCCCGGCGGTACCGGCGGGCCCGCCGATCCGCTCGTCGGCATCGACCGCCTCCTGGTGGACGGCTCGAACCTGCTCTACGCGCTCCGGCGGCAGGCTCCGGGTCCGCTGACCGCGCGGCCGGCCGGCGGTCGGGCCGCAGGGGCCGCGCGGACCGGCGATCCCGGGGCCGAGCCGGCGGCCGGACCCGGCCTCGCGACCGCCACGCTCATCGGCCGGCTGCGGGCCGTGATCCCGGCCGACGTCCGCATCGTCCTCGTCTTTGACGGCCCGCCGGACCGGGGCCTCGGCACGAGCCGGATCGCGGCCGGGTTGACCGTCCGCTACGCGGGCCGCGAGACGGCGGACCGGCTCATCGAGCGGATGGTGGAGGACGCCGCGGCGCCGTCCCTCGTGGTGACCGACGACCGGGCGCTGGCGGCCTCCGTGCGGAACGCCGGGAGCGCCACGGTCGGCAACGGCTGGCTGATCCGGCGCCTGGCCCGGCCACGACTGGCCGCCCCGGCGGCGGGGCGTCCGCGTCCGCCGCTGCCCGGCCCCTCCGGCGGAGAGGCGGCGGGACGGAGCCCGGCCGCCGGCAGGGAGGGCGGGTTGGCCCGCGACGCGGAGGCCGACGCCGACGCCCGGCGCTGGCGACCCGGCCGCGGCGCCACGCGG
>JAJYJO010000151.1 GCA_021789435.1 Chloroflexota bacterium
CGGTCTGCTGGCCCGGACAGTCGGCCAGAAGCGCGCCCGCGAGATCTGGTACCTGTGCCGCCAGTACAGCGCCCGGCAGGCGCTCGAGATGGGCCTGGTGAACGCGGTCGTCCCGCTCGCCGAGCTGGAGGCGGAGGGGATCCGCTGGGCGAGCGAGATCCTGGAGAAGAGCCCGACCGCGATCCGCTTCCTCAAGCGCGCATTCAACGCCGACACGGACGGGCTGGCCGGGCTCCAGGAGCTCGCCGGCGAGGCGACGATGCTCTTCTACCTGACCGAGGAGGCGCACGAGGGGAGCCGGGCGTTCCTCGAGAAGCGTCCGCCGGACTTCTCGCGCTTCCCGCGACGTCCGTGACGGGCTCACTGACGATGGCGACGGCCAGGACCTCGTCCCTGCGCGCCCGGCTTCTCACCTTCACAGCGGGCCTCGCGCTCGACGCCCACGCGCAGGTTTGAGGCACTGACGCCGTGCTGATCCGTCGGGTCGAGCTCCAGCTCCTCGCGGTCCCGTTCCGGGCGCCGGTCGTCGCGGCCGGCCGGACGTGGACCGAGCGGCGGCTGGCGCTCGTCCGGCTCGCCGGCGACGATGACCTCGAGGGCGTCGGCGAGATCGCCCTCGACGGGGATCCGGCCGCGGTCGCAGCGGGCGCCGAACCTGGACCTGGCGCCGAACCCGGACCTGGCGCCGAACCCGGACCTGGCGCCGGGCCGGCGCCGGCGGACGCCTTCGCGCTCCTGACGGAAGCACTGGCGGAGGCGCTGCGTAGCGCGCTCGTCGGGGTCGATGCGGTTGACGCGGCGGGGACCGCCCGGCGGCTGTCGGTCCTCGTCAGGGCGATCGGTCGCGATCCGCTGGTCGGCCTCGGGCAGATGGTCGGCTCCGGCCAGCCGCGCGGCCAGGCATGGACGGCCGGCTTCGGGCGGGCCGTCCGAGCCGGCGCCGAGGCGGCCGTTCTCGACTTTCGCGGGCAGACGCTCGGACGGCCGGTCCACGACCTGCTGGGCGCACGCGGGCGCGCCGCGGTCGCGGTCAACGGTCTCGTCACCGCCGCCGCGCCGGACGCGGCCGCCCGGGAGGCTGCGGCGCTGGTCGCGACCGGGTACCGGTCGCTGAAGGTCAAGGTGGGCCATGAGCGAACCCTCGACGGGCTGGTCGAACGGGTGGCGGCCGTCCGGTCCGCGGTCGGGCCGGACGTGCAGCTGCGGCTCGACGCCAATGGCGCCTGGAGCGAGGCGCAGGCGATCCGCTCGGCTCGCGCGCTCGGCCAGGTCGAGCCCGAGTACCTTGAGCAGCCGATCGCCCCGCGGCTGGGATCGGCGGCGCTGGCGCGGGTGCGGCGCGAATCGCCGGTCGCGATTGCCGCCGACGAGTCGGTGACCGGTCCGGTGGTGGCCGCCCGGCTCGTCCGCGCAGGTGCGGTCGACGTCCTGATCGTGAAGCCGGCGCGGGTGGGCGGACCGGACGTGGCACTCGAGATCGCGGCCGATGCCGCTGCCCATGGGGTCGGGGTCGTCGTCTCCACGATGTTCGAGACGGGGATCGGGCTCGCCGGCGCGCTCCATGCGGCGGCCGTGGTGCCGGGCCCGGACCGCGCCCACGGCCTTGGGACGGCAAGCCTTCTCGTCTCCGATCTCGTTGCCAGGGGGCCGCACGTTGCGCACGGCCGGCTGGCCGTCCCGTCCGCTCCGGGGCTCGGCGTTGTGCTCGACGAGCCGGCGATCGAGCGCTTCTCGTTCGGGGTGACGCGATGAGCCCGCGTTCGGCGGGAGGGACGCCACGATCGCTGGGCTCGACCGGCGCCTCCAGGGTCGGGCCGGCAGGCGGGTTGGTGACCGATTGGCTGCTCGAGGCCGCGCAGGCGACCCCGGACCGCCCGGCGGTGCTCGACGACGCGGGGACACGCTGGACGTTCGCCGAGCTGTTGGCGGCGGCCCGGCGCCTGGCCCTGGGCCTCGACGCGACGGGGGTGCGGGCGGGCGACCGTGTCGCGGCGCTCCTCGCTGACGGAGCACCGTTCGTGGCCCTCGTCCACGCCTCACGCCTGCTGGGCGCCGTACTCGTCCCGCTCAACCGGCGGGCGATGCCGGCGGAACTCGGCCCGCAGCTGGCCGACGCGGGGGCGCGCGTCCTGGTGTGCGATGGGACCACGGCCGTGGCGGCCCGGGCGGCGAGCGGTTCGGCCGGTATGGCGAGCGGTTCGGCCGGTATGGCGAGCGGTTCGGCCGGCGAGCCGGAACCGCTCGTGCTCGGCGTCGACGAGCTCGAGCGCATCGGGGCCAGGCCGGACCGCGGCTGGACGGACCGGCTGCGGGACGTGGTCGAGCTCGCGGCACCGGCCACGATCGTCTTCACGTCGGGCACGACCGGACGCCCGAAAGGAGCGATCCTCAGCCACGGCAACCAGCGGGCGAGCGCGACTGCGTGGGCGGCCTTTCTCCGACCGCGCCCGAGCGATCGCTGGCTCTCCTGCCTGCCCCTCTACCACGTCGCCGGCCTGGCGATGATCGATCGCGCGCATCGCTGGGGTGTGCCGCTCGTCGTTCACCACCGGTTCGATCCCGCTGCCGTCGCCCGGGCCCGGGTGGACCAGGAGGTGAGCCACCTGTCGCTGGTGGCGACGATGCTCCGGCGGCTGCTCGAGGCAGAGGAGGGACGGCCGGCGCCGGCAGCGCTCCGGGCGATCCTCCTCGGTGGCGGTCCGACCCCGGCGCCGCTCGTGCGTGAGGCGGTCGGGCTCGGGTTCCCGGTCGTGCCCACGTACGGGCTGACCGAGACGGCATCCGGGGTGGTGGCGCTGCCGGCCGGGGATGCGGCGCTCCGCCCCGGGTCGGCAGGATGGCCGTTGCCGGGGGTCGAGCTCGCGATCAGCGCCCGGGACCACGACGAGCGGCGCCTGGCGGAGCCTCCCGACGTCCACGCCCGGCCCGGCGAGATCGGCGAGATCCTCGTGCGCGGGCCGATGGTCTTCGCCGGCTA
>JAJYJO010000068.1 GCA_021789435.1 Chloroflexota bacterium
ATCGGGGGCCGCCGTCGGGTCGGGGGCGACGGTCGGGTCAGGCGTGGGATCGGGGGCCGCCGTCGGGTCGGGGGCGACGGTCGGGTCAGGCGTGGGATCTGGCGTCGGAATGGGCGTCGGATCTGGCGGGACGGTCGGGTCGGGTGTCCAGTCGGGCGTGGCCGCCGGCGTCGGGGTGGGCTTTGGCGCCGCTGAGGCACCGGGCGTTGGGGTGACCCTCGGGGTTGCGCTGGGGCCCGGAGCGACCGTCAGGGTCGCGCTGGGAGTCGGGCTTGGCGATGCCGATTGCCCTGGCGTGGCGGTCGGGGTGGGGTTCGGCGTGATCGTGGGATCGGGAGTCGACGTCGCGGCGATCGTCGACGTGGCCGCAGCGTCGCCGCCAACGGCTGGGGTCGGCGCAGGGGAGGCCACCGGCGTCGGGGTCGGGGTCGGCGTCGGGGTCGCGGTCGGCGCGGGGGTGTCAGGCGCGAACTCGACCCTTGCAGACGAATCGGTCGAGATCGCCATGACCCTTGTCGAAGTCGTCGTCGCCGCGGCCGCAGTCGCCGGCAACCCGCGAGGCAGAGGAAGGTCGAGGGCGATCAGAAGGAAGAGGACGCTACCAAGCAGCAGGGATCGCCTGCGACGGCTCGGGCGCGACGACCTGTGCATGGCGATGGGCAGCGCCTCCGACTTGGTCCCTGCCCAGAGCGCCTTCGTCGTCGAAACCGGTGCCGAGCGTCGCGAGACGACGATTGGCGGTCTCTCCCGGCTCGGTGGTGTCGCAAGCCGCTCTGGTGCATCCCTCCGGAACCGAGGGTCAAGGTGGCACCAGCGGGCCGGCCCTGCTAACGTCGGAAGCGGCAGAAGAACGACAGGGCGGCGGAGGGCAAGACTGTCGGAAACGACAGTGGCCCTGGCTCCGGCTCGCCCCATCCGCAGGACCTGGCGCGGCGCTCAGGCGCGCGACGCCGCCAGCTCGGCGCGGCGCTCGATCAGGCCCACGAGGTCGCGGGTCGTCAGCGCGCTGGCCTGCCGGCCCGACAGCACCAGCAGCCGAGCCCCGCTCGCTTCGAGCCCGACCAGCAGCATGTCCGGCCGATCACCGAGCAGGGCCACGGCGGAGGCCACGTCGATCGTCCCCAGATCGACGAGCAGGACGTCCGGGCCGAGGCCCCTCAGGGCCGGCTCAGGAGCCGCCGGGTCGAGAGTCACGACGCGCAGCCGGTGGTCCTGCTCCAGGCGCTTTCCGACGCTCGCCAGGATGAGAGAGCGACCATAGAGCGCGACGACCAGCGCGTCCTGCACCTGATGCCTCCTGCCCCGAAGCCCCCGGACCCAGGCCCAGTCGTCAGGACGCTACGCCGCCGGGCAGCCGCCGTGCACTGTCGGAAGCGGCAGAAGATCGTCAGGGGGCGCAGGGCGGCCGGCACGCGAGAGAAGACCCGAGGCGCGGTCAGTCGTCGTGCTCGAGCAGCCCAATCTCTCCCGCGTAGGCGAGCACCTGGCTTCGGTGCTGCAGGTGCAGGCGGTCCATGATCTCGGCCATGTGGTAGCGGACGGTGCGCTCGCTCAGCCCCAGCTGCGCGGCGACTTCCTTGTAGGTGTGACCGGCGGCCACCAGGCCCAGGACCTCCGCCTGGCGCTCGGTGAGCCCGCCCCGCCCGCGGTCGGCCCGCGTCGCACGGCCGTCTGCCGGCGCGCCGCCGGCGGACGATCTCTGCTCCACGCCATCGCGTTCGCGGCTTGGGCCCGGCCGCCCGCTCGCACCCGTCGCCCGGCGCCCGAACTCCTGCAGGAGCCTGGCGGCGAGACCGGGTGACAAAGGCGGGACGCCTTCCTCGAGTCCGGCCAGGCTCTCGACCAGCGCGTCGCCGCTCACGCTCTTCAGGAGGTAGCCGCAGGCCCCGCTGCGGATCGCCTCGAAGAAGTCCGTGTCGTCGGTGGAGGTCGTGAGCACCACGATGCGCGTCTCCGGCAACTCGGCCTTGATGAGCCGCGTGGCTGCAACCCCATCGCAGCGGGGCATCCGGACGTCCATCAGGACGAGGTCGGGCCGGTGCACGCGCGTGCGCGCCAGCGCCTCGAGCCCGTCGGACGCCGTGGCGACGACCTGATGGCCGTGGGCCGCGAGGAGATTCGTCAGCCCCTCCACGAGCAGGCGGTTGTCGTCGGCCAGCAGGATCCTCACCGCGATTCCGTCCCCGCCTCGACCTGCCCGCCAGTCCGCTCCGGTCCTGCGGCGGTCGATCCCGCCGCGGAAAGCGGGACGAGCACGACGAGGCGCGTCCCGTGCCCGGGCGACGAGACCACTTCGAGCTGCCCATGCAGCTCGTCGACGCGCTCGCGCATGAACCTCATGCCGTGCCGGCGACCGTTGCCCGGCGGGACCGCGGCCGCGTCGAACCCGCGCCCGTCATCCTCGATGACCAGCCGGGCCATCGACTCCTGCGGCTCCAGGCCGACCCACACCTGGCGGGCGTCGCCGTGTCGGCGGGCGTTCGACAGCGCCTCCTGCACGATCCGCAACAGCTGGGTCTGCTCCTCCGGTCCGAGCGCAGCGGCGTCCAGCGCTGGGTGAACCGTCAGCTCGATCCGGACGTCGTAGTTCCGGGCGAAGCCATCCAGCTCTCCTCGCAGCGCATCCAGAAAGAGGGGCCGCTGCTCGGAGAGAGGCTCGTGCAAGTCCCGGATGTACCCGCGCACGTCGGCGTGCGCGTCGCGGGCGATGTCGGCGAGCCGTGCCAGCTGCCCGGCGGCCTCGGTCGCCCGCCCGTCGGCCAGCAGTTTCCGGGCCGCGTCGGCCTGCATGCTCACGTAGCCGAGCACCTGCCCGACGCTGTCGTGCAGGTCCCGGGCCATGCGCTCGCGCGCCACTGCCACGGCGACGGTCCGCTCCTGCTCGAAGAGCTTCTCCTCGGCGCGCTTGAGCTCCGTGGAGTCGTGCAGGACCACCAGTCGCCCGATCGGAGCCCCGTGCCAGTCGGCGAGCGCGCTGGTGCCGACCTGGCACCAGCGATTCCCGGCGCCGGATGGCAGCGCGACCTCGGCCTCTGCCGGGGCGGACGCGGAGATGAGTCGAGCGAGGCCCGGGAAGTGCCCGAGGACCGCGGTCACCGGACGTCCGAGCAGGTCCGGCCGCCGGGCGTCCAGCAGCCGCTCGGCAGCCCGGTTCAAGTCGGCGACCCGATCGTGCAGATCGAGCACCAGCATGGCGTCCGGCATCCGCTCGATGATCGTCCCGCGCGCGATCGGCACCAGGTCGAACATGCGGAATCGGAAGAGCGCGATGACGTACATCGCCGCCGCGAAGTCGAAGGCGAGCACCATCAGGGAAACGTTCGGCAGGTGGAAGAGGTTGAGCGCCCCCAGTGGGTAGGCAGCGCGAAGGCCGATCTGGCCCAGGAGGATGAGGGCGACCGGCATCCGGTGGGCCGGCGACCGGACGAAGACGACCAGGAGCACCACCGTGGCGAGAAGGAACAGGCCGAACCCGTAGACGTTGAACAGGGCGCCGACCGGAGCCAGGTCGGCTCGGACGTTTCCGCCCCACCAGATCCGGCTCCAGAGCACGCTGCCGCCGCCGACCAGATAAAGCGGGGCGTGGACGATCACCGACCCGACGAGGACGGTGACGAGCGGCCTCGACATCAGGCGATCGAAGCCCGCGTACACGAGCGCGAACCAGAGGGCGAGGATCGCCCCGGGCAGCCCAAGCGCGTCGCGGGCGATGAACCACAGCCGCTGCGACGCGAAGTCCGTCGCGGCCGTCTCCGCGGCGTTCGTCAGGCACCATGCCGACGCCACGAACGCCACCAGCGCCAGGGGGAGCGCGCCCGGTGTCTCGCGGCGCCGCCAGACATAGAGGCCGACCGCCGCCGTGAACGCCGCCGAGCCCAGGCTCGGCCAGATCCACGGCGTGTATTCGTAGCCGCTCATCGCCTGATCTCGGCCCGGTCACGCCGCGACCCACCGCCCCCGATGGAAGCCGCGGTCGACAGCGCACGGATCCTTCGGGCGTCGGCGGTCCGGGCAGCCAGACACGGCGCGGGGGCGCGCGCCGCCGAGTTGCGGCACGTCGAAGGCGAGCGGATCTCCCTCCCTCCCCGGGACGCCTATTGCCTGTTCCGCCGGTAGATGGCTCAGTGATCGTCGGCAGACGGCCCCGAACCACCGGCCGGGGTGCGCAGCGCCATTCTCCCATCCGGGTCGCCGGAACGCCATCCCCGCCGCAACATCGCGACCTGTGCCGAGGCGGCCAGGCTTCGTCTCCGCGCGCTCTCGGCACAGTTCGTCCTGCTCTCAGGTCAGGAGGCAGCCAGGAAAGCCTCGTAGCGACGCTCCAGCCGCTGTCGGTCCGGATAGTCGGCAGGCGTCCGCGGCAGGCTGATCGCCGAGCCGTGGAGGCGCTGCAGGCCGACGATCAGCATCGGACCGTCGGCCTCGGCGAGGATCGACGCCCGGACCTGGACGACGAAGTCGGGGCGGACCGCGACGAACTGGCTGTCGAACGCGGCATGGTGCAGCTTGCAGAGCGACAGCCCGTTCGAGACGGCCGGCTCGCCCTCGGGGGAGGCGTCCGGGTCGATGTGGGCGGCATCGAGCAGCTCGCGGTGGCCGAGACGGCAGAGCGCGCAGCGCTCGCGGTAGGCGCGCAGGACGCGCTCGCGGAAGCGCGCCTGGTGGAGGCGGGCGAAGACGGCGGCGACGCGGTACGAGCGTTCGAGCGGCGAGGCCGGCTCGGCGATCCGGCCGGCGACCTCGGCCTGGCCCTCCGCGAGGTCGACGTCGAACGAGAGCGCCGCGGGGTGGTCGCCGACCACGTAGACCGGCCACTGGGCGACGTAGCGACCCGGGACGATCCCGAAGAAGTAGACCAGCGGGACGTGGCGACGGGCCGCATCCCGCAGCCCCGCGTTGTCCGGGTGCCGGGGGTCGGTGCCGCGGTAGCGGTAGCGCATCACGCCGCCCTCGATCGAGTCGTCGTACGGCGCGGCCGCCCCCGGTCGGGGCGCCACGGTGGTGATCGAGAGCGGCAGCTCGCAGATGCGCGGCTTGAAGATGCCCTGCGGGCCCAGCAGGGGCACGCGCACGCCGTCGAAGAGGAACCCGGCGGCCAGCCGCGCCCGCTCCAGCAAGTCGGACCCGGTCCGCGCCTGTTCGGCGCGGAGCCAGGCGAAGGCGGCGGCCCGGGTCGCGGCATCGCCCTCCACGGCGGCCAGGATATCGCCCGCACCGACCGCCGGTGCCTTCCCGGTGACGGCGGGCCCGTGAAGGACTCGGCCATCAGATCGCCGGTCCCGGATCGTCCGTCAGTGGCCAGGGCTGGCCGGCGCCCGAACGCCGGCCGCACGGCGGCGATCGGGGGGACCTCTCAACCGGTCCGGCACGCAGGGCGTGACGGCGAGCCCGGACGCTGCGCTCAGCCAGGACCCCCAAGGCGGTGGCCGGCGGGTGGCCGCCATCGTCGGCGAGAGGCCCGACGACGCGCTGCCGGAGCGGCGGCGAGGGCGTCCGGCCTGACACGGGACGCCCCGTCGTCCGCCTTCCCTTCGCCGGCCCGCGTCCTCCCCAGGCGCCCGAGCCCGGGGCGCCCGCGATCCTGCCGACAGACAGAACGCCCGCCTGCCCGCGCCGGCTACCGCCTGGGGCGAAGGTCCACGCTGAAGTCGAGGTGCGCCCGGAGCATCGCCAGCGCCTCGGCCCAGCCCTCGAGCGCCTGCGCCCAGGCGTCGATCGCCCCGGGCCGATCGAGCGGGAACGGTCCGTCTTCCAGCTCGAGGCGACTGCCGTAGCCGGCTGGCTCGATCGCGATCGTGGCCGTGGTCACCAGCCGCTCGTCGGGCGGCCAGGGCCAGCGGAAGACGAAGCGGCGGTTCGGGCGGGCCTCGACGACCTCCCACCAGACGCGCTGCTCGGGCCAGACGAGCGTGGAGCGGGATCCGACGGCCAGGCCGCCCTCGACGCGCTCGGGAAACCAGCGGGCCAGCTCCTCCGGGTCCGCCCAGGCGCGGAAGACCCGCTCCGGGGGCGCGTTGAGCGACCGGTGCATCCGCACCCAGCGCACGGAATCGGACGTCTCCGCCTGCCTGGACATGGTGGCCCCTTGGCTGCCCCGGCCCGGTTGTCGCCGGCGCCCGCAAGGATCATAGCCAGCCTGCTCCCGGGCGGCGCCGGCCGCCTGACAGGTCCGGACCGCAGGCCGCTTACCACGACAGAATCGCTGGCCGTTCACACACTCGAGCGCAGTCCACTTGACGGCGGCGTCGGCGCGGCGGAGGCTGCGGGCGTGACGGACCTCCTCGAGCCCGCGGCGCTCTCCCCGGCGGAGGCGGCCGCCCACGCGGAGGCCATCGCCTTCGCCACGGAACGGCACGCCGGCCAGGTGCGCAAGGGCACGTCGCTCCCCTACATCGTCCACCCGCTCGAGGTGGCGGCCCATCTAGCCCGCGCCTACCCGGACCGGCCGGCCCTCGTGACGGCGGGCCTCCTGCACGACACGCTCGAGGACACGGCCACCACCCGCGAAGAGATCGAGGCGCGGTTCGGGCCGGAGGTCGCTCGCCTGGTCGCCGCGGTCACCAAGCGGCCGTTTCGGGCGCCGTGGGCGCTTGACGTCCGCGACCCCGACGTGGTCCGGCTCAAGGCGGCCGACTGCGTCAGCAACCTCCGGGCGACGCTGGTCGATCTTCGCCGCGACGGACCGGCGACCTTCCGCCGGTTCCGCGGGGGGGAGGCCGCCAAGCGGGCCTACTACGAGCGCCTGGGTCGGCGGATCGCCGAGACCCTGCCCGGCGATCCGCTGGCGGAGCGCCTCGGGCGGCTCGTCCGCATGCTGGACATCGGGCCGTGACCGCGCCGGACGGCCCGTCTCCCGCCGAGCGCCGCCCGGCCCTCGACGACTCCACCGACGCCTTCGAGGGCCTGGTCGTCGCCGCCATCGACGCGTTGCCGCCCGTCTTCCGCGACCGCCTCGGCAGCGTGGCGATCGTCGTCGAGGACGAGCCGGACGCAGCCCAGCTCGCGGCGACGGGCGCGCCCGGGCTGCTCGGGCTCTACACCGGCGTGCCCCGCACGGCCTACGGGGCCAGCGACGCGGCCGTGCCGAGCAAGATCACCATCTACCGCGGTCCCCACCTGCGGATCTTCCGCTCCCCCGATGCGCTGGCCGGCGGCGTGGCCGAGACGGTCCGCCACGAGATCGCCCACCACTTCGGGATCTCCGACGCCCGCCTGGCCGAGCTCGCCCGCGAGCGCCACCGGGATGTCGGCCCGGGCTGACCCGCGCTCCAGGTCCCCGGCGCGGTTCGCGAGACGAGTCAGGTCCCCCGCGTTCCGAGCCGATCGGGGCCCCCGGCCGCGACGGCGTCACGCGTCGCGCCGGGACGACCGTCACAGCGACGATGAACAGCGCGACATCCGGGCAGGCGAGGGACGAGGCCGGTTGGCCGGCGGGCGCGGCTCGGCCGGCGCACCGGAGGCTCCGCCGGGCGGCCCTGGTCGGGTCGGCGGTGCTCGCCCTCCTGGCCCTCGGCAGCATCGCGCTCTGGTATGCAACCCCGCCGGTGAACGACCTCCAGGCCCGGGTGACGCGCATGGCGGCACTGCACGGCGGGGTGGTCCTTGCGCCGGCCGCCGTCCCGCCCCTCCTGGCCCGGGCGATCGTGGCCACGGAGGACGAGCGCTTCTACCAGCACCACGGGATCGATGTCGTCGGCCTGACCCGCGCCTTCCTCTATGACGCCGGCCACCTCTGCGGCTGCCAGGGCGGCTCGACCATCACGCAGCAGCTGGTGAAGCAGCTCTACCTGGGCGGTTCCGACGGCGGCCTCGACAAGCTTGCCGACATGGCCCTCGCGCTCAAGGCCGAGCTCAACCTCGACAAGGGGCAGATCCTGGCCGACTACCTGAGCATCGTCGCCACCGGCTACGGCCGCTGGGGCATGGCCGCGGCCGCGAATGCCTACTTCCACCGCCCCCTGGCCGCGCTCGACCTCGGCCAGCTCGCCCTCCTGGCCGGCCTGCCCCAGGCCCCGACGGCCTACGACCCGCTGCTTCACCCGGAGGCAGCGGAGGACCGGCGCCGCGAGGTCCTGAGCTCGATGGTGGCCGATGGGTACATCACGGCCGCCCAGGCGGCGGCGGCGGCGAAGGAGCCGGTTGCCGCCGGCGCGACCGCGCCCACCCGGTGAGGCGGCGTCGATCGCCGCGGTGGATCGGGGGGGCCGGGATGGTCGCGGCGCGGGTGGCCGGGAGACGGCCCGACCCCGGAAACCCGGCGGAGGAGGAGGGACTGCCGGGCCCGGGGTCGGTATCGGTGCAGTGGCCCGATCGTCGCGCCGGGGAGCGCCGGACGGCAGCGGCCGAACGTACCGATGCGGCAGGACGGGTGTCCTGCCGCGGGGTGCCGGTGGGCGCAGGCGCGGCTCACCGAGCGTGTCGCAGGGCGGCGGCTCCGTGCGCGCGAGGGAGCGGGGACGGCGCGCGGGCGCGGCCGCCGCGGAAAGGGGCCGGCCTGCCCTTGCCCGCCCGGCCGAGCCGGTGCTAGCCTCTGGCCGTCTTCTGACGGGCCGCATGCCAGCCGCCGCGGCGGCACATCGGGTTCCGGGTCGCTTCGCGCTCTGGACGAGAGGTGCCGACCATGACCGATCTGACGGCCTCCCTTGAGATGCCGGACGAGCCCGATCTGGGCGCGTCCTTCGTGCTGACCCCGGACGGCTGGGAACCGGGCGAGTACATGGAGCCCGGCGACGACTGGCGCCTGCTGGAGGACGGCAGCTACGAGTCGCCGGACGGCCTCACGCGCACCTGGGCCCGATCGGAGCCCGTCGAGTGGAGCGACGCTGAGCGGCCGGCCGAAGGCTGAGGCCGCGCGGAAGCGACGCTGGGGCCGCCCGCCGAACGCTGAGGCCGCCCGCCGGAGCCGGCCTCGCCGAACGCCGGTCGGCCGGGCATCCCGCCGGTCGGCCGTCATGCGGCTGCAACGCTTCTCGCCGCGACTGCAATGCGCGGGCCGTAGCCTGTAATGCTCCACGCCGCATCTGTAATGCGGCTGTCACGCCCGCGGCGCGTGGCCGCCAATCGCGTGTGGCGGCCGCTCGGCTAGCGTGGGCCCCGACGGGTGGTGAGCCAGGTCGACCGGGCCGGGCTGCCTACTCGTCTGTGCGCCGAACACCGGTCCCTCTTCTGTGAGTGCGGGGTCGGGGGGCGGAGTAGGCGCTGGCTCGCCGCGGACTGCCCGGACCGGTTGGCCTGCAGGCGGCGATACGCAGAAGGAGATGATCGTGGGCAGAGAAGGACTACGCGGGCCGCGGACCCTGGCGTTCGTGGTGTCGATCGCCCTGCTGGTCGCGGCCTGCAGTTCCGGCACCAGCTCCCCCTCGCCGAGCGGCTCGACCGCCGCGGCGACGCCGACGCCGGCCCCGCTCCCGACGCCCAACCCCAGCGCCATCGCGGCGGCCACGGCCTATGCCCAGAGCCTCGGCCACATCGGCGGCTCCGTCAGCGTCCTGGCCACCTGGGGCGGCTCCGAGCAGGCCCAATTCCTCGCGATGGTCAAGCCATTCGAGGACGCGACCGGCGTGACCGTCAACTACACCGGCACGCGTGATCTGCCCGCGGTCCTGACGACCGGTATCGCCTCCGGTCAGCTGCCGGACGTCGCCGGCATCCCGGGCCCGGCCCAGATGATCCAGTACGCAAACGCGGGCAAGCTCCAGGACCTCTCGACGATGCTGGACTTCAACGCGTACAAGGCCCAGACGCCCCCCGGCCTGGTCACCCTCGGCACCGTCAACGGCAAGCTGGCCGGGGTCTTCCTGGATGTCTCCGCCAAGGGTGAGATCTGGTACGACCCCAAGGTCGTCGGCGACCTCTCGAGCAGCGCACCCAAGACCTGGACCGACTTCCAGAACCTGATCACCCAGGACAAGAGCAAGGCCAAGGCGCCCTGGTGCCTGAGCGTCGAGTCGGGGGCCGCCTCCGGCTGGCCGGCCACCGACGTCGTCGAGTCGTTCGTCCTCCACAGCCAGGGGCCCGACTACTACAACAACTGGTGGGCAGGCAAGGTCAAGTGGACGGACCCCGGAATCAAGCAGGCCTGGCAGGATTTCGGGCAGATGGTGGCCGCCAGCTACGGCGGCGCCAACCGCATCCTCACGGCCAACTTCGCCAACGCCGGTGACCCGCTCTTCACCACTCCGCCCGGCTGCCTCTTCCTCCACCAGGCCAGCTTCATCACCGGCCTCGGCCAGTTCGCCTCCGAGCAGCGGCTCACGGACTACAACTTCTTCCCGTTCCCATCGATCAACTCGCAGTACGCGAGCTCGGTCGAGATCGCGGGCGACCTCTTCGGCGCATTCCACAACACGCCCCAGAGCGCCGCCCTCATGAAGTACCTGGTCAGCGCCCAGGCCCAGACTCTGTTCGTCGCCGGCGGCGAGTTCCTCTCCGCCAACAAGGGCGTGGCCAACTACCCGAACTCGATGAACCAGCGCCTTGGCTCCATCGCCGCGAACTCGGCCTCCAGCGTCTTCGACGCCTCGGACCAGATGCCGACCGCGATGCAGTCCGAGTTCTACAAGGGCCTGCTGTCCTACATCCAGACGCCGAGCAACCTGGACTCGATCCTGCAGCACCTCGACTCGATCCAGGCGAGCGCCTACAGCGCGCAGTAATCCCGGCCACGGGAAATCCGGGCGAGCGGGGCACCGAACGCCCCGCTCGCCGCCCATCAGCAGCGGAGGGAGACCGATGGATCCCCGGCTGATCACCGCCGTGGTCGTGGTGGTTGGCATCCCGGCCGTGCTGGTCGGCTACATCGCGGCGACGGAGTGGGTGCTGCAGCTGCTGCCGCAGAGGGCTCGGCCGCGGATCCGGCCGTGGCTCTGGCTCACCCCGGCGCTCGCCTTCCTCTTCGTGTTCCTCGTCTACCCGACGATCGGGACCGCGATCCGGAGCCTGCAGAACGCGGACGGCACCAAGTTCATCGGGCTGGCCAACTACGCCTGGTTCTTCTCCGACAGCGGCACGCTGAGCGCCCTGAAGAACAACGTGATCTGGCTGGTCCTCATGACGATCCTCTGCGTCGGCTTCGGGCTGCTGATCGCGGTGCTGGTGGACCGGGTGCGCTACGAGGCGGCCGCCAAGGCGGTGATCTTCCTGCCGCTGGCGATCAGCGCCACCGCGGCCAGCGTCATCTGGCTCTTCATGTTCGCCTACCAGCCGCCCGGCACGGCCCAGACCGGCACCCTGAATGCCGTGCTGACACCGCCCGGGATCGGACCGCTGCCGTTCCTGACGATCAGCGGCTTCAGCTTCAACACGATCCTGCTGGTCTGCGTCATGTCCTGGATGTGGACCGGCTTCTGCATGGTGATCATCTCGGCCGCCCTCAAGGCGATCAATCCCGAGTTGCTGGAGGCGGCGCGCGTCGACGGCGCGACGGAGTGGCAGGTCTTCCGCGGCATCACCCTGCCGCTCCTGGCGCCGACCCTGGCCGTGGTCGCGACGACGATCATCATCACCGCCCTCAAGGCCTTCGACATCGTCTATGTCATGACGAACGGCAACTTCGACACCCAGGTCATCGCCAACTCCATGTACCAGGAGATGTTCCTGTTCAGCAACTTCAGTCGCGGCAGCGCGATCGCCATCGTGCTGATGGTGGCCGTCATCCCGGTCATGGCCTTCAACATCCAGCGGTTCCAGGCGCAGGAGGCGATCCGATGACCACTGCGGCGGCGATCGGGGCCCGGGCCCGAGCCAGCGAGCGGAACTGGCGGCGCCGGCTGGGGAGCCTGCCCACGCACGTGGTGATCATCATCCTGCTGGTCATCTGGCTGATCCCGACGATCGGGCTCTTCGTCAACTCCTTCCGACCGTCGACGGCCGTCCAGTCGAGCGGGTGGTGGACGATCCTCTTCAACCCGTCCGAGCTGACCCTCCAGAACTACAGCTACGTGCTCAGCCAGGCCGGGATGCTGCCCGGCTTCGTCAACAGCCTCTTCATCTCGATCCCGGCCACGATCATCCCGCTCTTCGTGGCCGCCTTCGCGGCCTACGCCTTCTCCTGGATGGACTTCCCCGGCCGCAACGTCCTCTTCGTGGCCATCGTGGGCCTGCTGGTGGTGCCCCTGCAGACCACCTTCATCCCGATCCTGGAGCTGTACGCCAGCGTCCACATCGACATCGGCCCGATCCAGATCAACAACCTGAACGGGCAGTTCCTGGCGCTCTGGCTGGCCCACACCGGCTACGGCCTGCCTTTCGCGGTCTACCTCCTGCGCAACTTCATGGGCGGCCTGCCGCGGGAGGTCTTCGAGTCGGCCGCCATCGACGGGGCCAGCCCGGTGACCGCCTTCTTCCGCCTCGCGCTGCCGATGTCGGTGCCGGCCATCGCCGCCCTGGCGATCTTCCAGTTCCTCTTCGTCTGGAACGACCTGCTGGTCGCGCTGATCTACATCGGCGCCGCGAACCCCCAGAACGCCCCACTCACGATCGTGGTGGCCAACCTGGTCAACTCGCTCGGCAGCGGCTGGTGGTATCTGGCCGCCGCGGCCTTCATCGCGATGGCCCTGCCGCTGATCGTCTTCTTCTCGCTGCAGCGCTATTTCGTGCGCGGCATCGTCGGCGGGTCGGTCAAGGGGTGACCAGCCGGGAGCCCGGCCATGGGGGAGGCGGCGGCCGATCTCGTGGCTGCTAAACGTTTAGTAAACGACGCCGGCGGAACGGCTCGCCGGAGCGGTCCACGTGCGGGGGCCGGTGCTAGCATGGCCGCTTCAATGGCGACGCAGAGCAGGGAGCCAGACCGATGGCGACGGTAACCTTCGATCACGTGACGAAGCGCTTCGCGGACGTCGTGGCGGTCGACGACCTCAACCTGGAGATCGGCGACGGCGAGTTCATGGTCCTGGTCGGCCCGTCCGGCTGCGGCAAGACGACCAGCCTGCGCATGATCGCCGGCCTCGAGGAGATCAGCGCGGGATCGGTACGCATCGGCGATCGGGTGGTCAACGATGTGGCGCCCAAAGACCGCGACATCGCCATGGTCTTCCAGAGCTACGCGCTCTACCCCCACATGACCGTCTACGACAACCTGGCCTTCGGGCTGAAGCTGCGGAAGGTCGCCAAGCAGGAGATCGACAAGCGGGTCAAGGACACGGCCGCCATGCTCGACCTGGGCAAGCTCCTGCAGCGCAAGCCGAAGGAGCTGTCCGGCGGCCAGCGCCAGCGCGTGGCGCTCGGGCGGGCCATCGTCCGAGAGCCGGCCGTCTTCCTGATGGACGAGCCGCTCTCCAACCTCGACGCGAAGCTGCGCGTCGAGACGCGGGCCAACATCGCCCGCCTCCACCAGCGGCTGAAGACCACCGTCGTCTACGTCACGCACGACCAGGTCGAGGCGATGACGATGGGCAGCCGCATCGCGGTCATGAACGAAGGCCGGCTGCAGCAGGTCGGTCCGCCGCAGGAGCTGTACGACCACCCGGTCAACCGGTTCGTGGCCGGCTTCATTGGGAGCCCGGCCATGAACTTCGTGGACGTGGCGCTGACCGGCCAGGGCGCGGACGCGAAGCTGTCGGCCGAGGGGATCACGATCCCGCTGCCGGGCCGCTTCCGCCAGGTGGTCGGCCCGACAACGGATCGCAAGCTCGTGGCCGGTTTCCGCCCGGAGCACCTCGAGCTGGGCGAAACGGCCGACGGTGCCGCCAGGGTCGACGTCAAGGCGGACGTGGTCGAGTACCTCGGCAACGAGGAGATGATCCACGCGAGCGCCGGCGGCCGCGACATCGTTGCTGTCGTCGATTCGGCCGCCCGGGTTCGCCCCGGCGACATCCTGGAGCTGCACGTGGCGCCGGGCAAGCTTCACCTGTTCGACCCCGAGACCGGCGCGACGCTGGTCGCCGAGCGCGAGCTCCTCCCGGCCTGAGGAGGCCCCTCCGGCCCGGCTGCCGCCGGTCCGGCCCGCAGGGTCACCGGCCCGTAGGAGCACTGGCCCGGCCCGGCTGCCGCTCGTCCGCGGCCCCGGTCCGCTCGTCAGCGCGCAGGTCCGCTCGTCAGCGCGCCGGGTCCCGGCGCAGCGTCACGAAGAGCCAGACGAAGGCGCCCAACCCGATCAGCGCGTCGCCGACCGAGAAGACATTGGCGCCGGGGATGGCCCGCGGCATGGCGAAGATGTCCGTCAGCGGCCAGAGGGCCACCGCCGCACCGCCCACCACGCTGTTCGAGTAGCCGGTCGCCACGCCGCTCCGGCCCAGCGCCGCCAGGGCGCCCGGGTCGGCCGGCATCCAGCCGCCGTTGGCGACGATCGCAGCCAGGTTCAGGAACCCTCCGGCGGCTGCCAGGGCCAGCCCGGGCTGGCCCGCGTTGCGCACCGCCGCGGCCAGGACCAGGGCCGTGCTGCCCACGTAGAGCGGGGCGCCGGCGACCCCGATCCAGGGAGCGACGAACGGGCTGAAGAGCGCGACCTGGACCACCAGGCCGAGTAGGGCCAGGCCGGCCCACCGGAAGCGGGCGGCCTCCAGGTTCGCCAGGCGGCCGCCGAGCAGGAGTCCGGCGGCCAGGGCGACGAGGATCGGGTACAGCAGGAACACGGCATCGGCCTCACGACGAGGAGTGCGGGACGCGGCGCGATGGAGAGGAGTGGCGACGCGGAGACGTGGCGCACCGGCCGACCGGCGGGCCGGCGGACCGGCGGTGACGGAGCCTCTCGCCGCAGCCTCCTTATAGTAGGGCCGTGGCCGAGCCGATCGAGCCCGC
>JAJYJO010000152.1 GCA_021789435.1 Chloroflexota bacterium
CGCCGACAGGTACGGCCTTCCCGTCTTCTTCTACGCGCTGGCCGCGGCGCGCCCGGAACGCGAGGTCCTGGCGGACATCCGCCGCCCCGAGTACGAGGGCATGAGGGGCTTGATCGGCACGCCCGGCCACGAGCCCGACGCCGGCCCCGCCCGCATGCATCCCAGCGCAGGCGCGACCGTGGTCGGCGCCCGCCCCTTCCTCATCGCCTACAACATCAACCTCGAGACGCCCGACGTGGGGCTGGCAAAGCGGATCGCGGCTCAGATCCGGGAGCGCGGCGGCGGGTTGCCCAGGGTGCAGGCCAAGGGCTTCTACCTGGACGACCTGGACTGCGCGCAGGTCTCCATGAACCTCCTGGACTTCACGGTCACGCCGCTCTGGCGGGCCTGGGAGGAGGTCGTGCGGCTGGCCGGCGCGGAGGGCGTGGCGATCCGCGAGTCCGAGCTGATCGGGCTGATGCCGCTCCGCGCGTTCACCGACGTGGCCGACCACGCAGGGGTCCCGGCCGACCTTCCCGTCGAGGAGCGGTTGCGGCAGGCGGCCGACTGGGTCCGCCTGTGCGACTTCGATCCGACGATGGCGCTCGAGCTGCGGCTGGAGGCGGCCGAACGTGCGGCACCGGTCGAGCCTGCGGGCACCGGGGCGACCCAGCCAGCATCGGGAACGCCCGACGCATGACCATCGTCGACCCGTGACCGCCGTCGACCCGCCCGGCCTGCTCGTCGAGGGCGCGCGCGAGGTCGTCACCATGGCCGGCGGGATCCGCCGGGGCTCGGGTCAGGGCGAGGCCGCCGTGCTCGCGGCGTCCGATGCGGACCTGGCGGTGGCCTGCTGGCAGGGGCGCGTGATCCTGGCGGGGCGCCGCGGCGACGTGACGCGACGGCTCGCCGCGGACGGCCTGGATCCGGACGACCTGACCCGGTTCGCCCACCTCGACGCGCGCGGCGGCACCGTCACCCCCGGGCTGATCGACCCGCACACCCACCTGGTCTTCGCCGGGACCCGCGAGCGCGAGATCGAGCTGCGGCGGCAGGGCGCCAGCTACCTGGAGATCCTGGCCGCGGGCGGCGGCATCCTCTCGACCGTGGCCGCCACGCGGGCCGCGAGCGTCGACGAGCTGGTCGCCGGCGGCCGGCGCTGGCTCGTCGAGATGCTGGGGCACGGCGCCACGACGGTCGAGGCCAAGTCGGGGTACGGGTTGGAGCGCGACACGGAGCTGCGGCAGCTCGACGCGATCGGGCGGCTGGACGCCGAGTGTCCGGTCGAGCTGGTCCCGACCTTCCTCGGCGCCCACGCCGTCGCGCCCGAGTTCCGCGGCCGTCCCGACGCCGCCGACGCCTACGTCCGCGACGTCATCGACGTGCAGCTCCCGGCCGTTGCCGCACAGGGGATCGCCCGGTTCTGCGACGTGTTCTGCGAGGAGGGCGTGTTCACCGCCGATCAGTCCCGGCGCGTGCTCGCCGCCGGCGCGGGGCTCGGGCTCGTGCCCCGCCTGCATGCCGACGAGCTCCGTCCGTCGGGCGGTGCCGAGCTCGCGGCCGAACTGGGCGCGGCGGCCGCGGACCACCTCGGCGTGCCGTCACCGGCCGGGATCGACGCGCTGGCCCGGGCCGCTGGGCGAGTCACCCCAGTGGTCGCGACGCTCCTCCCGGCCACGAGCCTCTTCCTGAAGGGCGAGGCGTACGGGCCGGCACGCGCGCTGATCGACCGTGGCGTGCCGCTGGCGCTCGGCACGGACTTCAACCCGGGCACGTCCCCGGCGCCCAACCTCCAGCTGGTGCTCTCCCTGGCGGTGCTGCGGATGGGCCTCACCGCGGCCGAGGCGCTCGCCGGGGTGACGATCAACGCCGCGCATGCCCTGCGACTCGGCGATTCGCACGGGGCGATCGAGCCGGGCAGGCAGGCTGACCTGGCGATCTGGGACGCGCCCACCCACGCGCAGATCCCCTACTGGCTTGGCGCGAACCTGGTGCGGGCGGTGGTCAAGCGCGGGCGGGTGGTGAGGGCCGGAGCCCCAGTCTGAGGGCCTGCCGCGCGGTTCACACCTTCGAGCGCGACTCCAGCAGCGCGATCGTGGTCTCTTCGGGGACGGACGAGACCGTGACCGTGAGCTTCGGCTGCGGCGTGAGGTCCTTGACTCCCATCTCGTGCATGAACCTCGCCAGCGCCGACTCGGAGTCCGCCTCGCTCTCGCTCACGAGCAGCGGGACTACCAGGTGCACCTCGAGCTGGGACACGACCTCGGCCGCCTTCGCCGGTGTCAGCCGGCCACCGATCGGCACGCACGCCACGTCGACGGTGCCGATCTCCCGGAGCTGCTCCTCGGACAGCAGGTGCCCCAGGTCGCCCAGGTGGATCACGTGGAGGCCGTCGAGCTGGGCCACGAACGCCGTGTTCAGCCCGCGCTCGGCACCCCTCACCTCGTCCCGCGCCGTGCGGATGCCCGTGACCAGGATGTCGTGGATTTCGTACTCCCCGGGCCCCGTCAGGCGAAACGCGGGAAGCAGGCTGGTCGGTACGCCCTCGTCCGCCCCGGGCTTGCGGCCGTTCGAGCGCGCCGTGGGGGTCGGATTGGGGTCGGGATGCGAGTACGTGACCAGGTCGGCGATCAGGCCGCGGCCGGTGGGGCCCACGACCGACGGGAACGCGTCGGCGACCAGAATGCCTTCGCGCCCGCGCAGCCGTACGCAGGCGCTGCCGTACCAGGTGACTTCCATCGGGGGGATTGTCCCAGAAAAGGGAACGAGGGCGCCTGCCCAATCGGCGCCCTCGTTCGGAGGGAGGGAGGTAGGAACTGGAAGGGAGGCTTCTCGGTTCCGTTGCTCATACGTTAGAGACCGACCGTGAAGGAGAAAGCCCCCTGATGGTGAAGAAAGCTCAACGCTCGTATCGGGGAGGCGACATGTGGCGTCCGGAGGGTCGGCGTGGCCGCGATCGGCGTGGTCGCGAT
>JAJYJO010000069.1:0-681 GCA_021789435.1 Chloroflexota bacterium
GATGGCGCCTCCCGCCGGACCGGCGGGCCGAGCCGCTCCGGCTCGACCGCCCACTCGGCCCGGTCGGCCTCGGCCTCCCAGTCGATCGGCTCCTCGACCTGGCCGCCCGTTCCTTGCTCGCCGCCGGCCGTGCCCTCCGCTGCGGGCCGCCGCCGCTCCCGCGGGCTGTCGCTCACTCGTCCGCCTCTGCCGGCCGCGGCTTGCGCCAGCCGGTCCGCGTCCGGCGGATTCCGTCCGCGCCGGGCGGCCCGTCGACCGCTCCGGGCGGCTCGGTCCGCTCCTCGTCGGCCGGCCGCAGCTCGTAGGCGTTCCAGCGGTTGGCCGACCGGCTCGTCCCCTCGCGCGCCCAGGACTCCACCGCGTCGGCCGCCGCGTCGAGCAGCTCGGGCAGGCGCCGCTGCTCGTGGCGCTGGAAGCGGCTGAGGACGTGATCCACGGCGTCCCGGCCGGGGTCGCCGATACCGACCCGGAGTCGGCTGAACTTCTCCGTCCCGAGTTCCTCGATGATCGAACGCAGGCCGTTATGGCCGCCGGCGCTGCCCGCCTCGCGGAAGCGCAGCTTGCCGAAGGGCAGGGCGAAGTCGTCGGCCACGACCAGCAGCTCCACGAGCGGCGCGCGCTCGCGGGCAAGCAGCTTCCGCACCGCCAGGCCGGACTCATTCATGTAGGTGAGCGGCTTGG
>JAJYJO010000069.1:691-14454 GCA_021789435.1 Chloroflexota bacterium
CCAGGTCCAGACCGTGGAAGCGGCCCTGGACGACCTGCGAGGCATCTCGAGTCCGGCCGCGACCGGCCCAGCCCGCTCGATCGGCCAGGCGGTCGAGGACCATCCAGCCGATGTTGTGGCGCGTCTGCGCGTACTGCTCGCCAGGGTTCCCGAGGCCGACGACGATCTTCACCCGCTCTCCCTGCCCGGCCGCGGCATCGCTCCGGATCCGGACGCGACACGCGGAAAGGGGCCCGATCCGCTCCGGACGGGCCCTGCTCGCCCATCGTAGCGCCCCCGCCGCGCGCTCGCTCGGGCAGGCCCGGCGGCCCGGGGACCGCCGGCCGCCGTGCCGGCCCCGTCAGAACCCCAGCAGCTCCCGCTCCAGGCGGCGCATCGCCGCCTCCTCCTCCGGCTCGGCGTGGTCCCAGCCGCAGAGGTGGAGCGCACCGTGCGTGACCAGCAGGAGCAGTTCCTCCGCCGCCGTCCAGCCCACGTCGCCGGTCTGGCCACCGCGACCTTCTCCCGCCTGGGCAACCGCCCGCTCCACCGAGACCACGATGTCGCCCAGGTTCGGCCGGGCCCGCGGCGGCAGCCGGAAGGATGGCGCCGGGAAGGCACCCCGGGCCTCCCCGCCGGCGTGGGCCGGGAAAGCCTCCGGGGGCAGGAGAGGGAAGGAGAGCACGTCCGTCGGGCCTTCGGCGTCCAGGTGCGTCGCGTTCAGGCGGGCCAGTTCGGCGTCGTCGGAGAGGACGAGCCCGACCGATGCCGGGGCGGGCGCTCCGCCGGCCCGGACCGCGGCGGCGACCGCGCGCGCCAGCCGTGCCCTCGGGACGAGGCGCGCCACGCCCGGCCGCTCCGTCAACTCGACCCGCCAGGGCGGCAGGTAGAGCACGAAGGGCCGCTCGGAGGCGCCGCCGGCCGGTTCCATGCCTTCAGCGCGCTCCGGACTCGCGGCGCGCCTCCAGCTCGACGATCTTGTTCTGGGGATACGCGATCCGCTGGTGGTACATCCCGAGCAGCTGCTGGATGAAGGCCTCGCGCACACGCTCCAGGTCCCGGATCGTCAGTTCGCACTCGTCGAACTGGCCGTCGGCCAGCCGTTCGTCGATGATCTGGTCGACCATCGCCCGGATCGCCGGCTCGTCGTGGCTCGAGAGCGACCGGACGGAGGCCTCCACGCTGTCGGCAAGCATCAGCAGCGCCGCCTCCCGCGTCTGCGGCTTGGGCCCGGCGTGGCGGAAGCGTCGCGCTTCGACGGCATCGGCCGCCTGGCGACCCGCCGCCGTCTCCAGGCCACCGTAGGGGGCCGCCGCAAGCTCCCGGGCCTTGGCGTAGAAGTAGCTCATCAGGCCGGTTCCGTGGTGCTGCGGGATGAAGGCGATCAGCGTCTTCGGCAGCCGCGCGGCGTAGGCCGTGTCGATCCCGTCGGGCACATGCTGGCGGAGCACCTGCGCGGAGACCTCCGGCGCCAGCTCGTCGTGGATGTTGCCCGACCCGGCCTGGTTCTCGATGAAGGCGAGCGGGTTGGCCAGCTTGCCGATGTCGTGGTAGTAGGCCGCGACGCGGGTCAGCAGCGGGTCCGCGCCGATGGCGGACGCCGCCCGCTCGCCCAGGTTCCCGACCATCAGGGAGTGGTGGTAGGTCCCGGGCGTCTCGGTCAGCAGACGCCGCAGGACCGGCTGCGAGGGGTTCGCCAGCTCCAGGAGCTGGAAGACGGTCAGGATCCCGAACAGGTTGCCGAGGACGGCGAAGCTGCCCACCGCCGCCACGGCGGCTCCCGCGGCGGAGACGGCCGAGGCCCCCAGCAGCTGGAGGAGGCCCGTGATGTCACGCTCGCCGAGCAGGGTGAAGACCGTCACCACCAGCGCATCCACGATGCCGACCGCGATCCCTGCCTGCACGAAGTTGTGCAGGCGCTCCCCTCGCCGGACGACCAGGATGCCGGCAAAGCCGCCGAGGAAGACGTAGCAGGCCATCTCCAGCGAGCTGCCGTTGACGATGCCGGCCATGATCCCCAGGACGAACATCAGGACCATGGCGGACTCGGCGTCCAGGAGGATCGAGAGGAGGATGCCGGCGGCCGCGGTGGGCACCACGAACTGGATCACCGGCCGCCCTGCGGCGAACTTGACCGCCAGGGTGGTCACGACCAGGACGAGCCCGACCAGCAGCAGGGCGTTGTTGCGGTGCCAGAGCTCGGCGCGGAAGCGCCAGACCCAGCCCAGCAGAAGGCCCACCAGCAGGATCGTCATCAGGTACCAGCCGGCCAGCCGGCCGAGATCGAGCCTGGGATTGAGGAGCCCCAGGGCCTCCATCTTGGCCATGTCCAGGGCGGTCACGACGTGGCCCTTGTCGACGATCACCTCGCCCTGGAGGATCGGGTAGTGGACCGGCGCGACCTGTTGGGCGGCCTGGTCCCTGGCCTCCTGGGTGAGGGCGGCGCTGTACGAGGAGTTCGGGACCAGGAACGGCCCGGCGATCTCCGCGGCCAGCTGGCTCTCGGCCGCGGTCAGCGACCCGGACATCTGGGCGGCCAGGTTGGCCCGCACGTCGGCCACGTCCGTGTCGCGCAGCTCGGCGCGCTCGATCAGGTCCAGGACGCGGGCCGCCTCGTCCCGGACGGTGGCCCATTGCGTGGCGTCCAGGCTGAGCAGGGTGACGCGCGCCGGGGCGGAGAGGTCGGGCAGGACGTTCTGGAGGGCCTGGCGCCGCGCGTCGTTGCCGATGTTCGATTCGAAGGCCGCGTCGACGGGCGCCATGGCCGCCCGGAAGGAGGCGACCTGCTGCGTCGCCAGCGTATCGCCCTTCTGCGGCGTGTAGTCGTACTGGAAAGGAACCGCGGCGCTCGCCGCGGCCCGGGCTTGCTCGGTCTCGATCGTGCTCTGGAAGTCGATCGCCTTGGGCGCGACCACCGGCTCGGGAGCGACGCTCCCGACCTGGAGGTTGACCCGGGTCGGCAGGAGGTCCACGGAGAGGATCGCGCCGAGGGCCCCGATCAGGAGGATCGCCGAAACGCCGAGGCGGAGCGCGTCGCGCCGCGTGAAGGCGGGCTCGCGTCCCCCGGCCCCCCAGCTGCCGATCACGGCCCGGCCAGACCGGGGCCGGCCCCGCTCGCGGCGCGTTCGGCCAGCGCCTCGCCCACCAGCCGATTGACTTCACGGTTGTCGGCCCGGCCGCGCGTGCGCGGCGCCAGCCAGCCCATGACCCGGCCCAGGTCGCGGGGCGAGGCGGCGCCGGTCGCTTCGATCGCCTCGGCCACGAGCGCGCGCAGCTGATCCGCGGTCAGCGCCTGGGGCAGCAACTCCTGGAGGACGCGGATCTCGGCCTCCTCCTTCGCGGCCAGCTCCTCGCGGCCTCCCTTGCGGAAGGCCTCGACCGACTCGCGGCGGGTCCTGACCTCGTGGGAGAGGACCGCGACCAGCTCGTCGTCGGTCGCCTCGCGATGCTCGCGCTTCTCCAGCGCATAGGCGGACGCCCAGGCCATCCGCAGGACATCGCGGCGCAGCGCGTCCCGTGACCGCATCGCGGCGGTCAGTTCGGCCCGGAGGCGTTCGCGAAGGGACACCGGTTTGGCACCTCGGGCGGCTGCCGCCCGGGGCCGGGTCGCGGCCGGTCCTGGCGGGACCGCCGGCCTAGCCCTGCTGCTGGCGGGCGACCTTCTTGCGCTTCGCTTCCTTGCGCTTGCGCTTCACGCTCGGCTTCTCGTAGTGCTCGCGACGGCGAGCCTCGGCGAGGATGCCGCTCTGCTGGATCTTCTTGTTGAAGCGGCGAAGGGCGCTCTCGAAGCTCTCGTTCTCACCCACGCGGACTTCTGCCAATCCCGGGATCACCTCCTTGAGCCTCGGTCTCGCGGTCCAGGGCGTCGCTGCGCACGCTCGGGCATGTGCGGCCGACCTGCGGACAGGCGGGCCGGAGCATAGCCGCTGGCGGCGGCCCGGTCAAACGCCGGCAAGGCGTTGGCGGGCTCGGGAGCGGAGTCGTCCACAGTCGCCCGGCCGACAGCGCGGCGTCCCGGGCCGAGAGTACGATGCGCGCGCCATGGAGGGGATCGAGGCGAGGACGCTCGTCGACCTGCTCGAGCAGGCCGCCGGACGCTACGGCGACCAGCCCGCGGTCAGCCAGCGCCGCGACGACGGGAGCGTCGAGCGCTGGAGCTACCGCGAGCTCGACCGGCGCAGCCGGATCGCCGCCTGGCGGCTGCGCGCGCTCGGCCTCGAGCCCGGCGACCGGATCCTGACCTGGGCACCCTCCACGCCCGCCCTGCCGGCCGCCTATTTCGGGGCGATGCGCGCCCGGCTTCTCCTCGTCCCGCTCGACCTCCGCATGGCCCCCGAGGCGATCGAGCGGGTCGTCGCCAAGTCCGGGCCGAAGCGGCTGATCCTGGGGACCGGCCGCGAGGCCCCCGACCCCCGGGTCGCGGGCCTCGACCACTTCCCCACCACGGCCGTCGAAACCCTGTCCGCCGAGCCGGACGGGTCGTTCCCGGCGGACTGGGAGGAACAGGTGAGCGCTTGGCCCCGCCCGGAGCCGGCGGAGGTCTTCGACCTGATCTTCACCTCCGGCACGACCGGCCGGCCGAAGGGCGTCATGCTCGCCCACGACAACCTGCTCGCCTCGATCGAGACCTTCCACCGGATCATCCCGCCGATGCGGCACCGGATCGTCTCGCTGCTGCCGCTCTCGCACCTGTTCGAGCAGTCGGTCGGGCTCTTCTACGCGCTCTCCGTTGGCGCCGACATCCTCTACATCCGGAGCCTCAACCCGCGCGTCATCTTCGAGTCGTTCCGCGGGCACCGTGTCACGTCGATGATCGTCGTCCCGCAGGGCCTGGACCTCTTCTGGAGCGCGATCGAGCGAGAGGTCGACCGGCAGGGCCGGCGGGCCGCCTTCGAGCGGCTGCGGCGGATCGCGCGCCACCTGCCGATGCCCCTCCGGCGCCGCCTCTTCGGCTCCGTCCACCGACCGCTCGGGGGCGAGCTGCGACTCTTCGTCTCCGCCGGCGCCTTCCTGCCGCCGGCACTCCAGCAGGGCTGGGAGGACCTCGGGGTGATCGTGCTCCAGGGCTACGGCGCGACGGAGACCGGGACCGGCGCCTGCACGACCCTTCAGGACCACGGCCTTGGAACCGTCGGTCGGCCGCCCGAGGGCGTCTCGATGAAGATCGCCGACGACGGCGAGATCCTCTTCCGCGGTCCGACCCTCTTCAAGGGCTACTGGGACGACCCGGAGGCAACGGCGACGGCCTTCGACACCGAGGGCTGGTACCACTCGGGCGACCTGGGCCGCCTGGACGAGGCCGGCCGGCTGGTCCTCCACGGGCGCAAGAAGGACATGATCGCTCTGCCCAACGGCTTCAACGTCTATCCCGAGGACCTGGAGAACGCCCTCCGCATCGCCGGCATCCGCGAGTCGGTGGCCATCGAGACGCGGCCCGGCCGGATCGAGGCGGTGGTCCTGGCTCCCGGCAGCCACGGCCTGCCCGGCTCGGCGAGCGCCTCCGGCGAGGGCGTGGCGGGCCAGGACCCGGCCGTTCTCGGGGCACGGATCGAGGCCGCGGTCCGGGCCGCCAACGGGACGCTCGGGCCGAACCAGCGGATCCAGGGCTGGCGGCTCTGGCCCGACGACGACTTCCCCCGGACGCACACGCTCAAGGTCAAGCGCGACATCGTCCGCTCGTGGGCGTCCGTCGCCGATCCGGCGATCTCTGCCGGCCCTCGTTCCGCTGGTCGCGCCGCCGATCCCGCCGGCGTGGAGCCCGCGGTCGCCCCGCCGGCCGCGGAGCCGGCCGGGTCGGCGCCGGCGGGAGAGAGCTGAGCGGGCCTCCCTCCGAGCCACGGGGGGACCGGGCCCGGGCGGGCGGCTTTCCGGCCGCCGACGCCACCCGGCGGCCCGGATCGGGTCGGGCTCAGCCGGAACCGGAGAACCCCGAACCGAGCGTCGCCAGGACCTGGCCCACCTTCGCGGCCTCCGGCTCGGGCGAGTTGGCGATCGACCAGGTGTAGAAGACGAGCGTCGACCCGAGCTGGCGGAGGACGAACTGGGCGTCGGGCGGGAACTCGACACGGGTCGGCCCGCCCGCGAGGTAACCGGCCATCGCCCGGCCGGCGGCGGTTGCGGCGGCGACGCTCCCCAGGTCGTAGACGACGATGTCGCCGTGGTCGGGATCGTCGGGCAGGACGGCCTGGAAGACGGCCCGTGTGACCGACACCAGCGAGGGCGGTTCCGGAGGGCGGTAGGGCTGGCGCGCGTCGATCAGGCCGATGTCGGCCAGCCGCAGGGCCGCCTCGAGCTGGACCCGCGTCTGGAGGATCGGCAGCGTCGGAGTCGGGACCGGGGTTGGGCTGGGCGTCGGTGGCAGCGGGGGCAGGCTTCCTGCGCAGCCGGCGACCAGGAGGGCCAGGCCGGTGACGAGGGATGCCCGCAGGCCGGCGCGGAGCGCCCCGGCGCGGAGCGGCCCTGCGGGGAGCGCCCCGGCGGGGACCGTGGGCCCGCGACGCGGGGCGTCGGGGCGGGTCATCCGGGCGGCCAGGCGAACGGCCGGCCCCCGAGCAGGTGGAGGTGGAGGTGGTGGACCGTCTGACCGCCGTACCGGCCCACGTTGGTCACCACGCGGTAGCCCGCCTCGCTGATCCCCTCCCGGCGGGCGAGCTCGGCGGCGACCGCGTAGAGGCGGCCGAGGAGGACGGCATCGTCCTCCGTCAGTTCGCGCGCCGAAGGGATGTGGTCGCGCGGCATCAGCAGGATGTGAGTCGGTGCGCGGGGCGCGATGTCGCGGATCGCGAGCACCAGGTCGTCGTCGTGCAGCCGGGTCGAGGGCGCCTCCCCGGCAACGATCCGGCAGAAGAGACAGCTGGGATCGACGGCCACGGCGACGCTCCTCTTCATCAGATGGCCCCGGCGACCGGCACCGCGGACGGCTCGCCGGCCGGAAGCGTGGCCGGCCCGCCGGCCCGGCGCGGCAACCGCGCTCGCCGGGCGGGGGACAGCGCCGCCAGCCGACCGCTCAGGCGGTCCGGGGCGTCGGCCTCCGGAGCGCCGGCCAGGACCGTCCCGATGACATTCCCGAGCGAGACCCCGGCCGGCGCAGGGACCGCGACGAGGACGTGATCCTCGGCGTGGCCGACCCACCGCCCGTCGGGGAGTCGCTCCTCGAAGAGCACCCGCAGCTCGCGGCCGGCGCGCGAGGCGGCGAAGGCCCGGCGCCGCTCGCGGGCAAGGGCCAGCAGCTCGGCCGACCGGCGCTTCCGCGTCGCCTCGTCCACCTGGCCGGCCATCCGGGCGGCCGGTGTCCCGGGCCGGCCGGAGTAGCGAAAGACGTGCAGGCCGGCCAGGCCCAGGTCGCGGACCAAGCCGACCGTCCGCCGGAAGGCGGCCTCGTCCTCCGTCGGGAAGCCGACGATCACGTCGGCGTAGACGGCGACCTCCGGGATGGCCGCGCGCAGGCGGCCCACGATCGCCGCGTACTCGGCGGCCGTGTAGCGCCGGCCCATCCGGCGCAGCACGCCGTCGTCGCCGGACTGGAGCGGCAGATGGAAGTGGGGCAGGCAACGGCCCGCCCCGGCCGCCCAGGTCGCGAGCAGCTCGTCCGTCACGTGCTGCGGCTCGATCGAGCTGAGGCGGATCCGCTCCACGTCGGTCTCGGCCACGATCCGCCGGACGAGGCCGGCCAGTGAGAGCGCCTCCCAGGCGTGACTGCCGCGGGGCCCCGGCTCCGACGCCCCGCCGTCGTAGGTGCCCACGTTGATGCCGGTCAGGACGATCTCGCGGTGCCCGGCACGCAGCGCGCGCCGGACGTCGGCCAGGACGGTCTCCGGCGCCAGCGAGCGCTCCGGCCCACGCGCCCGGGGGATGATGCAGTAGGTGCAGTGGAACGAGCAGCCGTCCTGGACCTTGACGAAGGCGCGCGTCCGGTCGATGGTCGTGCGCTCGTCGGCGATGCCCTCGATCCCGGGGGCGAGCGTCGGCCAAGCCGCATCGCCGTCCGCGGCGCGCTCGACGCCATCCGCGGCGCGCTCGACGCCGTCCGCGGCGCGCTCGACGCCCGCCAGAGTCGGCAGCTCGATCCCGTCCGGCAGCTCCAGCAGCCGCTCCAGCTCCGCCAGGAGGCGGTCCTTGGCCCGGTTGTCCACCAGGTGCGCGTCCGGGTCGGCGTCCCGGAGGGCCCCGGGCGCCACCTGGACGGAGCAGCCGGTCACGAGGACGGCGGCAGCCGGATTGGCACGCCGGGCCCGGCGCACCGCCTGCCGCGATTTCTGATCGGCGACCGCGGTGACCGTGCAGGTGTTGACGACGTAGAGGTCGGCCGGCCGATGATCGTCGACCAGCCGGACCCGCCGGCGGCGGAGCAGCCGCTCGACGGCATCCAGCTCGGCCTGGTTGACCTTGCAGCCGAGGTTCGTGATGGCGGCGGTGCGGGGTCGGCTCACGCCCGGCATGGTAGCGAGTGCGCCCGGCGCGTCCCTGGGAGGCGCGCGCGGACGAGCCGGCGGACCGCGGGCCGAGCCATCAGCCCGCCGGCTCGGCGGCCAGGACCACCCAGTCCTCCAGCGTCTCGCGCCCGACGAGTCGCAGGCCGGCCGCTTCGAAGGCCGCCCGGACCTCCGCCTCACGGTCCCGCACGATCCCGGAGGCGAGCAGCCGCCCGCCCGGTCCCAGCTCCGCCCGCAGGAGCGGCGCCAGGCGGACCAGGAGCGACGCGATCAGGTTCGCCAGCACCACGCCGAAGGGGCCGCGGCCGCTCGGCAGCGAGCCCAGGGCGACGTCGAGCCGGCCGGCCAGGCCGTTGCGGCCGGCGTTGGCCGCCGTCGCCTCGATCGCGATCGGGTCGGTATCAAGGCCGACAAGCTCGCCGGCACCGAGCAGCCCGGCGGCGATGGCCAGGATGCCGGAGCCGCAGCCGACGTCCAGGACCCGCGCGCCATCCAGGCGGTCTTCGTCCGCCAGCCGCTCGAGCGCCGCCAGGCAGAGCCGCGTCGTCGGGTGGAGGCCCGTCCCGAAGGCCATTCCCGGATCCAGCGCCAGGACCACCTCGCCGGGGCGCGGCCGGCGGCGGCGCCAGGTGGGGCGGATGACGAGCCGCCGGCCGACCCGCAGGACCGGGAAGTGGGCTTTCCACGCCTCTGCCCAGTCGGCCTCGTGGACCAGCCGCGTCCGGAGCTCGCCGATGGGCCGCAGCCCGAAGGCCTGCAGGTGACCGAGGGCGACCTCCGCCTGCCGGGCCGCCGCCTCCGCGGCCACCGGATCCCGGGCCGGCACGTAGGCCCGCACGGTGGCAGGTCGCGACGGGTCGACGGCCGCCGCCAGCCCCTCCTCGCGCAGCTCGAAGCCCGGCTCGACGCTCGTGCCCCCGGCGGCGAAGCGCGAGAGGATCTCGCTGACGGCCTCCACCGCCTCGAGGTCCGCGGTCACGGCCAGCTCCAGCCAGGCGCCCGCAGCCGCCTCGGCGGCCGTCCTGCCGGCGGCCTCGGGGCCGCGCGCCGTGGGCGTCCCGGACGCTCCCGGGCGGCGCGCCGAGCGCTCAGCCAAGAGCGTCGCGGACCCGTTCGAGCAGGCCGCCGGACCCGTTCCCGCCGACCGCCTCGCCGCTCTCGGCCGCGTACGCCTCGAGGAGCTCGCGCTGCCGCCGCGAGAGCCGGGTGGGTACCGCCACGTTGACGAGGACGTGCAGGTCTCCACGCGCCCCCGGCCGGCGCAGGTGGGGGACGCCGCGTCCCCGCAGCCGGATCTCCGCCCCGGGCTGGGTGCCGGCCTTCACCTCCACCTCTTGCTCGCCCTCGACCGTCGGGATCCGGACGTGGGTCCCGAGCGCCGCCTGGGCCAGCGAGACCGTCAGCTCGTGGTAGAGCTCGGTCCCCTCCCGGCGCAGCCCCGGGTGGGCGGCCACGTGGACGGCGACGTAGAGGTTGCCGGCCGGCCCGCCGCGCGGACCGGCCTCGCCCTCGCCCGAGAGTCGGACCTGGTGGCCCTCGTCGATGCCGGGCGGGATCGTGACCCGCAGCTTCTTGGTGCGCTCGACCCGGCCCTCGCCGCGGCAGGTCTCGCAGGGCGTCTCCACGATCCGCCCTTCGCCGCGGCAGCGCGGGCAGGGGGCCACGTTGATCATCTGGCCGAGCATCGTCTGGCGGGCCGTCCGGACCTCGCCGCGACCTCCGCACTGGGGACACGTCACCGTCGAGGTACCGGGCCTGGCACCCGACCCGGCACAGGTTGGGCAGCGGTCGAGCATCGCGAACTCGATCTCCTTGTCCGCGCCGCGGACCGCCTCCTCGAAGGTGATCCGCAGGTCGTAGCGGAGGTCCGAGCCGGTGAGAGGGCGCCGCCGGCCACCCGTTCCGGCCATCCCGGCCGCCCCGCCGAAGAAGGCGTCGAAGAGGTCGCCGAAACCGCCGAAGCCGAAGGGGGCCTCCGGGCCGGCGGTCCCGCCCAGGCCCGCCCGGCCGAACATGTCGTAGGCCTGCCGCTGCTGGGGATCGGAGAGGACCTGGTAGGCCTCGTTGATCTCCTTGAACCGCTCGTCCGCGCCGGCGTCGCGGTTGACGTCCGGGTGCCACTGCTGGGCGAGCTTGCGGAAGGCGCGTTTGATCTCCGCGTCGCTCGCCCCGCGCTCGACACCGAGGATGGAATAGAAGTCGCGTTCGGTCGCCATTCCAGAGCCAGAAGGATAGCGTTCCGCGCCGCCGGGCTCCGCCACCGGGCCGTTCCAGCCCCGCGGCGCTCGCCCCGCCGAAAGGCTCCCGCCCCGCCCTATTTCAGGAGCAGCCCCTCCAGGCGCCGGGCGACGATCGTCACGCCCACCAGCCCCATCGCCGCCAGGTAGGCGACGTCGACCAGCAGCTCCGGCCCCGGTTCACCCAGGAAGAGCGCCCGCAGCAGGTGGACGCCGCGGTAGAGCGGTGTCAGCGCCACGAGGTCCTGGAGGGCCGCCGGGTAGGCCGTCAGCGGGTAGAAGGTGGCGGAGAAGAGGAACATCGGCAGCAGCACGACCTGGACGAAGTCGAAGTCCTGCCACTTCCGCACGAACGTGGCGGCGGCCATGCCGACGGCCGCGAAGGCGAACCCGATCAGCATGGCGGCCGGCAATGCCAGCAGGCCCAGCGGCGACCGGACCAGGCCGAGGACGAGGGCGACGACCATGAAGCCCAGCGCGTAGAGGCTGCCCCGGATCAGGGCCCAGGCGACCTCGCCGACCGCCACGTCCCCCACCCCGACCGGCGTCGTCAGCACGGCCTCGTAGGTCCGCGCGTACTTGAGCTTGTAGAAGATGTTGAAGGTGCTGTCGTAGATCGCCCCGTTCATGGCCGCGCTGGCCATGAGCGCCGGGGCCACGAAGACCGCGTACGAGATGGCCTTCCCGTCGGGCCCGCTCACGCTGCCAACCAGCGATCCGATGCCGAAGCCGATGCCGGCCAGGTAGAAGAGCGGCTCGAAGAAGCCGGAGAAGATGATCATCCAGGTCCGCCGGTAGACCATCAGGTTGCGCTCCACCAGCCGACCGGCCCGGCCGGAACGGAAGGGCAGGGCTGGCGCGATCCGGAGCAGGGTCGACATCGGTCCGGACCCCCTAGACCCGCAGCCGGCGCCGGAACGCGGCACGGGCCAGGGCGACGCCGCCCGCCGCGAAGGCGACCAGGACGACCAGGTGGACGCCCGCCGGCAGCGGATCGACCCGGCCGAGCGAGAGGGCCCGGGCCAGGTCGACGCCGTGGTAGAGCGGGGTGATCCAGGCCACGGGCTGCAGGGGCTCCGGCAGCCGGTCGACCGGGAAGAAGGTGCCGCTGAACAGGAAGAGCGGCGTGACGCCGAAGCGGAAGATGGCATTGAAGCCCGAGTCGCGCCGCTGGGTGGCCGAGAAGGCGACGATCGGCGCGGCGAACGCCAGCCCGGTCAGGACCGCTACCGGCAGGTCCAGCACCGCCAGCGGCGAATGAACCGCCCCGAAGCCGGCCATCACGATCAGGAAGATCCCGCACGCGAAGGTCAGCCGGACGGCGATCCAGCCGAGCTCGCCCCAGACCAGGTCGTCCACGCCGATCGGCGTGGCCAGCGCGGCGAGGTAGGTCTTGTCCCACTGGATGCGGCCGAGGATCGGGTAGGTGGACTCGAACGCGGCCGTCTGCATCGCCTGTGCGGCCAGCAGGCCCGGGGCCAGGAAGGCCAGGTAGGAGACGCCGCCCAGGACGGCCGCAGACCCGCCCCGGTCCACGTAGCCACCCAGCCCGAGACCCATCGAGGCCAGGAAGAGGAACGGCCCCAGGATGGTCGTGACGATGCCGCCCCGCCAGGTCCGGCGGTAGACCATGGCATCGTGCTCCACGATCCGCAGCGCGCCGCGCAGGGCCACGGCTATTCGACCAGGGAGCGCCCGGTGAGGCGCAGGAAGACGTCCTCCAGCGTGCTGCGGCGGACCAGGACGCTCTCGGCCCGGATGCCCCGGCCATGGGCGGCCCGGGCGGCCGCCTCACCGTCCGCGGCGTACAGGAGGACCCGGTCCGGCAGCCACTCGACCCGGTCCGCCAGGCCGTCCAGGCGGCCGCCCAGCGACTCCTGGACGCCGGGCGCGAAACGAAGCTCGGTCACCTCGCGGCTGCTGTGGCGCTCGATCAGCTCGCGCGGCGAGCCCTCGGCCACGATGCGGGCCTTGTCCATCACCACCAGGCGGTCGCAGAGCTGCTCCGCCTCGTCCATGTAGTGGGTCGTCAGGACCAGCGTGACGCCGCGCTGCTTGAGCCGGTAGAGCCGGTCCCAGAGCAGGTGCCGGGCCTGCGGATCGAGGCCGGTTGTCGGCTCGTCGAGCAGCAGCAGCTCCGGCTCGTTGATGAGGGAGCGGGCGATCGTCAGGCGCCGCTTCATCCCGCCCGAGAGGGGCTCGACCTCGTCGTCGGCCCGCTCCGCAAGCTGGACGAACTGCAGCAGCTCCGCGGCCCGGCGCAGCGCCTCCCGGCGCGGCAGGTCGAAATACCGGCCGTAGATCAGGAGGTTCTCCCGGACGGTCAGCTCCATGTCGAGCGTGTCGGCCTGCGGCACCACGCCGAGCCGGGCGCGAATCCGCCCGCCGTCGGTGTGGGGGTCCATGCCGAACACGCTCAGGCTGCCGGCCGTGACCGGCGAGACGCAGCCGATCATGCGCATCGTGGAGGTCTTGCCGGCCCCGTTCGGGCCCAGGAACCCGAAGGCCTCCCCGGGCGCGACGTCGAAGTCCACCGCGTCCACGGCCGTGAAGCGGCCGAACCGCTTGGTCAGGCCGCGGGCACGGATCAGCGGCTCCGGCACGGTGGCGAGGACGGCCGGAACCCCGGTCGGCGCGCCGGACGGGACGGTGGGAGGCGGCCCGGTGGGCACCGGGTCCGCGGCTGCGGGCATGGGCGGCCATGGTACTCCAGGTCCGGCGCCGCCCGGCCCGTGAAGACTCGTCCGGCCCGTGAACCCTCGTCCGCCCGGTCGGAGTCCGCCGGACTCAGACCTCCTTGAACTCGCCCTCCACGGCCTCGTCCTCGCCGGCCGCCGGCTGGCCCTCGCCGGCGGGCGCCTGCCCGTCCGCCGGGCCCGGCGTGCCGGCCGCCTGGTAGGCAGCGGTACCGACCTTCTGGAGCTGCTCGGCCAGCTCATTGGCCCGGGAGCGGACCGCCTCGAGGTCGTCCCCCTTTAGCGCTTCACGGACCGCCTCGATCCGCCGCTCCGCCTCGGCCTTGTCCTCCGATCCGACCTTGTCGCCCAGGTCGCGCAGCGTTCGCTCGCCCTGGTAGGCGAGGGCGTCGGCCTGGTTCCGGGTCTCGACCTCCTCC
>JAJYJO010000070.1 GCA_021789435.1 Chloroflexota bacterium
CGCCGCAGGGCGAGGCCGGCATGGCCCCGGCCCCGCGGCCGCTCCATCATCCGGCTCGGCGCTCGACCGCCGCCAGAGCCATCCGTCACCGGCGCCCGGGTCGCACCGTGCCGGGGCCGGCCCGGGGGCGGTCGCGGGGTGCCGCGGGGCAGACCTGCGTGCCGGAAGCGGCCGGCATGGGCCGCCGCCGGACGGGCGTGGAGCCGCCGGGGGCAGGCGTGGAGCCGCCGGGGGCAGGCGTGGAGCCGCCGGGGGCGGGCGGGCCGTCTGCCTCTCAGGCCGGCGGTTCGATCCGGGCGGTGCCGAGGTACGGCCGCAGAACCTCCGGGACCACCAGCGAGCCGTCGGCCTGCTGGTACGACTCGAGGATCGCGGCCACGGTCCGCGGCAGGGCCAGACCGGAGCCGTTGAGGGTGTGGACCAGGACCGGCTTCGCGCCGGGCTCCGGGCGGTAGCGGATCGCCATCCGGCGCGCCTGGTAGTCGCCGAAGTCGGAGCAGGAGCTGACCTCGAGCCAGCGTTCCACCCCCGGCGCCCAGACCTCCAGGTCGTACTTGCGGGCCTGGACGAAGCCCATCTCGCGGGTCGCCAGGAGCAGGACACGGTAGGCCAGGCCCAGCCGCCGGAGGAGGATCTCGCCCCGCTCCGTCAGCCACTCGAGGGCGGCGCGCGAGTCGGCGGGCTGCTCGAAGAGGACCATCTCCACCTTGTCGAACTGGTGGACGCGGAGGATGCCGCGGGTCTCCTTGCCGGCGGCCCCGGCCTCCCGGCGGAAGCAGGGCGTGTAGGCGGCGTAGCGGACGGGCAGGCTTCCCGCCTCGAAGATCTCGTCGCGGTGGAGGTTCGTGACGGGCACCTCGGCCGTTGGCACCAGGTACAGGTCGTCCCGGGGAACGACGTACATCAGCTCTTCCTTGTCCGGGATCTGGCCGGTCCCGCGGGCCGATGCGGCGTTCACAACGGCCGGCGGCCAGATCTCGGTCATCCCGTTCTCGCCCGTGTGAACCGCCAGGAACCAGTCGATCAGGGCCCGCTGGAGCGCGGCTCCGTGGCCGCGGTAGACCGGGAACCCGGAGCCCGTGATCTTGGCTCCGCGCTCCAGGTCGAGCATGCCCAGGCGCTCCGCCACCTCCCAGTGGGGCCGCCGAGTCCAGGTCGGCTCCTCGCGGCGCAGCCGGTCGCCCCAGGTCCGGACGACCTCGTTGGCCTCCTCGCCCCCGACCGGGACGTCCGGATCGGCCGGGTTCGGGATCCGCAGGAGGAGCTCGTCGAGCTCGGCCCCGACGGTCGCCAGCTCGCCGTCGAGTGCGGCGATTCGCGCGCCGGCCTCGCTCGAGGCACGCTTGAGCGCGGCGACCTCCGGGCCGTCCGGCCGGGCGCCTTCGCGCACGGCCTCGCCGATGCGGCGGGAGGCGCTGTTGCGCTCCGCCCTCAGCGCGTCGCCCTCGGCCAGCAGCTGCCGCCGCCGGCCGTCCAGCTCCAGCGCCCGGTCGACGATCGCGGCCTCCTCGCCCTTGTCGATCGCGCCCTGCCGGACCCGGTCCGGCTCCTCGCGGAGCCGCGTCAACCCGATGCTCATCTGGTGCCTGCCTCGTCATCGACCGACGGCGACCGCCACGACCGCCGAGGGACTCCCCGAATCCGCCTGAGTGTCACACGTCGGGCGGACCTGCCGCAGGCCACCGCGGATCCGCCTGGCCGGCGAATGACCGGTCCCTGGGCCGCTCGTGCCCCGCTCAGCCGGCCGGGCCCGGTCGCCAGCCCGCCGCGGCACGCAGCCGCGCGACGACGAAGGCCGGTTCCAGACTGGCGAGGAGCCAGCCGGCCCGGGGCCCGTTGGTCCGGCCGAGGAACGCCACGTACAGGGCGCCGAAGGCCCGGCCGGCCGGGATGGCCGCCCGGTTCGCCACCTCGAAGAGGAGCGCCTGCCAGCCATCGCCGCTGCCCGGCGGGGCGGTCTCGGCGGCCAGCGCCAGCGCGCCCAGGTAGACCCGCTGATCCTCGCCGAGCTCGGCCGCGGCGGCGGGCAGACCCTCGCGCCGGACCTCGATGCGGGCCCGGTCCGGCGCGTACGTGGCGAGCCAGGCAGCGGCGGCGCGCGTCCGCTCGGCCAGGATCGCCAGCTCGAGCTCGCCCAGCGCCGCGCCCTTCTCGGCTGCCATCCGGGCCGGGATCTCCACGCCGGGGATCTGGAGGAGGAGCGCCAGGTGGCCGAAGGTCGGGCGAAAGGCCGCGGCGTGGGTGGCGGCATCGGCCGACCGGTCCACCAGCGAATGGGCGAAGAGGCGGTCGTGGTCCGGCGGCAGCTCGCCCTTGACCTCCCGGCCGGCCGTGGCGGCCGCGATCCGGTCGAACTCGTCGAAGAGGCGCGGGATGGTGTCGCCGGCCGGGTCGAACTCGATCGCCTGGTGCGGCCGGGGCCGCAGGAAGAGGAAGCGGAGCAGCTCGCCGGGGACGACCTCGGCGATGGCGTGGGCGGCGGCGCCGGTCCCCCTCGAGGTGGACATCTTCCGGCCGCCCACGTTGAGGAACTCGTACATCACGTTCCGCGGTGGCTCCCGCTCGAAGACCTCGCGGGCGATGGCGTCGGAGCGCTCGCGAGAGCCGCCCGCGGTCGCGAGGTCCTTGCCGCAGCCTTCGATCGTCACCCCGAAGAGAGACCACTTGGCCGCCCAGCCCAGGTTCCAGGGCAGGGTCGCCCGGCCGCCGAACGGGGCGACCCGGCCGGCGTGGCCGCAGCCGTGAGCCCAGCTGACGTAGTCGGGGCGGCACTCGTAGCGGACGGTCCGGCCGTCCCAGTCGAGCGCGATCGTGGTGCCGACCCGGCCGCACTGCTCGCAGATGACCTGGACCGGCAGCCAGCCGGCCGGCTTCTCGACGTGGCTGACCCGGGCGTAGATCTCGCGAACGCGTTCGGCCCGGTCCAGGGCCAGCCGGAGGTACGGGTCCATCCGGCCCGAGCCGTAGACCTCGCTCATCCAGTAGAACTCCGGCTCGATCCCCAGCCGCCGGAAGGTGGGCAGGAAGAGCTCGCCGACGAAATGGCGGGCGTAGCTCGCCGCCGAGCTGCCCGGCGGGGGCGGCACGTGGGCCAGCGGGACTCCCATGAAGCGATCGACGGAATCCGCCGTCAGGAGCGCGGCCGCGTCCATCGCGTCGAGGTCGTCCACGCCGTACAGGAAGCGCGCCTCGACGCCGCGCTCGCGGAGGGCGCGCCAGACGGCGTCGTGGATGACGGGGCCGCGGAGGCTGCCGACGTGCACGGTTCCCGAGGGCGTCTTGGAGTCGTTGACGACCTGCGGTCCCCGCGCCTGCGCGGCCAGCTCATCGGCCCAGTACATCGCCGCCTCGCTCCTCCCCCGCCCTCTCGTCCCGGCCGGGCGGGGCCTGGGGGACGCGGTCCGCCGGATCTCCTAGCTGATGCTGACGATCTTGTAGGTGAAGTCGCCGGCGGGCACCCGGACGACCACCTTCTCGCCCTTCTTCTTGCCGAGAAGGGCGCGCCCGACGGGCGATTCGTTGGAGATCCTGCCCTCGCGCGGGTTGGCCTCGGTCGAGCCGACGATGACGAAGCGCTCCGGACCGTCGGTCCCGTCGACTTCGACCGTCGAGCCGATCTGGACGTGATCGGTCGCGTGGTTGTTGTCGATGACCGTCGCGTTCTTGATGAGGGCCTCGAGCGTCTGGATCCGGCCCTCGACGAAGGCCTGCTCGTTTTTGGCGTCCTCGTACTCGGCGTTCTCGGCCAGGTCACCGTGTTCCTTGGCATCGTGGATCCGGGCGGCGACCTCGGCCCGGCGGACGTTGACCATCTCCTCCAGCTCGGCCTTGAGCTTGGAGAGTCCTTCGGCGGAAACGTAGGTCGGCTTGTTGTTCACGGTGGGCGCGCCCCTGTCTGGCGGATCCGGCGGGGCCGGGATCGTTCGGTCCGCCCGATGCGCGGCATTGGGCGGTGCCATGGGTCCAGCTAAAGGAAAGAACTCCAGGTTCCCGGGACGCCGGTCGGCATCGGTCGGGCCCTGAAGTTCGGCCGGCGCGTATCCTAGCCGCCCCCCGCGGGCGTGTCAAAGTCAGCGGCCGGTGTTCGTCGGCGGCCGGCGCGATCGCGACGCGGCGCGCGGTCGTGACCACCGGCAGAAGCCGGCCCGTGGCGCCGGGGGAGCCCCGCCGTTGGCCGCCGCGCGACAGGCCGCAGCGGCTGCCCCGCCTACTCGGCGAGCCGGAGCAGGCGGCGGCGGACCCGCAGCAGGCCGGCCCGGTCGGCCAGGGCGACGAAGAGGGTGTCGTCGCCGGCGATGCTGCCGGCGACCTCGCTCCAGCCGCAGCGGTCGAGGGCCGAGGCGATGGCGTGAGCCGAGCCCGGCAAGGTTCGGATCACGAGCAGCTGGCCGGCCTCGCGCACCTCGATCGGCAGGTCATGGAGCAGGCTGCGCAGGCGCTCCTCGCCGGACGGCTCCGCCTCGCCGCGGCGGGGCGGGAGCGCGTAGGCCTGGAGCCCGTCGCGGCCGACCTTGACCAGGCCCATCTCGGCCACGTCGCGGCTGATCGTCGCCTGGGTGGCCCGGAAGCCGCGCTCGCGGAGCGCCGCGGCGAGCTCCTGCTGGGTCCGGATGGGCCGCAGCGCCAGCAGGTCCCGGATGGCCCGCTGGCGGAGCTGCTTCATCACCTCCATCGGGCGGCCGGCCGACTCAGGGCTGGCGGAGCAGCCAGACCACGATCACCGCCGCCGCGACGACGCGGTAGACGATGAACAGGTCGAGGGGATGGCGGCGGACGTAGCCGAGGAGGAAGCGGATCGCCAGCATCCCGGAGACCAGCGCCGCCAGGATTCCGGCCACCAGGAGCGAGACGTGCGGCGTGACGCCCGCCTCGTGCGTGAACAGCTTCCGACCCTCGAACGCGGCCGCGCCGGCGATGATCGGCGCCGACATCAGGAAGCTGAAGCGGGCGGCCGACTCCCGGTCGAGGCCGGCGAAGAGGCCCGCGGCGATGCTGATCCCGGAGCGGCTGATGCCCGGGAACAGGGCCAGCGCCTGGGCCGCGCCGATACCGAAGGCGCCGCGGAAGCCCAGGGCGCCCATCGCCCGGTCGCGGCGGCCCCAGCGCTCGGCCAGCCACAGGATCGCCGCCCCCACCACCAGCGTCAGGGCGACGGTGCCGGCGGCGCGGACGTTCGTCTCGAAGTAGTCGTTGAAGAGCGCCCCGATGACGCCGCCGGGGATGACCGTCACCAGGATGAGCCAGGCCAGCCGGCGGTCCCGATCGCCCCGGAAGGACCGGTCGCGGATGGCGGCCAGGCCGGCCGGGATCAGCCGCAGCCAGTCCCGCCAGAAGTAGACGATCAGGGCCACCAGCGTGCCGACGTGGAGCATCACGCTGAAGGCGAGCGAGTCGATGAACGGGTCGTGCCAGCCGAGCATCTCGGGCACCAGGATCAGGTGCCCCGTGCTCGAGATGGGCAGGAACTCGGCCAGGCCCTGGACGACGCCCATGACGATCGCCTGGAGGATCAGGTTCACCGCAGCCTCCGTCCATGGTCGGGGCGCCGGTCGGCGCGGGTGGCCGGCCGGCGGATGGGGCAGGCAGCGGCCGGCCGCGCGAGCGCGACGGGCCGCGGACCGCCGCGACTAGCGGATGAAGATCGGCGCGAGGACCAGGGTGATCGTCGCCAGCAGCTTGACCAGGACGTGCAGCGACGGTCCGGCGGTGTCCTTGAACGGGTCGCCCACCGTGTCGCCGACGACCGCCGCCGCGTGGGCGTCGGTCTTCTTGCCGATCGGCTTGCCGTCCGCGTCCAGCAGGTGGCCGGCCTCGATGTACTTCTTGGCGTTGTCCCAGGCACCGCCACCGTTGTTCAGGACGGTCGCCAGGAGGACGCCGGCGATCGTGCCGACCATCAGCAGGCCGGCCGCGGCCTGGTAGCCGAGCAGGAGGCCGACCACGACGGGTGTGCCGACGGCGACCAGGCCGGGGGCGATCATCTCCCGAAGTGCGGCCCGGGTGGTGATGTCGACGACGCGGGCGTAGTCCGGCCGGGTCGTGTAGTCCATGATCCCGGGCATCTCGCGGAACTGCCGGCGGACTTCGACGATGATGGCGCCGGCCGCTCGCCCCACCGCCCGGATGGCGAGCGAGCTGAAGAAGTAGGCCAGCATGGCGCCCAGAAAGGCGGCCACGAAGACGCCGATATTCTCCAGGTCGACCGAGGTCATCAGGGGTCGGCCGCTCCGGCTCAGGATCAGGTTGACCTTGTCGATGTAGGCCGAGAAGAGCAGGAAGGCGGCCAGCGAGGCTGAGGCGACCGCGTAGCCCTTGGTGAGGGCCTTGGTCGTGTTGCCCACCGCGTCCAGGTTGTCGGTGATCTCGCGCGCGCCCCGTTCGGCGCGGCTGAACTCGGCGATCCCGCCCGCGTTGTCGGTGATCGGCCCGAAGGTGTCCATGGCCAGGATGTAGGCGCAGGTCATCAGCATGCCCATCGTCGCCACGGCGGTGCCGAAGATGCCGCCCACGTTGTTGCCGTTGCTGTCGAGGAGGTTCGCCTGGGAGCCCAGCCAGTGGCTGAGCAGGAGGGCGGCGCCGATCGTGACGGCCGTCACGAAGGTCGTCTCGTAGCCGACGGCGGTGCCCGCGATGATGTTGGTGGCCGGGCCGGTCCGCGACGCCTCGGCGATCTCCCGAACCGGCCGGAACGAGCCGGCCGTGTAGTACTGGGTGATGTAGACGAAGACGATGCTGGTCGCCAGGCCGACCACGCCGGCCCCGAAGAAATAGATCCAGGCGGGGAACCCGTTGGCTCCCTGGGCCCCGGTCGTCTGCATCATGCCGTTGGTGACTATGGCCAGGCCGGCCACGCTCAGCAGCGTCGTCACCCAGTAGCCGCGGTTGAGGATGTTCATCGGGTTCTCATCCTCGCGGCCGCGGATGAAGAACATCGAGACGATCGTCGCCAGCAGCCCGAAGGCCCGGACGACGAGCGGGAAGAAGATCCAGGCCTCCGGGTGCGGCCAGCCGGCCTTGAGCGCCACCGCGTAGACGCCGACCCCCAGGATCATCGCCCCGATGTTCTCGGCCGCGGTCGACTCGAAGAGGTCCGCGCCGCGGCCGGCGCAGTCGCCGACGTTGTCGCCGACGAGGTCCGCGATCACCGCCGCGTTGCGCGGGTCGTCCTCGGGGATCCCAACCTCGACCTTGCCCACCAGGTCGGAGCCCACGTCGGCGGCCTTGGTGTAGATGCCGCCGCCAAGCTGGGCGAAGAGCGCCACGAAGGAGGCGCCGAAGCCGTAGCCGACGATCAGGAACGGGGCCTGGTTCGGGTGGTCGAAGCCGCCGTAGAGGACGAACATCGACCAGACGCCCAGCAGCGAGAGGGCGACCACGAGAAAGCCGGAGACGGCCCCACCGTGCATCCCGATCTGGACCGACTCGACCAGGCTCCGGCGGGCGGCCGAGGCGACCCGCGTGTTCGAGCGCACGCTGACGTACATGCCGATGATGCCGGAGGCCATGGAGCAGGCCGCCCCGACCAGGAAGGCGATCGCGGTGCGGATGCCCAGGTCGACGCCGTAGATGTCGGTGTCGGCCACCTGCTTGGTCTCGAAGGCGCTGATCACGACGCCGATGATCACCGCCGCCACCAGGGCCAGCGCCGCGATGGTCGTGTACTGGCGCCGGATGAAGGCGACCGCCCCCTCGAAGATCGTCCCCGCGACCTGTTGCATCTCGGGCGTTCCCGGATCCTTGGCCAGGACCTGACGAGCGGTGTAGATCGCGAAGAGGACGGTCAGCACTCCCGAGATCGGGATGATCCACTCGAGTGCGGTGGGGTCCATTCGGCTCAGCGACTCCTTCCCTGGGACCTCGGGTGATCAGGACACGCCCGGCGACGGCCAACGGGCGGACGGCGGCAGGAGACGGGCCCCTTGGCGCACGGGGCCGGAAACCTCTCAGGCCGGGCGGAGTGTAACAACCCGCTCGCGGGAGGGTCAAACGGCGGAAGGCCGGCGGTTTATGCAGTGGGCACGGTGTCGGCGCGCTGCGGCCGCTGCCCCACCGACCGGGAAGTGGCCGCCGGGGCGCTCGACGGCGGCGGCGCCCCGGCGCTCCACGGCAGCCGCGCCGGACCGCCCCCGGTCAGGGCAGCCAGAGCGGGTAGGCGCCGTCCGGGGCGAGCTGGCGCAGACCCGAGCCGTCGGGATTCACGAGCCAGATCCCGGCCGACGTCGTCCGTGCCCCGGCCAGGACGCGGGCGAACAGGATGGCGCTCCCGTCCGGGGCGAAAGCGGGCGAGCGGGCGTCGAAGTCCGGGCTGGCGGCCAGGACCACCGTCGCCCCGTTGCCCGACGCGTAGGCCAGCTGGGCGGCGCCGCTGGTGGTGGCCTGGAGGATCGCCAGGTGGCCGTCGCCGGAGACCGCGACCTGCCCGACCGCCTGGATCCCGCGCTGCGGCACGGAACCGGGGCGAATCGCGTAGACGGCGCTCGACGAGCTTCCCTCCGCCTGCGCCACGACTTCGAAGGCCGCGTCGTGAACCGACCAGGTCGGGCTTCCATCCGCGACGAGCGGGAGGGTGGTGACGACCGGCGTCGGGGGAGTGTCGGCGCCCGATTGGCCCAGGTCGACCAGGCGCACCGTGCCGTCGCCCCCGACGAGCAGGAGGTATCGGCCGTCGCTGCTGAAGGCGGACCGGTCGGCCCAGGCAGGAAGCCCGGGCGAGGGCACCAGGCCGTCGCCGCCGAGGTTCACCGATCCGAGCGGCGGCGCCCCGTCCGGGACGACCTGTCGTTCCGCCCCCCCGGCCAGGAGTGGCACCTCCCAGTAGCCCTGGTCGGAGCCGTCGGCCGCGCGGCGGGCCACGATCAGGCCGTTCCCGTCGGGCGTGTAGACCGGGTCGTACTCGAACCGCCCGCCGGAGGTCATGACCGTCAGGTCGCTGCCGTCCATGCGCATCCGCTTGACCACTCCTCCGGCGGCGTAGGCCACGCTCCCACCGTCCGGGCTGAAGTCGAAGCCGGTCACCGGGACCAGCTCGGAGGTCAGCTGCCGCGCGTTGGTGCCGTCGGCGTTCATGAGCCAGACGTTGGGGACGCCGCTCCGGCCGGAGATGAAGGCGACCTGGTTCTGGGCGCTCTGGGAAGCCTGGCCGGTGGTGAAGGTCCACGATTCGCCGGCCCCGACCTGGTTCGGCTGCCCGGGCCGGTGGACGACCGGGCGCAGCGTCACGGTGTAGGTCGTGTGGGCGGCGAGGGGCTGGCTCGGCTCGAACAGGAGGATACGGCCGGCCGCGGCCGCGGCCGGGGTCGCACTCGCGTTCTGTGGGCTGCTGTCGTCCGGGAGAGTCGCGACCCGCACGGCGCCGGCGACCGGCGGCGTGAAGTCGAGCGCGCCGGCGATCGAGGCCGGGTCGATCGCGCCGTCGAAGAAGACCGCGATCGGCGAGCGGACACTGATCCCCGAGACGTTGGGGGCGGGAACGACCGACAGGGCGACGAGTCCCGTCGGCACGGTGGTGAAGCTGATCGACGTCTCGGGCAGGTGGGTCCCGTCCGTGTCGGCCGCGTCCGCTCCGATGGTCAGGGTGTAGGTCGTGTCGAAGGCGAGCGGCTGCGACGGCGTGAGCGTGAGCGTGGGCCCGCTCCAGGCCACGGCGTAGCCGACCGCCGGCGACAGGCTGACGGCGGCGGTCACCGAGGGCGTGTCCATCAGGCGGTCGAAGGTGATCCGGATGGCCGTGTCGACCGGCACCTCCTGGCTGCCGTTCCGCGGGCTGATCGTGACGATGGCGGGCGGCCCGACGGTGCTGAAGGTCCAGGCCTGGATCCCGGAGCCGGCCACGTTGCCGACCAGGTCCTCGAAGCCGGGCTGGAGGGTGACGCTGAACTTGGTGGCGGCCGGAAGCTTGTGTGACGGGGTGAAGATCGCCACCCGCTGCCCTTCCCAGCTCCAGGTCCCGGCGACTGCCGGGGTGATCGAGAAGCGGCGCTCGACGGTGCCGGTCCGGACCGGCTTGGTGAAGCGGATATCGATCGTCGTGAGCGTCTGGCCGAGGCGGTCGTTGCCGGGCACCGAGAGACCCAGGTAGACCGACTGGACGGCCGGCGGGACGCGATCGACAAGCGTCGCGTTGTAGAGGATGACGCCCAGGATCGCGAGCGCGACGAGGGGGCTGGCGATCCGGATCGCTCGGCCCATCGCTCAGAGGGACGGGTCGGGGAGGCTCACGCCGCAGGACGATAGCACAGCCCCTATACTCCGGGACTTGTGAACTCACGCCCCCTGGGATGCGTGTTCGAGGTCGTCGAGACCCTCGTTCTGACCCTCGTCATCTTCCTGGTCATCCAGAACTTCGTCGCCCAGCCTTATCGCGTCCAGCAGATGTCGATGGAGCACACTCTGATGCCCGACCAGTACGTTCTGGTCGACAAGCTGACGCCCCGCTTCGACGGCTACAAGCGCGGTGACATCATCGTCTTCAACCCACCCCCGGAGTGGGTCCAGGCGCAGAACGAACCCTTCATCAAGCGGGTGATCGGCCTGGGCGGCGACCGCATCGAGATCAAGAACGCTCACGTCTACGTCAACGGCGTGCAGCTCGACGAGCCCTACACCTACGACGGCCAGCCGACGACGGTGAGCGGCGACCAGAACAGCTGGGTGGTCCCGCCCGGCGACCTGTTCGTGATGGGCGACCATCGGGAGAACTCGGCGGACTCCCGGGTCTTCGGCCCGATCCCGCTCTCAAGCGTCATCGGTCGGGCCTGGCTGCGCTACTGGCCGATCGGAACGTTCGGCATCCTGAACACGCCCACCTACCCGGAGCTGCGCGCCGCGACCCCATGAGCCCCCTGCTCGCGGCCCTCGGGCTCCTCGTCCTCGCGGGAGCCGTCCTCGCCGTCTCCGTCCCGGACCCGCGGCTGTCGATCCTGGGACTGGCAGTGAGCCTGCTCGTCTCTCCCCTGCTGGCGGACCCGTTCCCGGCGCCGCTGCCCCTCGCGGCCCGCCTGCTCGGCGCGATCCTGGCCGTCTGGCTGCCCTGGCTCGTCCTGCGGGACGCGGAGCGGGCCACGGCATCGACGCCCTTCGGCTGGCCCGCCGAGGCGCTCTTCGCCGCGACGGCGGCCGTGGTCGGCTACGAGGCGCACGGGCTGGGACTCGCCCCGCGGGGCCCGGCGGCGGCCACGGCCGCCGGCCTGGCCCTGGCGGTCCTGGCCGTCGCCCCGCTGGTGAGCGGCCGCGACACCTTCCGGCTCGGCATCGGCCTGGCGCTCCTAGTGGACGCGGCCACCCTGCTCCGGGCGGCTCTCGACGGGACGCCCGGTCCGCTCGAACAGCTCATCACGAGCCTCCTCTTCGTCGCCCTGATGGGCGGCCTGGCGGCCCTCGCGTCCGCGGCGCGTGGCGCGCCAGCCGTGGACGCCTTCCGCGTCGAGGCCCACCGGGCACGGGATCACGCCGGGACCGACGCGGCCTCCGCGTCCCCGTCCACCCGATCGTGACCCCGCTGCCGCTGATCGCGGTCCCGCTCGCCCTGGCGGCTTTCGGCCTCCTGGTCGGAACCAGGCGGCGGCTGGCCACGGCGATCGGGATCGTCGGGCTCATGGTCACGGTCGCGCTCGGGATCGCGGCGGCCCCCGGCAGCTCGTTCGAGGTTGGCGGCAGCGTCCTCGCCCTGACGCCCTTCGGCCGCCTCTTCCTGGTCCTCGGCGCGGCCTCCGGTCTCGGCCTCTCGCTCATCGGCCTGGCCGTCGGCGGTGAGGACGATCCGGGAGCGATGCGGCCCGGGAGCCTGCCCGTCGTGACGCTGGTGGCCGTCGGCGGGCTGGCCGTCGCGCTGACCGCCCAGGATCCGCTGGTCGCCTTCCCGGCGGCCCTGGGGGCCGGCGCGGGCGGGCTCCTCGCGTCGTTCCGTGCGACCCCCTCCGCGGCCGGTGTCGAGGCTGCCCGCCGCGAGCTGCGGGTCGCCGGGGTCGCCGCCATCCTCGTCCTCCCGGCCGTGGCCTGGCTGGCCGGGCCCTCGACGCCGGGAGTGGCGCCGTCGGCCGGGCTCGGGCTCGCCTACCTGGCGGTCGCGACCGGGCTGGCTCTCCGGAGCGGTGTCTTCCCGTTCCACGCCTGGGCGGCCCGCCTGGCCGCGGCCGCGCCGCGCCTGGCCCTGCCGCTGCTGCTCGCCTGGCTCCCGGTAGGGCTGCTGCTCGTCGGGTTGGACTGGGAGCGCGGCTCGGTCGCCTCGCTCTGGGCCAGCTTCGAGGCGGAACGCCAGCTGGCCATCGCCGTCGGAGCGACGAGCCTGATGCTCGGCGCGCTGGGGACCTGGCTCCAGGACGACCTCGAGCAGATCGTGGCCTACTCGGTGGTCCAGGACGCCGGCTTCGGCCTGCTGGCGCTGGCGGCCTTCGACCTGTCCGGCTGGGAGCCGGCCCGCACCTGGCTGCTCGTCTTCGTGGTCGTGAAGAGCGCCTTCGCCGGCTGGTCGGTCGCGCTGCGCCACGCCTTCGGAACCGGCCGCGTGGCCGATCTCCGGGGCTGGCTGCGCGCTTCGCCGCTTCTCGGGGTCGCCCTCGTGGCGATCGCCCTGGCCACGGTCGGCTGGCCGGGCCTGCCGGTCTTCGAGGCCCGCTGGGCCCTTGTCCGGCTGGCCCTCGACGATCCCTTCCGCAGCATCGTCTTCCTGGGGGGCCTGGCCTCCCTCGCCTACTACGGGCGCCTGGTCGCGATCGGGCTCGCCCGCCCCGAACCGGAGACGGGCCGCGGGGCGCCCTGGCAGCTCCGCCTGCCCGCGCTGCGCCCCTCTTCCGCGGAGGAGACCCGGGTCGCGGTCGGCGCGGGCCCGGGTCGCTTCGTGCCGGCCGGGGCTCGCCGGCTGGCGGCCGCGACGACAGAGGCGTGGAGGCTGAACCGGGCACCGGCGGCGGCCGCCCTCGTCCTGGCCCTGGCGCTGACCGGCCTGGCCGTGGCTGCGGGCGGGTTCGACGTCGGGCCGGCGGCCGGGGAGCTGCCGATCCCGTCGTCCTCGCCGGCCGCGGCGTCAGCCGGCCCGCAGCCGTCCAGCCCGACCGCGTCGCCGGGCGGCCCCGCAGTCGGGCCGTCGTTCGTCCCACTGCCGCTGCCGACCCCCTGACGGCGGAGGCGGGCGTCTCCCACCGCCGTGTGGCCGGGGGTGGTTGCTCAGGTGGACGGGCCCACCAGCCAGCGATCCAGATCCCGCCCGTACGCGACCAGCTCCTCAGGCCGGAACCAGAGGGCGAGCTCGGCGATCGCCGTCTCCGGCGCGTCGGAGGCATGGATCAGGTTCTGGCCGGTCTCGATGGCCAGGTCGCCCCGGATCGTCCCCGGGGCCGCCTCCGGTGGCCGGGTGGCGCCGACCATCGCTCGGACCATCGCGATCGCCCCGGGTCCCTCCAGCGCGGCCGCCACGAGCGGACCGGAGGTGATGAAGGCGACCAGGCCCGGGAAGAAGGGCCTGTCGCGGTGGACGGCGTAGTGACGCTCCGCCAGGTCGCGATCCACCTGCACGAGCTTGAGGCCGACGATCTTGAGACCGCGCTCCTCGAAGCGCCCCAGGATGCGGCCGACCAGGAGGCGCTGGACGGCGTCGGGCTTGACCAGGACCAGGGTTCGTTCGGTCACCGCGCGGTTACCCTCACGTGTCAATGCTTGGCTCGCGCAGTCTACCGGGCCCCGTGCCGCACGACCGGACGGCGCCTGCGCCGCAGGCCGCCATGGCCGCGCCGGAAGAGCCGGGAGGAGCCGGGATGGAGCCGGTGCAGCCGCCTACGCGAGTCACCGCATATCGGGCCCCGAGATCCCGCTGGTGGGCAACCGTCGACGGCTATGCGGTGAGCCGCATACGCACGGCAACTCTCCTCCGTCAGGCCTGCCGGCGGGTCCCGTCTCACCGCCCGGTGGTTCTCGGGCGGTTGCCGGGGGACCTCGGGCCCTGGGCGGGCGACCCCGCGCCCTGGCTTGGCGATATCGGGCCGTCGCCCGGCGAGTCCGCTCCGTCGGCTGGCGACCTCGGCGCCCCCTGAGCCGGCTCGGACGCCGGGGCGATGCCGGCGCGAGTTGCTTGGAGGAGCGCGGCCACCGAGGCGTAGGCGCGCCGGGCATCCCATTCCTCGCCGAGGAGCCGGAGTGCGTCACCGCGCACGAGGCCGAGGCCGGGACCGGGACCGGGCGTCTCCCCGATCACGTCGAGGACGGCCGGCGCCAGGTCGGGTGCCAGCCGCAGCGTTACGGCGAGTTGGAGAGCGGCCGTGGCATGGTCGCCGAGGGCGAGAGCCCCGCGGCCGGCCTCCAGCGCGGCGCGCGCGTCGGCCGCCGGACCCCGGGCCGAGAGGGTCGGGTCCGCGTCCCAGAGGCCGGGCTCCGGAACCGGGAGCGGGCCGGCGGGGGGCGGCGGGGCGGC
>JAJYJO010000071.1 GCA_021789435.1 Chloroflexota bacterium
TCCCCGGCGCCTTCCTGCGGGCCGGCGGCGCCGCTATCCTGTGGCCATGTTCCAGCCGCTCGCCGAACAGACGATCGAGATCACCCTCTACACCGACGCCTATGTCGTCCGGGGCCACGCCCGGACGCGCCAGCGCCGGATCACCGACCTGCTGAACCAGGGCGACCGGTCCTTCATCGTGGTCGAGGAGGCGAGCTACGACGAGTTCGGCTCGCGCGACCTTGCCCACCAGGCGGACTACGCCCAGGTCAACCTCGGCGCCGTCCTCTTCGCCGTCGCCGATCTCCCGGTCGCCCCGCTGCCGGAGCTGCGGACGCCCAAGATCCAGGAGCGGGCCCTGATCTCGATCCCGCCCTTCAAGGTGATCGGCCACATCCACCTGCTCCCCGAGCGCGACCTTCGGGACGCGCTGGACGAGCTGACCGGCCGCTTCCTCCCCGTCACGGACGCCGCCTACTGGTCGGACACGGTCGGCGAGGCCCGCCAGACGGCGGCGATGGTGGCCGTCAACCACGGCCGGGCGCAGATCCTGACGCCGTTCCAGGAGGTCGACCCCTGGGAGGGGCTGGGCCGCAGCGCCGCCTTGCGCGGGGGTTGAAGGTCCGGCCTCAGCGGTCGACCGGCAGGTCCAGCCGGTTGCCCCACTCGGCCCAGCCACCGTCGTAGACGGCCACGTCGTCGTGGCCCATCAGGGTCAGGACGAAGGCGAGCTTTGCCGCGCCGATGCCCGAGCCGTCGTAGCAGACCATCCGCCGGCCGCGCACCACGTTGGCCCTGGCGAGCATCGATCGCAGCTCCTCGCCGCCCCGGAACCGCTGGCTCAGCGGCTCGGTCGTGGTGGCGACCGGGATGTTGAACGCCCCCGGGATGTGGCCCAGGCGGCGCGTGTTGCCCTCGAAGCCGCGGTACTCGGCCGGCGCCCGCGCGTCGAGGAGCTGGACATCGCCCGCGCCGAGGAGCGCCCGGACATCCGACGTCGTCAGGCGTGTCCGCAGCTGGTGGCGGGGCGTGAACGTGCGCAACGTGGGCTCGCCCGTGGCCCCGGAGAGCGGGCGGTCCTGCTCGGTCCAGGCCACGAATCCGCCGTCGAGGATGCGAGCCGCGTCGAAGCCGTAGGTCCGCAGCGTCCACCAGGCCCGGGCGGCGAAGAGGCTGGCCGTGTCGTCGTAGAGGACGACCGTCGCCCCGTCGCCCACGCCGGCCCGGCTGAAGGATCGGCCGATCTGCTCCGGTCCCGCCAGCAGGCAGGTGCCGGCCTCGGGGTCCGGGTCGACGAGCTCGGTCGACCAGTCCACGTAGGCCGCGCCGGGAATGTGGCCCGCCGCGTGGACCGCCCGGCCGCTGCCGTCCGGTCGCCAGCGCAGGTCCACCACCCGGACCTCGGGGCGACCCAGGTTCTCCGCCAGCCATTCAGTGGAGGCCAGCAGCTCCGGGCGGACGTGGCCGATGGTTGCCATTGACCTGCCTCCCGCTGCCGCGGCCGGTCGGGCCGGACGGCCCGAAGCTCCGGCCCGGCGCCGGTCGCGGCCCTGACGGGCTCCCGGCCCCGGCCCGCGAGCCGGCGCACGGCCCGGCCGTATCATACGGACCCGTGGTTTCCCCCTTCCTGCCCGACGACCAGAAGGTCGCCGCCGTCCGCGAGGCACTGCCCGCGACGGCCGCCGGGATCTACCTGGACACGGCCACCCGCGGACCCCTGCCCGCCGAGACGGCGCGGGCGATGGCCGAGGTGCAGGACTGGGAGCTGCGCGTCGGGCGCGTGGGGGCGGATGCGGACGAGGAGCTGCAGGTCCGGCTGCTGGAGGCGCGGGCGGCCCTGGCGGCCGTCCTCCGTGCCTCGCCCGACGAGATCGCCCTGACCCACGGCCTGGCCGGGGCGATGAGCGCCGGCGCCTGGGCCGTCGCCTGGCGCCCGGGCGACGGGGCCGTGACCACCCCGCTCGGCCCGGAGGCGGGGGCCGGGGCGCTCTGGTCGCTGCGCGAGCGGCTCGGCGTCGTCGTCACCGTGGCGCGAGCGGGTGACGGCGCAGACCCGGAGGGGATCCTGGCGGCGGTGGAGGCGGCCATCCGCCCGGGCACGCGGCTCGTGGCCGTGCCGCACGTGGACGCCGCGACCGGAGCCGTCCTGCCGGTCCGCCGTCTCGCCGACCTGGCCCACGCGCACGGCGCGCTGCTGCTGGTGGACGGCGGCCAGGCCGCCGGCGCCATCCCGGTGGAGGTCCGGGAGCTCGGCGCCGACCTCTACGCCGTCGCCGGCGAGCGCTGGCTGCTGGGTCCGGATGGGACCGGCGGGCTGTGGGTCTCGCCGGTCGCGGCCGAGCGCCTCCGCCCGGCGTTCACCGGCCTCGGGAGCTTCGCCTCGTTCGACCCGTCCGTGGCGGCGGGCGAGCTCTGGCCCGATGCGCGCCGTTTCGAGGCGGGGGGCTACCACCGACCTTCGGTCGTCGGCCTCGCCCGCAGCTGCGGCTGGCTCTCGATGTACGTCGGCCTGCCCTGGGCGCACGAGCGGGCGCGCCACCTCGCCGGCCGGGCCGCGGACCTGCTGCGCGACGTGCCGGGCGTGGCCGTGCTGACCCCGCCGGGGACGCCGGCCGGCCTGGTCACCTTCCGGATCGCGGGCTGGGAGGCGAGGGCGGCCGCCGAGGAGCTCGGCCGGCGGACCTTCGCCCTGCTGCGCCCGGTCCCTGGGCTGGACGCGCTGCGGATCGCCGTCGCCTTCTTCAACACGGAGGCGGAGCTGGAGCGGCTGCGCGACGGCGTGGCGGAGCTGGCCGGCCACACGCCGGAGACGCTGCCGCCGCGCCGCCGCCTGACGATCCTGGGCCCGGGCGAGCAGTGAGCGGCCTGCCGCCGGCACGCGGGGACGCCCCGCACGATCGCCGGCGGGTCCGCCGGCGATCGTGGCTGGAGGTGCGCTGGCGCCAGCTCCGCAACCCGCCGCCGCCGGTCCTGCGGGCCGTCATCTCGGATCTCGCGGTGGCCGTCATCCTCGGCCTGGCCTACCTGGTCTATGACCTGGCCCTCAGTCGCGGGGTGAGCCTGCCCGGCGGGGATCTCCGGCCCCTCGCCGCGGCCGTCTACGTCCTGCTGGTGGTGGTGGCCGGCAGCGGGATCACTTACCTCGTGGTGCTCCAGCCGACCGGCGTCCCGGGTCATGGCGCCCGCAGCGGCTGGAGTGCGGCGCTCGGCTTCTTCGCCGCCCTGCCCATCGCCTACCTGGTGCTGGTGGTCGCGATCCAGGTCCTGAAGCCGCTCCTGCTCCAGTTGTAGCGGCTCTGTCCGCCACGGCCAACACCGCGGCCACGGCCACGGTTCCGTCCGCCGTTCCCCCCGCCGCGCCGCCGCGGGTCTCAGCCGGCCGGATAGCCGGTCACGTCCCGGATCTCCTCGTAGAGCGGCCGCAGCAGAGGGTAGAGGCGCCGGTAGACCCGGCGGTAGAGCTCGTCGTAGAGGCGCTGGGCGGCCGGGTCCGGCTCGAACGTCGTCGCCAGCCGCGTCATGGCCGGCACGGCCGCCTCGAACGAGGGGTGGAGTCCCAGGCCGACGGCCAGGTCGATGGCCGCCCCGAGCCCAGACGTCTCGAAGGTGTGGGGCCGCCCGGCCGGCAGGCCGAAGATGTCGGCCGTCAGCTGCAGCGCCCCGTCCGACTGCGAGCCGCCCCCCGAGACCCGCAGCTCGGTGATCGGGACCCTCGTCCGCCGCTCCAGCTGCTCCTTCCCCTCGCGGAGCGCATAGCCCAGCCCCTCCAGGATCGAGCGGTAGAGGTGGGCCCTCGTGTGGACGTCCCCGAAGCCGATGATCGCGCCCTTGGCCTCCGGCCCCGGGACGTGGGCGCCCGGCGACCAGTAGGGCTGCAGGACCAGGCCCATCGAGCCCGGCGGCGCCGCCCGCAGCAGGTCGTCGAAGAGCGTCTCCGGCGCGACGCCGAGGGCGGCAGCCCGCTGCTCCTCGGCCAGCCCGAACTCGCCGCGGAACCAGGAGACCATCCAGTAGCCGCGGTAGATCTCGATCTCCAGGGCATGCGCGCCGGGGATGGCCGCCGGATAGGGTGGCAGGAAGCGATAGGGCTCGACGTAGCGGCGCTCGGTCACGTTCACCGTGGCCGTGGTGCCGTACGAGAGGCAGCCGACGTGCGGCTCGAGGGCGCCGGAGCCCAGCACCTCGCAGGCCTTGTCGGCGGCCGCGGCGACGACCGGCAGGCCGGCCGGCAGCCCGGTCGCGGTGGCCGCCCCGGCCGTCAGGTGACCGAGCAGCGCCCCCGGCGGCGCCAGGTCCGGCAGGAGGGCGGGGTCCATCGGCAGCAGCTGCCACCACCAGCTGCCGGGCGCCATCCAGCGCAGGCGCCGGTAGTCGAAGGGCAGGTAGCCGACCTGGCAGGCGACCGAATCGATGAAGCGCCCGGTCAGCCGGTGCGTCAGGAAGCCCGACAGCAGCAGCAGCTTGTGGGTGGCCGCCCACACCTCCGGCTGCCGGGTGCGGATCCAGTTCGCCTCGGCCTCGGCCTGGAATCGGGCGAGCGTCCCGGCCACGCCGGCCAGACGGAAGGCGAGGCCCCGCAGCCCGCCGATCGGCGGCAGGCCCTCGGTCCGGCGGCGATCGAGCCAGACGATCGCCGGGCGCAGCGGCTGGCCGGCGGCGTCGACATTGACGATGGTGGAACGCTGCGTCGTCAGGGCCAGGCCCGCGATCGACGACGGGTCCACCCCCGGCTCGGCCAGCAGGCGCCGGCAGGCCTCCGCGGTCCTCTCCCAGTAATCGTCCGCGTCGTGCTCGGCCCAGCCGGGCTCCGGAGAGACGTAGGGCACCAGCGGGACGCGGGCCCGGGCCAGCAGCTCGCCCCGCGGATCGAACAGGAGGGCCCGGACGCTCTGGGTGCCGCAGTCGATCGCCAGCAGCCGGTCGCCACTCATGGTCGGTCGCGCTCCGCTGCCCCTGCCGCCGCCGCTGCCGCGCCCGGCAGGCCGTGCTGGCGCCGCCAGAGCGCGGTGTAGGCCGCCTCTTCCGCCACCCAGCGGGCATCGTCCCAGCCCAGCTCCGGCCCGGCGATGGCGCGGACCCTGGTCAGCTCCGCCCGCCCCCCCTCCGGCAGCAGGAGCCCCAGCCGGACCCGTCGCAGCAGCAGGTCGTCGAGGTGGACCACGCCCTCGGCCCGGGCCGCCCAGCGGAGCTCCGCCCAGAGTGTCGGCGTGCCCGGGACGGCCTCCAGCTCGTCCGGCGCGGCGGCCGCCACGAGGTCCGTGGCCGCGCCGCCATAACGGCCGACCAGGCGCTGCCGGGCAACCGGGTCCAGCCCCCCGAGCTCACCAGCCGCCGCGGGCGGCTCCCCCGGCGCGCCCGACTGCTCCCGGGCCACCGTCGCACCGGGCCCGGCCGGAGACCGGGCGGCGCGCAGCCACCGCTCGATGGCCCGCAGGGCGTCGCGGGCGATCAGCTCGAACGTGGTGAGCTTCCCGCCCGTGACGGTCAGCAGGCCGCGTTCCTGCCAGACGACATGGTCCCGCGACTCCCGCGACGGGTCCGCCTTGCCGGAACCGATGACGGGCCGGACGCCGGCGATCGACGAGAGCGCGTCGTCCAGCCGCAGGTCGAGCGACGGGAAGCGCGCCTCGAGGCCGGCCATCAGGTAGCCGGCCTCGTCGGCCGAGACGGCGGGTTCCGCGTCGAGCGGGCTGTCAACGTCGGTCGTCCCGTAGACCGTGGCCCCCTCCCAGGGGATGACGAAGACCGGCCGCCGGTCCTCGGGGTGCAGGAAGCTGATCGCCTGGGCGACCGGCAGCCGCCAGGCGGGGAAGACCAGGTGGCTGCCCCGGAGCGGGCGGATGCGCGGCGCGGCGCCCACCTCGCCCCGCAGCCGGTCGGCCCAGGCGCCGGTGGCGTTGACCACGATGCCGGCCCGTGCCTCGGCGGTCCGCTCGGTCGTGAGGTCGCGAAGGTCGACGCCCACCACCTCGCCCCGCGCGTCCCGCAGCAGTCCTTCGGCGGCCACCCGGTTGACCGCCGCCCCGCCGCCGGCCACGGCCTCCAGGACGGTCCGCAGCGTCAGCCGGGCATCGTCCGTCCGGGCGTCGTCGTAGCGGTAGCCGCCCCGCAGCCCTTCCGTCGCCAGGTGCGGCGCCAGCAGCTCGAAAGCCGCGCGGTCGTAGTGACGGTGCCGGGTCCGGCCGCCCGCCAGCAGGTCGTAAAGGGTGAGGCCCAGGGCGTAGGCCAGCCGGCCCGGATGATCTCCTCGATAGGTGGGCATCAGGAAGCCGATCCGCTCCACCAGGCCGGGCAGCTCGCGAAGCAGCCGCTCGCGCTCGCGAACCGACTCGTAGGTGACCCTGGGCTGGCCGGATGCCAGGTAGCGCAGGCCGCCGTGGACCAGCTTGGACGAGCGGCTGCTGGTGCCGGACGCGAAGTCGTCGCGCTCGACGAGGAGGGCCCGCAGGCCCTCCCGCGCCGCCGCCCGCAGGATCCCGGCCCCGGTGATTCCGCCGCCCACGATCAGCACGTCCCAGGGTCCGCCGATCGCCGCCCAGCGCTGCTCGCGCCAGTCGTGCGGCCACGCCGCAGGCCCGGCAGTCGGTGGGGCGCTGGAGATACCGCCGCCCGTCGCTGCGCTCATCGGGACACCTCCGCCGGCAGCAGGACGCCGGGGTTCATCAGGCCGTCCGGGTCGAAGCGCCGGAGGAGGACGCCGGGGTTCATCAGGCCGTCCGGGTCGAAGCGCCGGAGGAGGTCGCCGAGGGCCGCCATTCCGAGCCCGCCCTTCTCGGCCGCGAGGTAGGGGGCATGATCGGCGCCAACGCCGTGCTGGTGGCTGATCGTGCCGCCCGCCGCCACGATCGCCAGGCTCGTCCCCCTCTTGAGGCGGCGCCAGCGGTCGAGGTCCACCTCCGGGTCGCCGGACAGCCGCCAGAGGAAGCTCGTGTAGAGGCTGGAGCCCGAGGGGTAGACATGCGACAGGTGCGTGAAGGCGTGGACTCGCTCGCCGTCCGCCAGCAGGCCGCCGCGGAGCGCGCGGGCGATGGCCGCGGCCAGGGCCGGCACGGCCGACCAGTCGACCGCCGTCTCCACGGTGTCGGCGGCGTAGCCGGCCTCCCAGAGCGTGTTCCGCAGGTACGGCGTCCGGAAACGACTCGCCTGCCATTGCCGGCCGAAGAGCCCGGTCGCACTCACTCCGCCGTGACGGGCGACGATCGCCAGTGCCTCGGCCGCGGCGACGGCGACCGGCCGGCGCCGGCCGGTCAGGGCCAGGAGGAGCATGCAGCGGCCCCGGGCGACGCCCCGAGCCCGGAGGTAGCGTCGCAGCAGCCCGATGGCGTGCTCGTGGCCAGCCAGGGCGAGGGTGGTCTCCGTCTCGACCGGCGTCGACAGCCGGATCATGGAGAGCGGAAGGCGGGCTCGGGCCAGCTCGCGGACGGCCTCCAGGGCGGCCTCGAAGGAGGGCAGGAAGGCGGCCGGGAAGCGCTCCCGCTCGGGCAGGGGCGTCGCCCGCAGGGTCGCCTCGGTCAGGACGCCCAGCCTGCCCTCCGAGCCGAGCACCAGCTGGCGAAGGTCCGGGCCGGCGGCGGAGGCAGGATGCGGTGGCAGCTCCAGGGTCCCGGCCGGCGATTCGAGCCTGCCTCCGGCGAAGAGAGCCTCGATCCGGCCGTAGCCCAGGGACTGCTGGCCGGAGGAGCGCGTCGCGACCCAGCCTCCCACCGTCGACTGCTCGAACGACTGGGGATAGTGGCCGAGGGTCCAGCCGCGGGCCCGGAGCTGCGCCTCCACGTCCGGCCCGGCCGTCCCCGCTCCGAAGGAGGCCAGGCCGCTCGTCTCGTCGAAGCGGCGCAGGCCGGCGAGGCGGGCGAGGTCGACCGTCAGGACCGGCCCCTCGCCGGGCGGCGGAGTGACACCGCCGACGACGCTCGTGCCCCCGCCCCAGGGGATAACTCGTGCGCCGGCCCCCCTCGCGTAGTCGAGGAGGTCGCGCACCTCGCCGGCCGAGGTCGGGGTGGCCACGCCGTCGGGCAGCGCCCCCAGGCGCCCGCTGCGGAGCGCCACCCAGTCCGGGAAGCTCTGGCCGCGAGCGTGGCGCAGCCGCGCCGACGGGTCGGCGGAGACCAGCCGGTGGGCGGGCAGGCGCGACGGCGGGACCGACGCGAGCGCCGCTTCCAGGGTCGCGTCGGCGGGGGGCGTGCCGCGGCCGACGGCTCGCTCGAGGTAGGCGACGGCCGCCGCCGGAAGGGCATCGACGATCGACTCCTCGCCCCACCCGTTCCAGCGTCGCACCGCGCACCTCCCGGCGAGGTCGGCCTCGCGCCCAGCGGTTCCGGTTGGCACCACTTCTCGCCACGGAGGACGCGCGGCGGGTAGTCCCTTCGTCCTATTCCACGGTACTCTGGCGAGGCTATCATCCGCAGCGCGAGCGGCATCTTCCGCCGCGCGACCCGAGCGAGGCTGGCGTGGCCACCGAGACCGAACAGCACGTCGCGCTCCCGATCCTCTACGGTGCTCCCGCCTACGCCCGGCCTCCGCGGCCCGCGGCCCCGCCGGCCCGGCCGCTCGATCTCGACGATCTGCCGATCGAGGCCGAGCGGACCGACGAGGAGCGGGCGGCGGCCGCCGTGGCGGCGAGATCCACGGGCCCCCGCGCCGCGGCCTGGAGCCAGATGGTCGAGGCTTTCTACGGCGGGGCGGCCGCCCCGGCCGACAGCCTTTCCACCGGTTCCCACCTCGCTCCGTCGGCCGGCGAACCGGGCGGGCAACGCGTCGCCGGCGGTGGGATCGGCGTCGCGGCGCAGGGGGCCGGCTTTCGCCGGATCGCCTCCCGGCTCTTCGGCGGCCGCAGCACGTAGCTCGCTCCCGGTCCGGCTTCGTCGGGCGGCACCCCGCGAGGCGGCCCGCCCCGCGGGCGGACGCCGCCGACCGCGCAGGATCCGACCCGGCCCCCGCAGGTCCAGTGGCCGCCGGGAGACGGCGGTCACGCCAGGCCCTCAATACCTAGACAAGACACGGCGATTAGGCCACCATACCCAGCTATGGTGGAGATGGACGGCCGTGGCGAGGTTCGGCTGGGCCGGGCGGCGGAGATGCTGGGCGTCTCCGTCGACACGCTCCGCCGCTGGGAAGAGACCGGCCGGATCCTGACCCGCCGGTCCGGTGGTGGCCAGCGCCGGGTGCCGCTGTCGGAGGTCGCCCGTCTCCTGGCGCTGCAGCGGGACCGGCCGACGCGCCCGATCGTGGCCCAATCCGCCCGCAACCGCTTCGAGGGCGTGGTGACCCGGCTCGAACGGGACGGCGTCGCGGCCGTGGTGGAGGTGCAGGCCGGCCCGCACCGGCTGGTCAGCCTGATGACGGCGGAGGCGGTCGACGAGCTGGGGCTGGCGGTCGGGGATGAGGCGGTCTGCGTCGTCAAGGCGACCAGCGTCATCGTGGAGATCCCCTCCCCGAGAGTGGGCCGTTCGTGAACCGCCGGCCGAGCGCAGCCGCGCGGCCGATGGCCGTCGTCATCGCCCTGGCGGTGGCCCTGCCGGTTCTCGTGGGCGCCTGTGCGGCTCCCGGCGCCGCCGCCCCGCGCGGCTCGGCCGCTTCTCCCGCCCCGGTCCAGCTGGTCGTCTTCGCCGCGGCGTCGCTCAAGCAGGCCACCCAGGACGCGGCGGCCGCCTACCGCCTGGTTCAGCCGGGCGTTTCGATCGTCGTCTCACTCGGTGCCTCCTCGGCGCTGCGGGTCCAGATCGAGCAGGGAGCGCCGGCAGACCTCTTCCTCTCGGCGGACACCGCCAACGCCCGGCAGGTGGTCACCGACGGCCTGGCCGCCGGTCCGGCGGTCGATTTCGCCGGCAACTCGCTGACCGTGGTAGTGCCGGCAGCGAATCCGGCCGGCATCACCAGCCCGCTCGACCTGGCCAGGCCGGGCGTGCGGGTCGTCACCGCGGGCCCCGCGGTACCCATCGCGAAGTACGCGGACGCCGCCCTGGCGAACCTCGCCCGCCAGCCGGGCTATCCGGCCGACTTCGCCGCCCGGGTGGCCGCGAATGTCGTCTCGCGAGAGGAGGACGTCGGCTCCGTCCTGGCGAAGGTCGAGCTCGGCGAGGCCGACGCCGCCATCGTCTACGTGACCGACGCGCGAGCCGCCCACGATCTGCGGACGATCGCGATCCCGGCCGCCGCCAATGTCCCGGCCGTCTACGCGGGGGTGGTTCTCCAGGGCTCGGCTCACCGGGCCGCGGCGGCGGCCTTCCTGGCCTGGCTCGCCGGGCCGGCGGGGCAGGCGGTGCTCGGCCGCCTCGGCTTCCGGCCGCCGGCGTGAGACTCCCTGCCGCTCGTCCGGCCGTCCCGGCCGGCCTGGCCGGGCGGCGAACCGGCCTGCCGGCCTTCGACCGCTGGGGGATGGCCGGACCGGCCGCTCTGCTGGGCCTCTTCCTGGGCCTGCCGGTCGTGGTCCTGGTCGTGCGGGCCGCCCTGGGCGGCGCCCTGGGACGCGCGATCGCCGCCCCGGCCGTGCTCGGGGCCCTGGGCCTCAGCCTGGCAACCACCGCCGCCAGCCTGGTGCTGACGGTGGCCCTCGGCTTCCCGTTCGCCCACCTGCTGGCCCGCCGGCCGCCCCGGGGAGCGGCGCTCCTCGAGACCCTGGTCGACCTGCCGGTGGTCCTCCCGCCGTCGGTGGCCGGCCTGGCCCTCCTGCTCGTCTTCGGCCGCGAGGGTCTCCTGGGCGGCTCGCTCGACGCCCTGGGCGTGGCCATCCCGTTCACGACCGGGGCCGTGATCCTGGCCCAGACGTTCGTCAGCGCGCCGCTCTTCGTGCGGTCCGCCAGGGCGGGCCTGGCCGCGGTCGACCCGGCGGCGGAGGACGCCGCGCGCGTCGACGGGGCCGGCGAGGCGGCCGTCCTGCGCTGGGTGACCGTGCCCCTGGCGGCTCCGTACCTCGCGTCGGGGATCGTCATGGCCTGGGCCCGCTCCCTCGGCGAGTTCGGGGCCACGATCATGTTCGCCGGCAACATCGCCGGCCGGACCCAGACGCTGCCGCTCGTCGTCTACGCCGAGTTCCAGGGCGGGGCACTGGACGCGGCGATCGCCGCCTCGGCGATGCTGGCGGTGGCCGCCTTTGCCGTGCTCGTGGCGGTCCGCCTGCTGGGCGGCCGGGCGACCGACCTGCGCTCGGTGGCCTGACCGGGCGGCGAGCCGCCGCCGTCGGGGGGCCGCCGCCGACTCCCGGCGGGGCGGACGAGCTGCCGCGGGCGGGCCTGCCGCGCTGCCGGCGCCTCCCCGAGACGGGCCCCGGGCCGGGTGTAGCATCGGCCCGGCGGGGGAGTAGCTCAGCGGTGAGAGCAGGGGTCTTATACACCCCGTGTCGCTGGTTCGAATCCAGCCTCCCCCACCACGATTTCACGCACGATACGGCCCTGGGGCGGCGCGTGGCGTAGTCCTGTTGGGTAGCAACAGGGTAGCAACGGGCGTACAATAGCGGACAAGCGCGACGGCCCCCGGGGCAAACCGGAGGCCGTCAGGGGCGCTCCTGCAACGGAGGATCGCCACCGTGGCCAAGTCTACCGCCCCACCGAACCGCCATCGATCGGCGGGCGAGGGCAGCGTCTACCAGAGCGCCGACGGTCGGCGCTGGCGCGGCGCCGTGACTTGGACCGAACCCGATGGCACCCGACACCGGCGCATCGTCTCGGCCCCGACCTCCGGGGAGGCCCGCGACAGGCTCGACGCCCTCCGCCGTGAGCTGCGGCTCGGCACGATCGCCCCAGCCGGCCAGACCCTGACCGTTGCTGACTACCTGGCCGAATGGATCGAGCGGGAGCGTGTCCGCGTCCGGCCCGCGACGTGGCGCTCGCGCGAGATGCACGTCCGCTGCTACCTGGCGCCCGCGCTCGGCCGCGTGACCCTCGCTCGGTTGAAGCCGCCAGACGTAGAGCGGGCCCTCGCCGCCTTCCTCGCCTCCGGCCGCCCGCAGCGTCCTGGGGAGCGTGGTCGGCCCGCGGGCGCCATCTCACCGCGCACCGTGCTGCACATCCGGGCGACGCTCAGGCGGGCGCTCTCCGATGCCGTCCGGGATGTGCTCGTGGGTCGCAACGCGGCCGGCGATGCTCGACCGCCCTACGTGCCGCACCGGCCGGTCGCCTACCTGTCCGCTCCGGACGTGCGGCGCCTCCTCGCGGCGACGGCGGATGACGAGTACGGACCGATCTTCGCCCTGGCCGTCTCGACCGGGCTCCGGCTCGGCGAGCTGCTCGGGCTTTCGTGGGCCGACCTTGGCCCGGATGGGGTGACCCTGACGGTTCGCCAGTCGCTCGCTCTGACCCACGATGGCGGCTATGCGCTTGCGCAGCCCAAGTCGGCTCGCTCGCGGCGGACGATCCCGCTGCCTGCCCTCGCCCGCAACGCACTCCGCCGCCAGCAGGAGCGGCAGGATGCGGCGCGCGAGGCGGCCGGAACGGCCTGGCAGAACCGCGACGGCATCGTGTTCACCGATGCCGTCGGCCGGCCGCTACGCCCGTTCACTGTCTCGGCCGCGTTCCGCCGAGCGCGATCCACGGCCGGGATCCCGTCCCTGCCGTTCCATGACCTGCGCCATAGTGCGGCGACCATGATGCTGGCCGAAGGGGTGCCACTCGCCGTCATCAGCGAGTGGCTCGGCCACGCCAGCGTCGCGATCACCGCCGCCCACTACGCTGCCGTGGTCCCGCAGCTCCGGCTCGAGGCCGCCGCAGCGATGGACCGCGCACTGCTGGAGTCCAACGGTGGGTAGCCGCGAGGCACGCTCTGGGCCCGGGCGTATCGACCGACTTCCGATGACGGCCACCGAGGCGATGTTCCGCGGCCTCGCCGATGAGCTCGCCGCCGGGTTGAACTCGATTACCTGGTCGGCTCTCGCGCTCGAGGAAGCGCCGACCGTGGCCAGGGAAGGCGCCGCGCTCGCTCTCGCTGACGACGCGCTGCTGGCGCTCGGAGAGATACTCGTCGCTCCGCCGCGCGTCCTCAAAGCGCCGCCGGGGACTCTGTCTTGGGCTGCCCTGGCAGTCCGTCGCGAGCCGCTGCCGCGAATCCTCGTCGCGTACGACTGGACCGGCCTCATTGCGCTCTTCTACGAACGCCGCACCCGCCTAGCGCGAGCCATCACCAGGTCGAAGATCAGGGGTGCGGGCTCGCGCGCGGACAGGGCGCGCGAACAGCTCGGGCCGGACGCGGACGCGGCGATCGCTGCGGGCGTTGCCACCTACCTGGCCTCGCAGTCGGCATTGGAGGACGACGGCTGGCCGCTCCGCTCTTGGATGGTTGTCGAGCTCGATCCTGCCAAACGCACGATCCGCGTCGTAGCTGAGGAGCCCGACGCCAAGTTGGATCACCCGTCGTCGCGGAGCCGGCGGGCTCAACTCTTCGAGGCCGCTCTCAACGAGCTGGAGGCGGACGCCTTCGGGCATGGCATCAACTCATCACGGGCGCGGACCAAGCACGCCTCGCTCGACACCGGCGACGAAGACGCACGCTCGTTGCTTGAGACTGAACCTGGCGGCATAGACCCCGCTCGCGCCGTAGAGGCTCGCCTAGATCTGCGTCTGCTCGACACGCTGCCTGAGCGCCAGCGCAGGATCCTCCTTCTGACAGCCGAGGGTTGGAGTGACGCCGAGGTCGCAACCGAGCTTGGGATGACGGTCGCCGCCGTGCGGATGAACCGATCCCGCGCCCGGGTCGCCTTCAAGAAGAAGTTGGCGGGTTAGGCTGTTATGAAAGCTGCTCTTGCTGCCCTTGAAGGGCATGTGGCGCATCACGATCTCCGATCCGGAAGGCCAACGTGTCCTCGCGGTACTCCATGATCCACGGCTGGTAGCCCTCGTCGCCGACCTCGCGCTCGCGCGGCCGGCCGACCGGAATAGCGACCCAGCCCAAGCGGCGTATGAACGCGGCCGGCGGGAGGCGCTCCGGCGCCTGGCGCGCGCAGCTCGATGAGAGGAGATGCGGAGGGCGAGGCCGCGATCCGCGCGGCTCTCGACCAACTCGCCGGTGCGATCCTGGCTGCCATCCGGGCGCAGGCGCCGTCGGCCGAGGCTCCGGACCGTCTTCTCGGCGTCGAGGAGGCGAGGCAACTGCTGGGCGGTGTCGGCCGCACCACGATCTACGCACTGCTCAGCTCAGGCCGGCTGCGGTCCGTCAAGGTCGGGCGCCGGCGCCTCATTCCAAGTTCGGCGCTCTCCGCCCTCGCGACTGGGAACCCACAGTGAGCCGTCAATGGTGACAGCGGACATGCCAATCTCCCCGTAGGCGGACAGCGACCTCCACGCTGACGGACAGCTGATCTCCACGTCGGCGGTCGCCCAACCGCCATCGCGATCCCCCCGGTGGGCGACGCTTCGGGCGTT
>JAJYJO010000072.1 GCA_021789435.1 Chloroflexota bacterium
CTTCTCGGCGGGAAAGCCCGGCCCCTCGTCGAGGACCCGGACCAGGACCTCGTCCCCGCTGCCCTCCAGCACGATCCGGATCTCGGCATTCGGCGGGCCGTACTTGGCGGCATTGGTGAGGAGGTTGCGCAGGACCTGCTCGGTGTAGGTCGGGTCGGCCCGGACGGTCGGCAGGCCGGGCGGTGCCTCCAGCCTGAGTCGGGCCAATGGCCAGCGAGCCTTCTCCGAGGCGACGACCCCGGGCACCAGGCGCTGCAACAGCACCGGTTCGTCGCCGAGCGTCAGCCGCTGACCGTCGAATCGGGCGAGGACCAGGAGGTCCTCCACCAGCCGATAGAGCCGGTCGGCCTCGGCCTCGATGTCGTGGTGGACGTCACGGCGCGTCGCCTCGGACAGCCGCTCCTCGCCGCGGGCCAGGACCTTGGAGGCACCGTAGATCGTGGTGACCGGCGTGCGCAACTCGTGGGAGAGGACGCCGATGAAGGCCTCCTGCATGATGCCGGCCGCGCGGGCCTCCGTCACGTCCCGCATGACCAGGAGGGTCTGTGGCGCGCCCGGAGCCGGTTCCCCGGCCGGCCAGTCCACCACGATCGGGTAGCCGGCAACCTCGACCAGGCGCGGCGGCGGCCCTTTCAGGTGGAGCTCCACCGGCGCCCGGCGAGCGCTGCCGCCCGCGGGCGGCAGTCGATGCTCCGGGTCGTCGAAGAGCCCGGCCAGGGCGCCGTAGTCGGTCACCGAGGCCTCACCGAGGAGCGACCGGGCGGCCGGATTGCTGAGGCTGACGGCGCCGTCGGCCTCCACGACGAGGACCGCATCGCCCATCGCCCGGAGCACGGCGTCCACCTCGGCCGCGCGCATCCGCTCGGAGCGGGCGAGGCGCTCCAGGCGGACCCGGATCTCCATCTGCTCCGTGACGTCGCGGACCACCGCGACCAGGCGCCCACCCTCAGGCAGCAGGGGGGCGTACTGGAGCACCATCTCGGCCGGGAACTCCGTCCCGTCGCGGCGACGGAGGCGCGCCACGATCCGCCGCGACTGGATGGAGCCCTGGATCAGCGGCGCCACCACGGTCCGGAAGGCTCCCTCGTCCAGGTCGCGGGCGACCTCGTGGACCGCCAGCGACTCCAGCTCGTCCCGGGCATAGCCGAGCTGGTCGAGGGCTCCCTGGCTGGCGTAGGTGAAACGGAGGTCCTGCGGGTCGATCATCTGCACGCCGTCGAGGGCGGCGTCGACCGCCCATTCGAGGCGGGCCACGCTGCGGTGGAGGCGGGCGTTCTCGATGGCGACCGCGGCCCGCCGGGCGAGATCCTCCGCCAGCGCCAGGTCGGCCGGACCGAAGCTCCGGCCCGACTCGGCGGAGACGAAGGTCAGGCCGCCGACGATCCGCCCGGCGGTCACCAGCGGCACGCACATGCTGGCGCGCAGCCCGAGCTCCCGGGCCAGGCGGAGCAGCTCGTCGTCACCGGCCGCGACCGCGACGAGGAGCTCGTCGGCGATCGCCGCCGTCAGCTCCGGGCGGCCCGTCCGCAGGACGGCCGGCAGCCCGAAGGGAGCGGCAAGGTCCACCGGATGGCGGCGCCGGAACTGCTCGGCCAGGCGGACCCGATCGGGATCCACGTGGGCGACGGCGACGAGCTGGACGGCGCCCGTGTCGTCGAGGAGGTCCACGGTGCACCAGTCGGCGATCGCCGGGACGGCCAGCCGGGCGACGGCCGCGAGGGTCTCCTCGTAGTCGAGCGAGGAGGCGAGCTCTCGGCTGACCTGGTCGAGGAGGCGGAGCCTGGTCTCGGCTCGCTTCCGATCGTCGATGTCGGTGGCGGTGCCGATCCAGCCGACGATGCGGTCCTGGTCGTCCCGGGTGGGGACGGCCCGGTCCAGGTGCCAGCGGTAGACGCCGTCGTGGCGCCGCAGTCGGTACTCGATCTCGTGAGGCTCCCCGGTCCGGGCGGAGCGGCTCCATCGTTCGGCGCAGGCGGCCAGGTCGTCGGGATGGACCGCCTGCTCCCAACCGCGGCCGACCGAGGCGCCGAACGTCAGGCCCGTGTACTCGAACCAGCGCCGGTTGCAGGAGTCGCGGGCGCCGTCGGGCCGGGAGGTCCAGACGATCTGGGGCATGGCATCCACCAGGCGGAGTTGATCCGCGTGGTGGCCGGGAAGCCTTCCCGGCCCGGCCGTCTCGTCAGCGTGCGCGAGCTGCTGGGGCATCGATCCCCGCCTCCTCCCGTTTGCCGGCGCCGGCCAGTCGCCGCTCCCCTCGCCGGGACGAGTAGGCCACCGCGGGACTGAAGGCCGGGCTCTCGCCGTCGGGCCTTCCCGTTGCAGCCGCCTTGCACCTGGCTGCCTGCTCTTCGTCGGCGGCGCGCGCGCCGCCGGGCCCGGTCGGCCGGCTCACGGGCCGCCGGAGCGCCGGCCGTCGGCCGGAGCGCGCCGCCGCCTCGGGCGACGTCCGCCGGAGACCGGGCTCGGTGCCGACTGGACGGGAAGAGCCGGCGGCGGGGTGGGCGTCGGCCGGCCGGGTGGGCCCGGCGGCAGGCTCGGCAGCGGGGTTGGGGTCGCCCCCGGCGACGACGAGGGAGCCGGAGATGACGGGGGGGACGGGGAGGCCGTCGGTGAGGGTGTCGGGCTCGGGACCGCCGCGCAGTCGGTCGCCACCGGCCCACCCCAGCTCGATCGACCGTAGAGGTAGCCGGTCACCGTTCCGACGCCGCTGGGGACCCCCACGCCGCGTTCGGCCCGCCGGGCCCAGTCGGCGTCCGCGGCGACCCAGGAGGCCGGGGCGCCCGGCTCGGCCCCGGCCGGGTTCACGTACCAGGTCCCGCCGCAGTCGAGGTAGAGGAGGCCCGGCGGGTCGATGGCCCCGGGTGAGCCCGGCTGGGTTCCGTCGATGAACCATTCCCGGGTCGTCTGCCGCGTCCAGGGCCCGGGCGCGCCGCCGGAGAAGGCGTCGATGGTCGTCCTGACCACCCCCGAGGGGGGCGTCCAGTCGGCCAGCGGCCAGCCGTTCGTGTACTCGTTCAGGAAGGCGTGCCAGACCCGGGCCGGCCCATCGGCGCCGAAGGCGACGCCGCCCAGGTTGGAGTGGTCGCTGTTGCCCATCCAGACGCCCACCGCCAGGGCGGGTGCCGTCGGGTCGGCCGGTGGGGCCAGGAAGCCGTAGGCCGAGAGGTCGCGCGTGCCGTCCGTCGTGCCGGTCTTGAGAGCGGCCGGCCGCCGCTGACCGCCCGGCCCGTTGTCCAGGTGGAACATCGGCCCCCAGACCAGGTTCTGCGACGGGTCGGTGTTCGCCTCGAGGATGTTGTCGGTCAGGAAGGCCGCCTGCGGGGTCACGACCTGCCGTCCCTGCGACTGCGGGGCCCGGTAGACGACGTTGCCGTTCGGTCCGTCGATCTCGAGGATCATCCGGGTCGGGTGGTAGAGGCCGCCGTCGGCGAGGCCACCGTAGGCGCCGAGCAGGTCGATCAAGCGGACCTCCACGGTCCCGATGGCCGCCGTCAGCCCGGCCCCGGTGAACTCCTGCGGGCCGCCCGGGAACGTGATCCCGAAGCCGGCCGCGGTCTTCTCGACGGCGGCCGCGCCGACCCGCGCGTAGGCGCGGATGGCCGGCACGTTGAGCGAGTACTCGAGGCCCTGGCGGAGCAGGACCGGCCCGCGTTCGACGAGATCGGCGTCGTGCGGGGTCCAGGTCGAGCTGAACGGGGTCGAGACATCCATCAGCAGCGTCCCAGGGGTGAAGACCCGGTCCTCGAAGCCGGTCGAGTACATGACCGGCTTCCAGGCCGAGCCGGGCTGCCGGTAGCCGACCCCGGCGACGTCGAACTGGGGATCGAACTTGGGGCCGGCCAGGTTGCTGAGGTAGTAGCCGGCGCTGCCGACGTAGGCCAGGACGTCGCCGGTGCGGTAGTCGAGCGCCACCAGCGCGCCGTCGTGCGGGTCGCGGCCGCGAAGGGCGCGGATCCACCAGGCTTCCGAGGCCGGGATCTTGAGCGCCGCGATCTGGGCGTTCATCTGGGCGACCGGCAGGTTCGGCAGGACGGCCGCCGCATAGACCCACTTCTCGGCCAGCTGCTGGGCCCGGGTGTCGAGCGTCGTGATGACCCGGTAGCCGCCGGCGTCGAGGGCCTGGACGCTGCCCAGGATCTGGACCAGCTGGTTGCGCACCTGGAGGTCGAACTGGGGGGCCACCATGGGAGCCGTCGGCGGCGGGTTCAGGATCACCGGCTGGGCCTCGGCGGCGGCGACCTGGGCCGCTGTGAGGCGCGTCCAGCGGGTTCCGCTCGACGAGCTGGCCAGCTCGGCGAGGACAAAGTCGCGGCGCTGGACGGGCGGCGAGCCGGGGGGCACGACCAGCCGGCCCTGCGCGTCAGGCTTGGCGTAGAGGAAGGGGTCGAGCGTCGTGGGGGCCTTGGGCAGCCCGACCAGGAGGGCCACCTGCGAGAGCGTCAGCTTCGACAGGTCGGTCACGCCGAAGTAGGTCCGGGCGGCCGCCGCGATCCCGTAGGCCTCGTGGCCGTAGAAGATCTGGTTCAGGTAGGCGGTGATGATCAGCTCCTTGCCCGCCTGGCCGGGAAACGCTGCCGTGACGCGGGCGGCCTGCACGATCTCCTTCGCCTTGCGGACGTACTGGTTGGCACCGGGCGCCACCACCGAGGCCGGCAGCAGCCGCGCGCGGACGAGCTGCTGGGTGATCGTCGACGCGCCCCGGGCGATCGACCCGCTGGCGACGTCCTGGGCCGCCGCCGACAGGATCGCCAGCGGGTCGAAGCCGGCGTTCGTCCAGAAGGTGTGGTCCTCGGTGGCGACAGTGGCGTCGGTCACCAGGTGGGGGATCTGCTCGAAGGTCAGGACCGTCCGGCGCTCGCTGCCGAAGGTGGCCAGCTTGACCTTGCCGGTCCGGTCGTAGACGACGGTCGGCTCGGGGTAGGTCAGCTGGGTCAGCCGCGACGGGGTCGGGAGTCCGGCCTGGAGTGCGTCGAGGGTGGCGACGGCCGCGACGGCCACGCTGCTCGCGCCGACGACCGCGACGATCGCGCTGACGGCCAGGAGCGTCGCCACCACCGTCCCGAGGCCCCGGCCCCGCCGCTGCCGGCTTGGGGTCCGACTGCCGCGGAAGAGGAGGACCGCCCGCACCCCGCGTGAGCGGCGGGGTCGGCGTCGGGGCAGCGGACTCGGCGGCGTCACCCGGCGAGCATCGCCGGCGAGGCGTCGCTCGGTCCCGCCGCGGGCCGCCGGCGTCTTGCAGAAAGATTGCGGATGGGCCGGCGGACGGGGGATCGGCCGGCCGACGGCCGGATCGGGGGGCGGGGCGGGGGCGCTCCGGAGCCGGGCGGGAGTCGGGCGGCCTGCTCAGGTATCCCTGTATTCGCAGGTCAGGTGCGTTTGACCACGGGCCGGCACTGACCTAGCATGGCGCGTGCCCGACGGAGCGGGCACGGTTCCGAAGGAGAGCGAGTGATCGACGCAGGCGCCTTCGTCAGCGGCCTCGTGACCGGGTTGCGGGAGGGTGTGGAGGCCGCGTTGGTCGTGAGCATCGTGCTCGCCTACCTGGCCCGGACCGGCAACGCCCGCCTCTTCCCGCGGATCTGGCTCGGAACGGCCCTCGCCATCGCGGCGGCGGTCCTGGCCGGGATCCTGCTGTTCGCGACGGTCGGCGACCTGCGGCCGCCGTACGAGCAGCTGTTCGAGGGCGGGACGATGCTTCTCGCCGCGGCGATCGTCACCTGGATGCTTTTCTGGATGCGGCGCCAGGCGGGCAGCATCAAGGGCGAGCTCCTGCAGAGGATCGACCGGACGCTGGGGGACGGCGGGGCCTGGGGCCTGGCGGCCCTGGCCTTCACGTCCGTCATCCGCGAGGGGCTGGAGGCCAGCGTCTTCCTGGTCGGCCAGGCGACGGCGGCCGCCCAGAGTGCCGCCGGCGGCGCCGGGAGCGTGCTGGCGGGCGCGGCGGTGGGCCTGCTGATCGCGGCGTTCCTCGGGGTCGGCTTCTATCACGGCAGCCGGCGGGTCAACCTCGGCTCGTTCTTCCGCTGGACGGGCATCGCCCTCGTCTTCATCGCCGCGGGATTGCTGAGCCGGGCGATCCACGAGCTGGTCGAAGTCGGCGCGATCGGCGTCGAGGCCCAGCCGGTCTTCAACCTCGCGGGCGTCCTCCCTGACACGGCGGGCGTCGGCGAGTTCCTGCGCGCGATCGTCGGCTACAGCGCAGCGCCGGAGGCGGCCACGCTGCTCGTCTACGCGGTCTACCTGGCCACGATCCTGGCGCTCTACCTGCGCCCGGTCCGAGCGGCGCCGGCGCGTCGCGCGGAGGCGCCCGCCGTCCGCGCCTGAGCGTGCGCCAGGCCGTTCGGCGCCGCGGTCCGGGGAGGCCGGCCGCGGAACCGGCGCGTGCAGGGTGGCGTCTTTGGGCCACCGGCCGCCCCGGATGGCGGTCTCTCCCAGCGAGGACCCGCAGATGCCCGCCTCCACCCCGTTGCTCGATCAGCCGGCCCGGCGCTTCCTGGCCGGCCTCGCGGCCGGCGCCCTGCTCGTGGCCGCGGTCGCCCCATATTTCGCCCCCTCGGCGGCCCGGGCTCTGCCCGCCGCCACGACGGCCGCGGTCGACACGATCGACGTGACGGGCACCGGCAGCGTCACCCGGGCTCCCGATGTGGCCGACGTCCGGCTGGGGGTGCGCGCCCAGCGGCCGACGGCCGCGGCCGCCCGGTCCGACGCCGCGGTCGCGATGACCGCCGTGCTGGCGGCGTTACGGAGGGACGGCCTGGCGGAGGCGGACGTCCAGACGGTCTCGCTCTCGCTCCAGCCGCAGTACGACTACTCGGCCGCCGGCGCGCCGCGCCTGATCGGCTACCTGATGCAGAACGAGGTCGCCGCGACGGTCCGCGACCTCACCCGGCTGGGCGTGGTCGTCGACGACGCGGTGGCCGCCGGGGCGACCACCGTCGACGGCGTCGACCTCCGCGTCGGCGATCCGTCCGCGGCCGAGCGCCAGGCCCGCATCGCCGCCATCGCCGATGCCCGGGCCAGGGCCGACGCGCTGGCCGGAGCGGCCGGGGTCTCCATCGTCGGGGTCGCCTCCATCACCGAGACGTCGGCCCCCGTCCCGAGCCCGATCCCGTACGCGGCCACGGCGCCCCGCGCGGACGCGGTCCAGACGCCGATCCAGGCGGGCAGCCTGCAGATCGCCGTGACCGTGGACGTCGCCTATCGAATCGAGTGACGGCCGGCGTCGGGACGCTCAGGGGAGCAGGCCGAGCTCGTCGAGGGACTCGTCCAGCTCGGCAGCGTCGCGATAGACCCGGAAGGCGCCGGCCCGTCCAAGCTCGTCCGCGCCGTAGCCGCCGGAGAGAAGGCCCACGCTGAGCATCCCCGCCCGGCGAGCCGCCAGGAGGTCCCAGACCGCGTCGCCGACGACGAAGCAGTCGGCGGCGCGGATGCCGAGCCGCTCGGCGCAGGCGAGGAAGAGATCCGGCTCGGGCTTCGCCCGCAGGACGTCGCCGCGCTCCACGACCGTGACGTCGTCGGGCAGCTCCAGGGCTCGCAGCGATTCGTCGATCTCCGGGCGACGGCCGGAGGTCGCGATGCCGAAGGTGATGCCGACCTCCTGGAGCCGGTGCAGCAGCCGGACCGCGCCCGGCAGCGGTCGTCGCTCCGGGAGCAGCTCGCGGTAGATCCGGCCGTGGCGCTCCTGCAGGCTGCGGGCCTCCTCGTCGGTGATGGGCCGGCCCACTTCCCTGGCGACACCGCGGGCGAAGAGCCCGCCACTCATCCCGATCCGGCGGTGGATCCGCCAGCCGTCGATCGGGAGCCCGATCTCGCCGAGGGCGCGCTGCCAGGCGAGGACGTGGGCATAGACGGTGTCGACGAGGGTGCCGTCGAGGTCGAAGATCAGGGCGTTCACGCGCCACCTCCGGGCGAATTCGGGCCGCGGTCGTGGCCGACGGTCCAGTCTCTCACGCCGCTCCGCCGTGGGCCGGCCTCCCTCCGCCGGCGAGCCGGGCGCCCCGCCTCGGCGTACCCTAGGCGGGACCTCCGCGGATGGCGACATCGCATCGTGCCGTCACACCGGCGCGCCGCCGCCGTCCGAGGGGAGGACCTCGGCACGCCGCCGCCGGCGACGAGGTCCAGGGGGGCCCGGCGGCGCCAACCACCAGTGGGGGTCCCGTGGCCGTTCCCGCTCCACCCGGGCGCTCGATCGCGATCCGGCTCCGTCGCAGCCTCGGCGGACCGCTCGCGCGCGAGCGCCTGCGCGCCGCCCGGCGGCGCCTCGTGGACCTGGCCCTCCAGCCGGTCTACGCGGTCTACGTCCGCCGCCTGCGGGCGGCGGTCCTCGCCTATCCCCGGCCGAGCCACGTGGCGATCATCATGGACGGCAACCGCCGCTGGGCCCGCCGCGAAGGCCTGGGCGCCGGAGCCGGCCACCGGCGGGGGGCCGAGAAGGCGCTCGAGCTGCTGGACTGGTGCGCCGGTCTCGGTGTCCGCGAGGTCACACTCTGGGCGCTGTCGCTGGAGAACCTCGGCCGGACGCCCGATGAGATCGGGACCATCACCGACGTCGCCGCCGAGGCGCTCTCCGCGCTCACGAGCGGCCGCCGGCGCACGAAGGCGCCGATCCAGATCCGGGTCATCGGTCGCCGTGAGCTGCTGCCGGAGCGCCTCCGCCAGGCGGTCGAGGACTCGAAGGCCGTCTCCCGCGAGGACGGCACCCTCCAGGTCACGGTCGCCCTCGCCTACAGCGGCCGGGACGAGCTGGTCGAGGCCTGCCGCGAGACGGTGGCGGAGCTGGTCGAGGCGGGGGTGCCCGGTAACCGACTGCCCGCCGAGCTGACGGCGGAGCGCCTGGCGGCCCACCTCTACACGCGCGGCAGCTCGGACCCGGACCTGGTCATTCGCACGAGTGGCGAGCTCCGGATGAGCGGCTTCCTCCCCTGGCAGAGCGCCTACAGCGAGTACTACTTCTGCGAGGCCTACTGGCCCGCCTTCCGCGAGATCGACTTCCTGCGGGCGATCCGGACCTTCCAGCAGCGGGGCCGGCGCTTCGGCCGCTGACGGCCAACGTCGTGTCCTGCGAAGGACGTGGCGGTCAGCCACTGAGCCGACAGTGGGCTTCATCGCCGGCTCGTCGGTCCAGCTCGACGGCTGTTGCGCCGGGGAGCCGCGCCTTGGCCGGACCGTCCTGACCGGAGTGGAGTGCCGCCTGCTGCCCGCTCTGGTACTATCTGTGTGATATCACCCGGATAGTAGGAGTGGGCTGTGATCAAGGAACGAGAAGCTCGGGCGCTTCCCGGGTACCCGATGCTGTTCGCGTTGCTCGTGGTCACCTTGGCCGTGGTCGTCGCCCCCATCTTCGGCGTCGTCGAGGTCGAGCGCCTGGGACGGGGCGGCGCGCTGGCGACGCTGGTGGTGGTCGTCCTGCTCGTGCTGGGGTGGCGCGGGCTGACGGCCGTGAACCCCAACGAGGCGCGCGCGCTCGTGCTGTTCGGGCGGTACGCGGGCAGCCTGAAGGAGCAGGGGTTCTGGTGGGTCAACCCGTTCACCCGCCGGCCGCGCATCTCGGTCAAGGTCCGCAATTTCGAGAGCCAGAAGCTCAAGGTCAACGACCACGACGGCAACCCCATCGAGATCGCGGCGGTCGTCGTGTGGCGGGTGCGTGACACCGCGGAGGCGCTCTTCGAGGTGGACGACTACACGCAGTTCCTGAAGGTCCAGACGGAGGCCGCGATCCGCACCCTCACCACCTCCTATCCGTATGAACCCCACCGGGAGGATGAGCTGTCGCTGCGCGGCAATCCGCACGAGGTGGGCGAGCAACTGCAGGCAGAGGTGCAGGGTCGCCTGCAGAAGGCCGGCATCGAGGTCATGGACACGCGCATCAGCCACCTCGCCTACGCCCCCGAGATCGCGAATGCGATGCTCCGCCGCCAGCAGGCGGGCGCGGTGATCGACGCCCGGACGAGGATCGTCGAGGGCGCCGTGAGCATGGTCGAGATGGCCCTCGCGCAGCTCTCGTCGAAGCACATCGTCCAGCTCGACGAGGAGCGCAAGGCGACCATGGTCAGCAACCTCATGGTCGTGCTCTGCAGCGAGCGCGAGACGCAACCGGTGGTCAACACGGGGACGCTCTACCAGTAGCCGGCGCACGCGGCGAGCCGAGGATCCCGGGGCGGACGATGGTCGAGCGCAAGCCCTTCCTGCTGCGACTCGATCCCGCCACCATGGCGGCGCTGCGCTCCTGGGCCGGCGATGACCTGCGGAGCCTCAACGGGCAGATCGAGTTCCTGCTCCGACGCGCGCTGCGCGAGGCGGGTCGGCTGCCTGCACCGGGGGGACGCGGGGCAGCAGCAGGGCCTGCGGCAGAGGATGGCGACCGGGGAGTCAACCGTGACGCCATGAACGGCACCAGTGCGGCAGCCGTACCGGCAACGCAAACCCGGAGCGAAGGACGTGGCGATGGATGATCGGGTGCTCGAGATCGACGGTATCTCGAAGCGGTACGGCCAGACCGTCGCCGTGCAGGACCTCACGTTCGAGATCCATGCCGGCGAACTGTTCGGCTTCGTGGGGCGCAACGGCGCCGGCAAGACGACGACGATGCGAATCGCGCTGGGCGTGCTCGCGCCTGATGCCGGCGTCGTGCGCTGGCTGGGCGCACCCCTGACCTTCGAGGCCCGACGCCGCATCGGCTACATGCCCGAGGAACGCGGCCTGTATCCCAAGATGCACGTGGCGGAGCAGCTTGCCTACCTCGGCGAACTGCACGGCATGGCGGATGTGGAGGCCCGGCAGGCAGCCCTTGGCTGGCTGGACCGCTTCGGCCTCGCAGATCGGCGCGACGCCGAGCTCCAGGCGCTCAGCCTGGGCAACCAGCAGCGGGTCCAGCTGGCCGCAGCCCTCGTCTTCGGCCCGGACGTCCTCGTGCTCGACGAGCCGTTCGCCGGGCTCGACCCGGTCGCCGTCGACGTGATGGCGGACGTGCTCCGCGAACGCGCGGACGCAGGGGCTCCGGTCATCTTCTCGAGCCACGAGCTCGAGCTCGTCGAGCGGCTGTGCGACCGCGTGGGCATCATCGACCACGGGCGGATGGTGGCCTGTGGCACCGTTGGCGAGCTGCGGGCCGGGGGTCTCGAGCGCCGCTGGCTCGACGTGCCCGCGGCGCCGGATCCATGGGAGCCCGGGATCCCGGGCGTGCGGCTCGTGCAGGCCGCCGGCGCGCGGCGGCTCTTCGAGCTCGATCCGGGCGTCGACGACCAGGCGCTGCTCCTGGCGGCGCTGGCCACCGGACCGGTGCGCGAGTTCGAGCGCGTCGAGCCCAGCCTCGGCGAGATCTTCCGGGCGCTCCTCGAGGAGGCAGCGGCATGAACGCGCAGTCATCTGGTTCGCATCGATCGCGCCACCTGCCGACGGTCGTCCTCGTCGCGCGCCGCGAGGTCCGCATGCGTCTGCGCTCGCGCATCTTCGTGGGCGGCACCATCGTGATGACCGTCCTCGTGGTAGTCGGCATCGTGGCCGCGTCGCTGCTCGCCGGCAAGACCAACCCGGTGCGGGTGGGCTTCAGCGGCGGATCGCAGGCGCTCGAGCGGACATTCATTGCGTCGGCCGCGGCCCTGGGTGCGAAGGTGACGGTCAGCGACATCGCCGACGTCACCGCCGGGAAGGGGCAGGTTACGGCTGGCACACTCGACGTGCTCGTGACGGGATCGGAGACCGCACCGACGGCCGTGGCGAAGGCTGCGATCCCATCGAACGTCGAGTCCGCCCTGTCCCTGGCCGCGGAGGCCGCACGCCTCTCCGACGCTGGCCTGTCACCGACGGCGGTCAGGTCGGCCATGGCCCTGGTCCCGGTCCAGCTTCTGCAGCCCCCCAGTGCCAAGGACACCCAGAACCTGTTCGCCAGCCTGGCCCTCGGCATCCTGCTCTGGATCGCGCTCGGCCAGTACGGGAACATGGTGGCTCAGGGCGTGGTCGAGGAGAAGGCGACCCGGATCATGGAGATCCTGCTCGCCACGATCCAGCCAAGCCGCCTGCTCGCGGGCAAGGTCATCGGGATCGGCCTCGTCGGTCTGCTGCAGCTCACGATCGTGGGCGTGGCCGCGCTCGTCGCGGTCCACGTGACCAATGTCGCCGCGATCCCGGCCCTCGGCGCGGTCTCGATCCTGGGCGACATCGTCTGGTTCGTGATCGGCTTCCTCTTCTACGCGACTGCCTACTCCGCCGTCGCGTCGCTCGTCTCGCGCCAGGAGGAGGTCCAGAGCGCCGTCGCCCCGATCTCGATCCTCCAGATCGCGGGGTACCTGCTCGTGTACGCCGCGCTGCCGAATCCGACGGGGCCCCTGGCGACGGTGTGCTCGTTGCTTCCGCCGTTTGCCCCAATCCTCATGGCGGTGCGGATGGCGGCCACCGACGTGCCGAGCTGGCAGGTGGCCCTGGCAGGAGCGCTGACCGTCGCCAGCATCGTCGGCCTGACCTGGCTCGCCGGCCGCATCTACAGCAACGCCGCGCTCCACCTCGGCGCGCGGGCCCGGTTCATGGAGGCATTCCGTGGCTAACGTTCGTGGGTAAGTGCAGCATGTTCCGGCCCTGTCGGGCCGCAGCGATGGGAGGAGGAACCGGATGCCGTCTCGTGTGAGGGCCCATCCATTCTTGACCCTGCTGGCGGTGGTCTCCGCGATCCTCATCGTGGTCGGCCGGGTCAACCGCGAGATCTGGTGGGGTGACTGGGTCTTTGTCGCCGGTATCGCGGTGCTCGTGGTAGCAGGCGCCCTCTTCCTCCTCCTTGCAAGGCGCTGATTGAAACGACGGGAGCGCGCGTCATGGACGCACCAGGCGCTGACGGCGTCCCCAACTTGGAACCAGAGTCGGTGCGCGGCGCGTGCCACTCGCCCTGATCAACGGAGGTCCCAGCATGAGCCTGCCGCGTCTGCCCGTGATCATCGTCCTGGTCGCCGCGGTCCTCATCGTGGTTGGACGAACACGCCGGCAGCTGCCGGTGGCCATCGGCGGGTACCTTCTGCTGGCGCTGGCGGCGCTGCTCGTCCTCTTGGGGTACCGGTGACGCGGGCCGGCTCGCCGCCACTCGACCTCAGGGCAGCGCCGACCAGAGAGCCTCAGCCGTCAGGTTGTCGCCGCATCCCAATCGGGTTGGCTCGGCGGGCGATCACCCTGGAGCCGGCCGGGAGGCGACCGTGGCTTCTACCAGCCGGGAGTCCGACGGACCTCCGTTGACGCATTCGAGCGGATCATCGAGCCCGGCGGCCGCGAGCCCGCAGATGCCGCGATCAGCGGATCCGGCGCCGGTACCCGCAGACGGGGCAGACGGCCAGGCTGCCGTCCTCGCTCGGTTCGAGGAAGCTCGCGCAGCCGTTCGTGGCGCAGAAGAGGCGCGCTCGATCGTGGCTGCGGCGCCGGCGGGCGCTGGCGCGAGCGTCGGGTGCCACCATCCTGGCGGATCGGTGGCGAAGGGTCATGGGCATGGTTCTCGGCTTCCTGTCGGCCGAAGCGCTCCACCCGTGGGGCGGCCGGCCATTCACTGGCGCTCCAACGGCCCTCTTTCCCGGGCCGGAGCAGGTCGTGCGCGGAGCGGGAGCGGGAGCGGCTAAGCTCGACCGCCTGCCTGCGCAACGGGGTTGTTGACGCAATCAAGGGTGCCCGCTCCGGCGGTTCCTGTCAAACGCACGGCCGGACCCAGGTGTGACATCCACGAGCTGCGACGCTCGCGGGCAGCGCGACGTCCCGGGGTGCCACCACCCCTTGGACATCCACAGGATCCTCGCAGCGGCGATCGCGGCCACGACGAGCAGGACGCGCAGCATGAGCGCGATCGCCTCCGAGACGGGCCGGATCGTTCGGCGCACGCGGCACTCTCCGCGGCCTGCACGGTAGCCGGGCGGGCGATGCGACTCGAGGGCCGATCGTCCGGTTGACCGGTTCGCGCATGGTTCCGGCGGGTGGGGGCCGCTTCGGCGGTGCCCCATCCCGTGCCGCTGCGACCTCAGGACGCGAAGAGTGCCTCGACTGCCGCGCGGAAGACCCGGGTGTGGCGGTCCACGTCCGCCTCGACCGTGGCGGGCGACATCAGGGCCATGTTGTGGAAGGGGGTCATCAGGATCCCGCGGTTCAGGGCATGGAGATGCAGGAAGCGCTCGAGC
>JAJYJO010000073.1:0-3987 GCA_021789435.1 Chloroflexota bacterium
TGCGGGCCAGCCGCTCCTCGGTCCGCAGGAAGGCCGCGAACGGCAGCCCTGCCAGACGGCCGAGGGGGCCCAGGAGCAGCGGCGAGACGAGGAGGGTGATCAGCAGGAGGCCGTAGACGACGAGCGGCCGGAGGAGGCCGCCGACGATCTCGCCCCCGGGGGCCGTGCCGTCGAACGCGGCGCCGCCGCCGGTCGCCGCCGTCGACAGGTCGCCCGGCCAGAGGGACAGACCGGCGACGGCCACGGCCGCGAAGACGACGACCAGCCAGCGCAGGCGCGCCCTGCCGGCCGCCGGCTGGACCGCCACCGGCCGCAGCGCCTCCACCGGCGAGATCCGGCTGGCCCGCCAGGCTGGCTCGATGGCGGCGGCGGCCGTGACCAGGAGCCCGAGCCCGATCGCCAGGGCCATGCCGGCCGGGGTGACCGCGAGCGCCGACACGTCCAAAGCGACGAGGCTGCCGAGCAGGCCGGTCGCCGGCCCCGCCAGGGCCAGGCCCGCGGCCAGGCCGAGGATGGCCCCGCCGAGCCCGAGCGTGAGCGCCTCCAGCAGGACCAGTCCCAGGACCTGGCGGCGGGTGGTGCCCGCCGCCCGCAGCAGGCCCACCTCGCGGACCCGCTCCGCGACGGTCATCGAGAGCGTGTTGAAGATGAGGAACGCGCCCACGAAGAGGGCGACGGCGGCGACCAGGGCCAGCCCGACCTGGAAGCCGGCCGTGGAGGCGCGCAGCGACGCCGCCAGGTCCGCCGGGCCGCTCAGCACGTACGGCTCCCGGGTCAGCCGGGATTCGAGCGCCAGCGAGACCGCGGCCGCGTCGGCGCCGGGGACCAGCCCCACGTCCACCCGGCTCACCCCGGACGTGTCGAAGAGCGCCTGGGCGGCGGCCAGAGGGACCACGACCAGCCGGCCGCCGGCGCCGGGCAGAGGACCGTCACCGGGGAGCAGGCCCACGGTCGTGAAGGCGGTCGGCCCGGCCGCCGCCGAGCCGAGGAGAGTCACCTGGCCGCCGACGGCCAGGTGCTCGTCGCCGGCCAGCGTCTCCGAGACGAGCGCGCTCCGCCCGGAACCCGCGGCGGGGCCCGTCCCCGCGGCGAGGCCCGTCCCGGCGGCCGGCGCCAGGTCGTGGAGCCGCCCGTCCACCGCCGGGTCGACGCCGAGCACGGTGACCGGTCGTGGCAGCCCGGCCGTCGGCGACAGGGCGAGCTCCGGGTAGGTCTCGCGCTCGAGCTCGGGCGCCGCTACCGCCACCCCGGGCGTCTCGGCGATCGCCTGGACCGTCGCGGCCGACAGGCCGGCCTCCGTGAAGGCAGCAACGCGGAGGTCGGCCCGGCCCAGCTGGGCCTGCACGGTCCGGTCCACGGCGGCCTCGATCGAGGCGTTCGTCACCAGGGCCGCGAAGAGGGCGGCCACGCCGAGGGCGATCCCGGCGGTCGTGAGCAGGCTGCGTAGCGGCCGCGCCGCCACCCTGCGCCAGGCCAGGAGCCAGAGCCGGCGCATCTCGGCGCCGCCCTAGAGGCCCAGCTGGGCGAGCCGCGCGATGAGCGGCGCCGCCGAGTGGTCGGCGCGGCGCCCGAGCTCGATCTCGTCCACGATCCGGCCGTCGCGGACGAAGAGGACGCGGTCGGCGTAGGCCGCTGCCTTGGAATCGTGGGTCACCAGGACGATCGTCTGGCCGCGTTCGACGCACGTGCGCCAGAGCGAATCGAGGATCTCCGTCCCGGTCGTGTAGTCGAGGTTGCCCGTCGGCTCGTCGGCCAGCAGGATCGCCGGCCGGGTCACCAAGGCGCGGGCCAGAGCGACCCGCTGCTGTTCGCCGGCCGAGAGTTGGTCCGGCCGGTTCCGCTCCCGGCCCGTCAGTTCCACCAGCCGCAGGACGTCGCGGATCCGCTCGGCGGCCTCGCCGCGGGTGGGATCGGTACCGCCGATCGTGAACGGCAGTCCGACGTTCTCCGCCACCGAAAGGAGCGGCACGAGGTTGAAGAACTGGAAGACGAAGCCGGTCTTCTCGCGGCGCAGCCTGGTGGCCGCGGCGTCCGAGAGCCGGCTCACCTCGGCCCCGTCGAGGAAGACCTGGCCGCTCGTTGGCCGGTCGAGGCCGCCGAGCAGCTGCAGGAGGGTGCTCTTGCCGGAGCCCGAGGGCCCCATGAGGGCCACGAACTCTCCCGGCCGGACGGCCAGCGAGACGCCCCGCAGCGCCTCGACCTCCTCGGACCCCAGCCGGTAACGCTTCGTGAGGTCCCGGGCCTCGAGGATCGGGGGGGCGAGCTGCGGAGCGGCGGCGGGGGCCGGCGATGGCCCGGGCGCGGCGGCCGGCGAGGGTCGGTCGGACAGCACGGCAGCAGTCTACCGGTCGGCGGAGGGGCCGACGAGCCCCGGGCGGTCCGTCGAAGGCCGATCCTGCCCCCCGGCGTTCGGGGGGTCGGCTGTCACCCGGCCAGGATCGCGTTCAGGATCCCGCCCACGAGCTGTTCCAGCAGGCTCTGGGCGGGGGCGGGATCGCGCACACGGAGACTCTGGCCCAGGGCGATTCCCTTCGCGGGCACCTCGCCAGAGGGCGTCGCGACGGCCGTCGCGGTCACGTCCGGCGTCGGCTGCGGCGTCGGCTCAGGCGTCGGCGTGGCAGTCGGGGTCGGCTTCGGGGTCGGCTTCGGGGTTACCGCGACGACCGGCTTCGGGGCGACCGCGACGACCCGCTTCGGCGTGGGCTTCGGGGTCGGCCGGGGTGTCGGCCTGGGTGTCGCCGCCGGCCTCGGGGCCGTGCCGCACTTCTGGGCGAAGAGCACCGTGTACATCTTGCGGCCGTCCGAGCCCTTGTAGGTGCCGACCCCCATGACCGTCCAGGCCGCGCCCAGGATGTTCGCCCGGTGGTCGGGCGAGGCCATGAACGACTGCTGGATGGCCTGGGTCGCCAGGTCGTCCGGGTAGTTGTTCCAGCCGATGTTCTCGCCGGCCGACACGAAGCAGTAGCCCTTCTGCTGGAGGACGTTGAAGACCGTCTCGCCGGACGGCGGGATGTTGTGGCTGAAGTAGTTGCGGACGATCATGTCCTGGCTGCGCCAGCGGGCGATCCCGACCAGGAAGGTGTCATAGCCGAGGGCGCGGATGCCGGCGGCTGCCCGCGCCTGATTGGTGAGCGTGTAGAGCTCCTGCTCGTCGGCCGCGCTGTAGGTCCCGGCGGTCCAGGCGAACGCGGTGCGCGGCGCCGACAGCAGGCCGGCCGAGGTCAGGACGAGGGCGGCCAGCAGGACGATCGGCAGGCGGCGCAGCAGGCGGCCCAGAGCGGGGCGGCGGTCGGTGGGCTGCTCGGGCATCGGCGGGACTCCGGTCGGGGACGGGTGTGCTCCGCGACGGTAGGTCCCGCAGGCGGGTGCGCCAGCCCGCGAGATGGTCCCGCGAAGGGCAGGCCGGTCGTACCAGGACGGCCTCATCCATGACGACCGATCCGGTCACGACCGCACCGGACACCACCGAGTGCCGGTGCCTGCCTGCCCCGCGGCCGGTGACGGTCGGCACCGAACCATGCCGGTGGACGGTCGGCCCGGGGGCGACGGACGGTGCCCGGCATCGACGGTTCGCCTCGGCCAACGTCTGCCTGCGCAGCGCCCAGCCGATCGTTTCGTCCTGCGGCGCACCCGGAGCCGGAGAGGCGAAGGCGGAGAACGTCTCCGGCGATGGGACCGCAAGGGTCAGCCGCCCCCGGCAGGGAACAGCGACGGGGCCGAAGCGCCTTCCAAGAAGGCCGGGTCGGCCCCGTCGACGAGGCTGGTTGCGGCTACTCTCCGCGACTGGAGATCGGGCCGCGCATCAGCCCGTGGCCCTCCGTGTCCTGCTCGGCGGCGCCCTCGCGGGTGCGGAGCACCTTGGTCCGGAGGACGTGGCCCTCCGTGTCCTGCTCGGCGGCGCCCTCGCGGGTGCGGAGCACCTTGGTCCGGAGGACGTGGCCCTCCGTGTCCTGCTCGGCGGCGCCCTCGCGGGTGCGGAGCACCTTG
>JAJYJO010000073.1:3997-14037 GCA_021789435.1 Chloroflexota bacterium
GGTCCGGAGGACGTGGCCCTCCGTGTCCTGCTCGGCGGCGCCCTCGCGGGTGCGGAGCACCTTGGTCCGGAGGACGTGGCCCTCCGTGTCCTGCTCGGCGGCGCCCTCGCGGGTGCGGAGCACCTTGGTCCGGAGGACGTGGCCCTCCGTGTCCTGCTCGGCGGCGCCCTCGCGGGTGCGGAGCACCTTGTTTGGCTCGGGCTCGTTCTGCTTCAGGGTTCTCGCCATGGCGTACTCCTCGGCTGTGCCGTGCCAGCAATCGGCGGACCGTCCGCTCCCATGGGGCACGATAGGCCGGTCGAGCGCTCATGCCTAGTACCGGCGCCCACACCGGCTCTGTCGGTCAGGCGACACCCTCCGTGTCTGGCCCCCGAGGCATCGGCCTCAGCGGGAGGCGAGCGCCGCGGCCCCGCGATGGAGGTCCAGGAAGCGCTGCGCCACTTCGGATCCGGCGCCGACGAGCTCGAGGAAGTCGCGCCCGTCGAGCGCCAGCAGGAGGCCCGCCGACTCCGCCGCGACGGTCGCCGTCCTTGGCTGGCCACGGAGCAGTCCGATCTCGCCGAAGACCTCGTCCGGGCCCATCCGGCGTAGCAGCCGTTCCTGCGAGTCGAGGGCCTGGCTGACGAGGAAGGTGCCCCGCACGATCACGTAGAGCCGGTCGGCCGGCTCGCCCTGGCGGATCACCACCTGGCCGGGGGTGATCGGCAGGGACGTCATCCGCCGGGCGGCAACCTCGAGCCGCGGGACGGGAATGGCGGCGAAGGCAGGCAGGCGCAGCAGGTGCTCCACCGTCACGGCCGCGGCCGGGCGGTGGAGCATGGCCGGACGGGCGACGAGCCTCGCCACGACAACCGCGGCCACCAGGATGCAGGCGCTCGCCGCCAGGGCGGCCGGAACCCCGACGGCCACGGCCGCCACCGGCAGCACGAGCGACCCGGCGGCGTAGCTCAGCGTCCCGACGGTCTCGAGCGTTCCCAGCGTCCGACCCCGAAGAGCGTCCGGCACGAGCCGCTGGAGCACGGTCGTCGCCACGACCTCCATCACCAGGCTGCCGGCCGCCGCGACCGCCATGGCCGCCAGCGCGAGGCCCAGCCCGGGGGCCACGCCGAGGGCGGCCACGCCGAGGGCGAAGACGAAGCCCCCGGCGACGAGCGGCACACCGAGGTTCGCACGCAGCACGAGGACACCGGAGCCGATCGCCCCCAGGAATCCCCCGACGCCGATCGCTGCGTTGAGGTAGCCCGTGGCCGCCTCGCCGGCCCCCAGGACCTGGGTCGCCAGGATCACCGTGAGCACCCCGAGGCCACCGGAGACGAAGCGATCGGCGGAATCGAGTGCGGCCAGGCCCATCAATGGCGCCAGGGGGATGGCCCGCGGCTCGCTCGCCTGCTCGGCCTCGCCCGATCCGGGATCGGCGGTCCTGGGCTCAGCCCCCCCACCCCTCGGGAGCCGCCAGAGAACGACCGCGATCACCCCGAACGAGACGGCGTTGAGGAGGAACGCCGGCGCCAGTCCGCCGGCGCCGATGAGCACGCCGGCGATCGCCGGACCGACCACGAAGGCCAGGTTGTCCAGGCTCGCCCAGGCGCTGTTGGCAGGCCCGAGCTCGCTCTCGTCCATCGCGAGCTGGGGGATGTAGGCGCCGATCGTCGGCCCGAAGAAGGAGGAGAAGCAGGCGGCGAGGAGGGCCAGCGCGACGATGGCGGGGAGCGGGCCGTCCACCGCGACCAGCCAGGCCAGACCGAGCATCAGGACGCCCCGGGCACCGTCGGTCGCGAGGAGCACCAGGCGCCGCTCGTAGCGGTCGGCCACGATCCCGGCCGGGACCGACAGGAGGATGTAGGGCACCACGCGGGCCGCGCCGACCAGCCCGAGCAGGGTCGCCGACCCACTCCGCTCGTAGACCACGATCAGGAGCGCGACCAGGTAGAGCCAGTCGCCGATGGACGAGACGAACTCACCGACGAAGAGCCGGACCAGGGCCCGGTTGCGCAGCAGGCGGCGATAGGCCGCCAGTGCGTTCACCTCGGCGGTCGGCGGGCGCGATCTCGCGCTGGATCAGGTCCCGGGGAGGCGTCTGACCTTCAAGCCGCCGCGCTCGGGAACCTGCCCTGGAACCTGCCCTGAAACGCCAGGCTGCCGGCGGCGAGGTTCCTCCTCGTGCAGCTGGCGGGCCTGGATCTCCAGCTCGTGGCGCTCCAGGTTCCGCCTGATGTCGCGCTCGCGCTGGACGGCGACCTGGCGCGACACCACGATGTTCGGCAGGAAGTGGCCCTCGGTGTCCTGCCCACCCTCCGGAGGCGAACCCTCCTCCGGTGCCTCCCCCGCCGGGCGCTCGATCTCCTCAGTCATGGTCACGTCCTCCGGGCCGAGTCCGACGAAGCGCCGGGCCGGCGCCTCGTCTCAGCCGGAGTCATCATCGGCCTTTCTCGCGCAGAGTCCAGTCGGCGGGCACGCTCCGGCCGAGTCCGCTGCGCGACTCCGCCGCCGGGGCCATCCGGGCGATCGGGCATCCCGACGATCGGCCCCCGCACGCGACCCCATCGCGCTCTGGCGGGACGGTCGAGAAGTCAACGGAGACGACGCGCGCCGCGGCTCGGGCCGGAATGGCGGGCCTCGACGATCGGGCGGCGGACGCCGCCACGCTCTTCGGGGAGGCGATCGCGCGCGCCAGGGGCCTTGGCGATGCGCTGCCTGCCGCGATGACAGCGCTCGACTTCCTCGCGGCGATCGGTCCGAAGGTCCCCGAGGCTCGCAGGGCCGCCGCCGCCGAGGCCGGCGAGGTTTCGTGCGGGTCGGCCGCCCGCCCGTATCTCGAACGGCTGGAGGCGGCGCTGGCCGACCCAGTCGGCGAAAGGCGAGCCCGTCCCGACTCGGGCACGCGCGAGCCCCCGGTAGGCTCGACCACAGCGCCGGTGGAAAGGAGCCCTGGAGAAGCGGCCTCGAGACTGAGGTTCGGCCGCGCGCGACCCTTGTCTCGCGATCTGGACCTGCCTCCCTCGCGGATGGCAGCCTGGAAGGCGGACCGCGTCGCGGGTCGGGTACCATACGAGTCGCTCGTGGGGGCGCGCCCGTCGCCGCAGCATTGCGGAGCTCCAGCTTGAGCCCGAAAGCGCTGCTTCAGTCGGTTCGCGGCGGGATCGAAGCACGAGCTTGGCCGACTCGAGGCTCCGGGCCTTCAGCCCGGGCGGACCTCGGCCGACATCACGGTGGCCTTAGCTCAACTGGCAGAGCATCGGATTGTGGCTCCGAAGGTTGTGGGTTCGAGCCCCATAGGCCACCCCAATTTCACGCACGAAGGACCGGCCAGGACCGGCCTGTGCAGGCCACGGGCTGGCGCGAAATCGCTCCAGAAATCGCTTCAGCCGTCGGACCTGGGATACGCCTGCGATAGGTCTCATCCCCGCGCGAGGCGGATCCATCCAAGCGTTGCACTGCGTGGCCGCCGTCGCTGAACGCCGCGTGCTTCCCCCTGATATCGACACTACGGAGCGCCCAGCTGTGGTTCCCAGAGACGTCGTTGACGAATGAGAGCTCCGCTCCATGGTCCGGGGTGTTCGGCACCCAAGCCTGGAGGAAGCTCTCACGGCCCATCGTACGGCTCGTCTCAACGTCTTCGGCCGACGGCTGCCGGTGAACCGGGTGGTGCTCGAGGGTTGGTCGGTGGCCAAGGCCGCTGAGGCCCAGGGCGTCAGTCGGACGACCGCCCACAAGCGGGTCCGCCGGTACCGGGCCGAGGGTGCCGTCGGGCTCGAGGACCGGAGCTCCCGACCGGGACGCTCGCCGCGGCTCACGCCACCCGAGCTCGTCCGGGCGATCCTCGCCGCGCGCGTCGAGCGGCGCTGGGGACCACACCGCCTGGGACCGCTCCTCGGCCAGCCTCGCTCGACTGTGTACGCCGTCCTCGCCCGGGCCGGCTTCAGCCGCCTGCGAGATGCCGATCGGCTGTCGGGCGTGCCGGTGCGCTACGTCCATGACCACCCGGGCGCGCTCGTCCACCAGGACCACAAGAAGCTGGGCCGGATCCCCGCCGGCGGAGGCCATCGGATGCTCGGCCGACCCGAGGGCATCCGCAACCGACGCGGCCTCGTGTAGGCCCAGGCGTTGTCGCTCAGGACCGGCATCACGCGGGCTGCTGTGTCGCCTTCTGCCGCGTCTGCGGGGACCAGTTCTACGGCTGCGACCACGACGTCGCGACCCTCCGTCCACTGACGATGCGTCGGGTTCTGACGAGTCTCGTCGGGGCCGTCGTCTTGGCGACCGCAGGCATCGGGCCCGTTGCCGCCGTGGAACCTGTGGCCATCAACATCACCGCGGCCTCGCTCGTCGCCAACGGCGCCGGGGTCCAGGTCAGTTACGAGGTCGTCTGCCAGCCGCTCGTGGGGATGGACGCGCAGCCCGTGACGGCGCTCACGATCGACTACGGGACCGTCAACGTCGACCAGGCGGTGTCCAAGAAGTTCATTGCCCACGGTGGCGACAACAGCTACAAGGGCGGCGCGACCCTGGCCTGTGACGGCGAGACAGTCAACGCTGTCACCGGGCTCGTCCTCGCGGAAGCCGTCCCGTTCAAGAAGGGTCCGGCGATCATCCGCGTCCATCTGTCCCTGGCGGATTACGTGAGCTGGGCGGGCTCCGAGTTCGGCGACGCCCAAGTGACGATGAACATCACGAGGTAGCCGCGTTTGCTGCCAGCGAGGGCCCCCGACGTCAACGCTCGTCTGGAGCCCTCGTTACCCGGTTCCGATCTGCGGAGGACATCGAAGAAAGGAGGTGGGCGATGAACTCGCTCGGCCGCTCGTTCGCCCTGGCGGGTGCGAGCTTTGCGATCCTGCGCCGCGACCCTGGCCTCCTCGAGCTGCCCTGCGCCGGCCTGGCCGCCGTTTTGGTCGTCGCGGCCGTCACCCTCGGCCCGGCGGCCGTCGTCATCCGCTCGCCGACCACGAGCCAGGCCGACGCCGAGGGGATCATGGGCATGGCGATGCTCGTCTTTCTGTTCGTCGCTGCGGTCGTCATGAACGTCTTCAACGCCGCACTCGTCGCCTGCGCCCTCGGCCGCTTCCGGGGCCTGCCGATCGCACCCCATGAGGGCCCTCGCCGTCGCGCTCCGGCGCCTCCCGGCGGTCGCCCGCTACGCCGTCCTCTCGACCCTCGTCGGGCTGCTGAGCGGCCTCATCCGGGGAAACGGCGACAACGATGAGTCGATAGCAGTCTCGATCCTGCGGGCGATCCTGGCCGCGATCATCGACGTCGTCTGGTTCTTCGCGACGTTCCTGACCCTGCCGGTCATTGTCGAGGAGGGTCTCGGCACGCTCGCCGCCATCCGCCGCAGCCTCTGATTGCTGCGTTCCACCTGGGGTGAGCACATGGGGGCCGGGATCGGCCTCGGGCTCGCCGGGTTCATCCTGATGCTGCTGGCGATGTTCCTGCCGGTCGTTGCCGTCGTCGCGGCGCCGACCGACCTGCTGGCGTGGGCAGGCATCGGCGCGACGTTCGTCTGGCTCGGCGTCGTGGTCGTGCTGATGTCGGCCCTTGGCCAGCTCTACCGCTCCGCCGTCTACCTGTATGCCGCAGAGGGCCTTGTGCCGGCCGGCTTCGACGAGATGACGCTGAGGCGGGCGCTCCGGGGCGCGCGTCCGCGGGCGAAGCTACGCCCGGCTTGAGCGCCGCCGCGCGGCGTCGGGCGCTCCTCCCGGCCTCGGAGTCACGCGTTGCGAAGCCGGGTCATCGCAGGGCTCCCTTCTTCAGCCAGACCCCCAGCGATACAGCGGATGGAGCTCCGCCCAGCCGCTGTGCTCGAGATCGAGGACATAGCGGCCCTCCATCCAGATGTGCTGGCCGATCGCTGGGAACGGCCCCGGGAACGGATCGGGATCGGCCGCGCAGACGTCGATTGCGTCGGCCTGGGTGACAGCACGGACGCAGACCGGCTCCACGACGAGGTCGCCGAGCTCCTCGCCCTGGTTCGATGGGCGGAGGAGGCTCCGGTATGGAGCGTCGAGGTCAAGGAGGATGTGGAGGTCGCCGTCGGCCTCGTTGCGCACGGCGGCGACCGTGCCAGCCACTCGGATACAGGGCACCATAACCTCGAGACGCGAGGGGTGGTAGACGAACCCATCTTGGTCGGTCGGCGTGCAGCCAGCCGCGGCCGCGGCCGGCCTCGTCGTCGGTGTGATCGTCGAGCCCGGGGTGGTCGTAAGCGCCGGAACCGCACAGCCGAGACCTCCACGCTGGCAAGAGAACCATTGGAGGCCGCTGCGCTTGGCGACGGTGCCGACGAGCCCGAAAGGAAGCTGCTGGCCGAAGCTGCCGACCCAGGCGCCGCCGTGGGCTGGGTGGGGCGGACAGACCCGACGACGGCCAGTATGACCAGTGCCAAGACGACTGCAGTGAGAACCAGGCGACTGGACGGCGAGAGCCGACGCACTCTCAGTCACCTCACCACTGGACGGTCATTCGCGGACCCCCGCGAACGGGATGGATGTAGTGAGGATGGTAACCCTGCCGACCCGGGCGGTAGCGACAAGCTCCGTCAGATCCCCTGAGTCAGGGAGTCCCCTCAGCCGGTGGCCGTCACGTGCCAACGCACTCCGAGTTCATCTCGAGGTGGTAGGTACCAGCTGACTCGGCCCCGCATGCGTAACTAGAAGTCCGGCAGATAGTCAACGGCTTGGTCGGCCAGGCCGCGCGCCCAGTGGATGTACCGTTGGCTCGTCTCGAGGCGAGCGGCGGACGTGCAGTTCGTAGCTCGTCCACGGCGACGGGCGGACGGTGGGCGGCCGCTTCGCCTCGAGCCAACCGGCCAGGTGGCGGCCGAGCGTCACCTTCCGTCGGGTCCCTCAGTTCGACCGCCGGATTCTCTCACCGGCCGCTGGCGGAACCCGACGGGTCGGATGAGGTGAGAGCCAAGGGAACGCCCGTCAGCCGACCCGGTAGGCGACGGTCACCGTGACCCCCAGCGTCTCAGCGGTGGGTACCGGGACCGGCGCGTTCGGTGCGACGTTCGGGGTTGCGAGCATCGGCATCACGACGCCATACGGCGAGACCGAGGCACTCACGGAGAGGACGCCAGAGATGGAGAGCCCGGTCGCGCTCGCGATGGTCTCGGCCTGCGCCTTCGCGTCGGCGAGGGCGGCGTTGAGGGCGGTCTTCTCGGCGATGGCGCGGTTCGAGCCGTCACTCTTCATTGTGGCCTGACCCGTGCCGGTCACGACGATGGTGTGGTCCGGCGCGACGCCGGGCGTCCCGCCGTAGTACGGGTAGATGGCGGTCCCGGCGACCGCGCCGCCACTCGCGACGGCTGGTCCGCTGCTCGTCGTTCCACTTACGCCAGTCACGCCGGTGGCCGGTAGCTTGGCCGCAAGCGCCGTCCCGGCCGCCACGGCCGGACTCGCGGCGGGCGTCTTCGTGGGTGCGGTCGGACCCTGCGCGAGCACGGCTCCGGCGCCGATGACGAGACCTGCCGCGAGCGAGAGGGCGGTCGCGCCGACGAGCAGGAACCGAGGATGGGTGGACATCGGTCGAACCTTCCGGTGCGGTGGGGCCGTCGTCCCGGGACTGGAGGGGTGACTCGGACCCGTGGCCTCAGGACGTCATACGAGGTCTTGCGGTTCCGAGCGGGCTGGCTGGCACGGGAGCGCCCCGGGTCCACCGACCTTCTCTTGGGCAGCGCAGCCCGACCGAGTGCGGGTGGTGGCGCCGCTGGCGGTCGCTGACCCGCTCGGCGCACTTCGTAGAGCACCGGCCTGCTCGCATCCGGGGTCACGATGGAGAGGGCCCAGCCTGCGTTGGTCCCGGCGAGGGCGGGATTCCCGACGAGCGAGGTGCCGGACCGCTCGCTTCCCACCCCGACTGGTTACGGGCTAACAGCCTCGTCCGTCCGGCTGGCACATTGTGGCGCACCACGGCCCGCTTCGCATGGGCTAGATTGCCGTGCGGTAAGTTCCCGACGCAAGAGACCGAGGTCGGCAGGTGTCACCTACGGGCGGCGCATTTGCCGACCTGCGCCCTGTCTTCGTTCGTCGCTCGCGCCGGTCGAGTCGTCGCCGGGCGCTCCTCCTCCTGGCTCAGGCTGAAGCCACCAGCGAGGGCATCACGCTTGCCGGGGCCTCCACGGGGACGGCGACGACCGGCCGGACGGCCCGCACGACCCTCATCTCCTCCCACCCGAAGAGCCGGAGGGCCCGGTCGTAGATGCGCCAGTCGCCAGCTGTCCGGCAATACGAGATGGAGACATCCGTGAAGCCGGCGGCTTCCGTTATCCGTCGAACGTCGCTTTCGTTCAGAATCGTGATCGGCATCGGGCCGAGCGAGGCGTTCTGGGTCTCGGCTGTCCCGCCGAACCCCATCTGGAGGACGGCCCGGCCGCCGGGGCGGAGCACCCGATGCATCTCGGTCACCGCTCGCGCCGGATCGGGAAACCACCCGATCGCATCCATCGTGGTGACGGCGCTGAAGCGGTCGTCCTCCCACGGCAGCGCGCCGGCGTCGCCCTGTGCGACCTCCGCCGTTCCGGCGGCGATCCGGCCGGCGAGTCTGCGCCGGGCGAGGCTGACCTTCGCCGGCGAGAGGTCGAGACCGGCGGCGTAGCGCACGTGCGCGGCGTGTCCGGCCAGGAAGGCACCGGCCCCGCAGGCGACATCGAGCAGCTCGTCGTCGGGCTGGAGATCGAGTTCGGCCGCCACCTGCGCGTACATCTGCTGATTGAGCCACGAGTTGATGCGGCTGCCGAGTTCGCCGGGCAGTGCGCCCGGCGAAACCTCCAGGGCCAGCCGCTGCTGCCACCGGGCCCAGGTCCCGCTCCGGGACACGACCCAGGCGCCCGCAACCGCGATCGCGGCCATGCTCATCACAACCACGGACCGGCGCATCGCCCGACCCTCCCTGGGACGCCACCTCGCCTGCGGGTCGGTCTCGCCAGTAGCTCGGCGCGGTCCCGGCGGCCGGGCGTGGGCCGCGCGTCGTTGCCTCCCGTAACGCGGCAAGGGTGTCAGGCTGGTGCGTCAACCGCCAGAGGCGAACGGACCGACCTCACGCGCGGTGGCGATGATCCAGCCGGCCGGGCTGGACGGGAGGCCGGTCGAGGGCCATCGTTGCACCGCGATCGTGAAGGCGTCCTGGACCGCCTCCTCGGCGACGTCGATGTCCCCGAAGGTGCGGACCAGGACGGCAGCGGCGCGCCCGTATTCCTCGCGGAAGACGCACTCGATCTCGGATGCGCCGAGGGCCGGCAACACTCGAGCCTCAGTACCTGGCCTGGCGCGCCCTAGTCCCCGGCCTAGTCCTCGAACGGACGCACTTCGATCGGGAGCGTGGTCGCGCGCGCGAGGCGGCGGCCCCACTCCAGCGCGGCGTCGAGATCCGGCGCCCTGACGATCGAGAAGCCGCCGAGGTACTCCTTGCCCTCGGTGAACGGGCCGTCGGTCGCCAGGATCTCGTCGCCGCTTGGTCGCAGCACGGTGGCGGTTGTCGGGTGGCTCAGTCCTCCCGAGAAGACCCAGGCACCCGCGTCCTTGAGCTCCCGGTCCAACGCCGCGACGTTCTGCATGATCGGCCCCAGGACCTCGGGCGGAGGAGGAGACCCGCCGCTGGGGGTGATCACGCTGAGCAGGTACTGCTTCATGGGTCGTGCTCCTTGTTCGGCTGCCCTTCGCGCCTGGTCGACCTCCTGATGTCGCGCCTCAGGCACCTCGTCCGGACGCTCGCCTGCCATACGAACAGCCTGGGCCCGATTCGACAACCCGCCCCACGCTCCTCCAGTTGGCGCTCGTCCGCAACGGCCTGCCCGGTTCGGACGTTCGTGTGCGTGCCGCTCCCAGTGGGGACGGCCGCGTGCCTGGGCCCGGCGCCGACGCCGCGGCGTCGCGTTTGCCGCGCCGACCCCCCGCCCGAGCCATCGGCCCCCCGGCCTACTCGCCCTGCATCACGGGGGTCCCTGGCGAGTCGCCGCCTCGCCGAACCAGGTGCTCGTCCCGTCGGCCGCCAGCACGCCGCCCGGCAGGACCGCCGCCTGACTCGCCTGGGCGGTCGGCAGGTCCCCG
>JAJYJO010000074.1 GCA_021789435.1 Chloroflexota bacterium
ACCGCCCCGGCCACGGCCGTGCCCACACCGGCGGTCACGCCGCGCCCGACCCCCACGCCGCGCCCGACGCCCGCCCCGACCCCGGTTTCGGTCGTTCGGGAGATGCCGCCGTGCCCGGGGGACGTGGACGGACCGCCCGGCCACAACAAGCAGCCCTCGCCCTCGCCACGGCCATGCCGCCCCGACGGGAAGGGCCCGGCGGCCGGCAATGTGGAGGCCTGGCCGCTGATCTTCCCGTTCGGCGCGCTGCTGATCGGGACCCGGTTGCGGCGTCGCCGCCCGGGACGCTAGGCTACCCGGACCGTCCGGCTCCGCGATCGCCATCCGGTCCGCTCCGGCGCGACCATCGTCCGTCCCGGGTCTGCGCCAGCCGGCACGGCACCTCGAACGTCACTCATCCCGGAATCGACCGCCATGGAGGAATGGAGCGTGGAGCGCACCAAGTTCCTGCTCGACGAGGATCGTCTGCCGCGCAGCTGGTACAACATCGTGGCGGACCTGCCCGTGCCGCCGGCGCCCGTCCTCCACCCGGGCACCGGCCAGCCGATCGGACCGGCCGACCTCGCGCCGCTCTTCCCGATGGCGCTGATCGGCCAGGAAGTCAGCGCGGAGCGTGAGATCGAGATCCCCGGGCCGGTCCGCCAGGCCTACGCGCTCTACCGCCCGAGCCCGCTCCTGCGGGCCCGTCGGCTTGAGCAGGCGCTCCAGACGCCGGCCCACATCTACTACAAGTACGAGGGTGCCAGCCCGGCCGGCAGCCACAAGCCCAACACGGCGATCGCCCAGGCCTTCTACAACCGGGAGGCGGGCGCCCGGCGGATCGCCACCGAGACCGGAGCCGGCCAGTGGGGGTCGGCGCTGGCCCTCGCCGGCGCGATGTTCGGCCTCGAGGTCAAGGTCTACATGGTCCGGGCGAGCTACGACCAGAAGCCGTACCGCCGGATCCTGATGGAGACCTACGGCGCGGCGGTGGTCCCCAGCCCCAGCCCCACCACCGAGTACGGCCGGCGGGTGCTCGCGGAGCATCCCGACAGCCCGGGCTCGCTGGGGATCGCGATCAGCGAGGCGGTGGAAGACGCGGCCGGGCGCGACGACACCCACTACTCGCTGGGGTCCGTCCTCAACCACGTCCTGCTCCATCAGACGGTCGTGGGCCAGGAGTCGATCGAGCAGATGGCCCTCGCAGGCGAGGAGCCCGACGTCATCATCGCCTGCGCCGGGGGCGGCTCGAACTTGGCCGGCCTGACCTTCCCCTGGCTTGGCCGGACGTTCCGCGGCGGGCGTCGCCAGCGGGTGATCGCGGTCGAGCCGGAGGCGGCTCCCAGCCTGACCCGGGGCCGCTACGCCTACGACTTCGGCGACACGGCCCGCCTGACCCCGCTCGTCAAGATGCACACCCTGGGCCACGACTTCGTGCCGGCCCCCATCCACGCCGGCGGGCTGCGCTACCACGGCATGGCACCGCTGGTGAGCCTGCTCAAGGATCACGGCGACATCGAGGCGCGCGCCGTCCACCAGTTGCCGTCCTTCGCGGCCGGCATCCAGTTCGCCCGGACGGAAGGGATTCTGCCGGCGCCGGAGTCCACGCATGCCATCCGCGTCGCCATCGACGAGGCCCTCGAGGCCCGCGAGTCCGGCGAGCCGCGGGTCATCCTGTTCAACCTGTCCGGCCACGGCCACTTCGACCTGAGCGCCTACGAGCAGTACCTGCGTGGCTCGCTCGAGGACTACGAGTACGCGGCGGAGGAGGTCGACCGGGCGCTCGCCGCCCTGCCGGGGGTCGCGACCGGGTAGCCGGGGCACGGCCGCGCCGGGGACTCGCCCGAGAGGAGGGGAGGGCAGGTCGCCTCGGGGGGGGCGAGGCGACCTGCCGGGACGGCCACCTGCCCGAGTGGCCGCGTCGGCCGCCATGGTCGGCGTCCGCGCGGATCATGTCCGGGCCGACGGTCCCGGCGCATCCCGCAAGCTGCGTATTGTGGCCCGCGGTCGCTCGCGGCCGGCGCCGGAGGGGCATGGACCGGTCCGGCGGCCGCGTGCCGTAGCATGCGCCCATGCCCCGCCTCGCGTGCTGGTCCTGCGGACGCCAGGTCTACGCCACCTCGCCGCTCGAGTCGCTCTTTGCGGAGGAGCGCCGCTGCCCCCGCTGCGGCGCCTTCATGAACCAGGAGCGGCGGCTGGACGATCGCCGCCAGGTCATCCGGCGCCAGAGTCCGCCCGACGATCCGGGTCCGCCCGGGGACGAGGAACGGCGGACGGGGGAGCGCCGCAAGGCTCGGCGGCGACGGGGCTGACCGGAGCGCCGGCAGCCGGGCGGACGCCGGCCGGGTCGCCCCGGCGGCGCGGCCGGGTCGTCAGTAGAGCGTCTCGGGCTTCGGTGGCTCGACCAGGCGGTGGCGAAGGGCGAAGGCGACCGCCTCGAGCTTCGAATGGACGCGCAGCTTGGCCATGATGTTCTGGACGTGGGTCCGGAGCGTGTTCGGGGCGATGAAGAGCCGTTCGCAGATCTCCGGCGTGGACAGGCCCTCCGTCAGGGCGCGCAGGACCTCCAGCTCGCGGGGCGTCAACGGCTCGATCTGGCGGCGCTCCTGGCCGCGCTCCCGGGCCGCGGCCACCCGCTGGGCGATGCCGATGATCACCGACCGCGGCAGCAGCGTCTCGCCGGCGTTGGCGGCCCGCACGGCAGCGACGACCTCGTCGGCGGCGCGCTCCTTCGTCAGGTAGCCGTCGGCCCCGGCCTGGATGGACTCCAGGATCGTCTCGTCGTCCGAGAGGGCCGTCAGCATCACGACCCGGGCCATCGGCCAGCGCGCCTTGATCGCGCGCGTCGCCTCCGCGCCCGTGCCGTCCGGCAGGCGGTAGTCCATCAGGACCACGTCGAGCCGTTGGTGCGCCAGTTCCCGGGCCTCGGCGACGGTGGCGGCGACTCCGGTCACCACGATGTCCGGCTCGCGGGCCAGCATCTGGGACAGCGCACCGGTCAGCAGCTGGTGGTCGTCCACGAGCAGGACGCGGATCGGATGCGTGGCATCGCGCGCTTGCACCCGGAGCACCTCCAGCCTTGTTCGTCGAATCCGGGCGCTGCCGGGACGCTTCCGGGGTGCAGACCCCCGGCGATCGATCATACAACCCCCCCGCTCCGACTCCGCCCCGTCCGGGCGGCCCCGGGGAGTCCCGCCGGGGTCAGGAGGTCGCGGGTCGGCGGCCGGCCGCCGATAATGGGTCGGTGCGCGTCGCCATCGTCGGCTTCGGCCTGATCGGGGGGTCGGTCGCCCGCGCCCTGCGACGAGCCGGCGGCCGCTCCCTCGCCGCCTGGAGCCCGCGGTCGGGCGGCCCGGGCCGCGCCCTGGCGGAGGGGATCCTGGATGCGGCGCCGCCGACGCTGGCCGGGACGATCGCCGGCGCAGACCTGGTGGTGCTGGCCGCGCCGCCGCCGGCCTGCCTGACCCTCGTCGGCCTTCTCGCCGGCGACCTCCGGGCGGCCCTCGGCCGGGCCCTGGTCACCGACGTGGCGAGCACGAAGGCGGCGATCGTCGAGCGGGCCGGCCGGCTCGACCTCCGCTTCGTGGGTGGCCACCCCATGGCCGGCCGGGAGGCGTCCGGCTACGCGGCCGGGAGCGCCGATCTTTTCGACGACCGGCCCTGGGTGGTGGTGCCCGCTGAGCGATCCGCCGCGGAGGACGTGGAGCGGGTCCGCGACCTGGCGCGGGCTTGCGGGGCGCGGCCGGTGGAGATGGGCGCCGCCGATCACGATGCGGCGGTCGCGGCGATCAGCCACCTCCCACTGATCGTGGCGGCGGCGCTCGTGGAGGCCGTGGTGGGGGCGCCCGGGGGTCCGCAGCGGGCCGACTGGCCGGCGGCGGCGGCCCTCGCGACCTCCGGCTGGCAGGGGATGACCCGGCTGGCGCGCGGCGAGCCGGCCATGGGCGGCGGCATCGCCGCGACCAACGCCGGGCCCATCGCGCTCCGCCTGCGCGACCTGCGAGCGGCCCTGGATTCGTGGCTGGCGGAGCTCGAGGCGCTGGATTCGACCGGCGGCGATCCGGCGGCCGCCTCCCGCCTGACGGCCCGCTTCGCCGCCGACCGCGAGCGACTCGCGGGCCGTTGAGGCGGCCTCCTTGAGCGGCGACGAGCTCGTCTGGACCGTCCCCCGCGAACTGGTCCTGCCGGACGGGGCGTGGCGCGGCGTCCGGGCGGTCGACCTGGCGGCCACCCTGGCGCTGGTGTCCGCCGCCGGCAGATTCGTGCCCCGGGCGGCCGCGGAACAGGACCCCGGCCGCAAGCAGATCGTTCCGTACCTGGTCCTCCGCGACGGCGAGCGGCTCTTCCTGATGCGGCGGAGCCGAGCAGGGACCGACCCGCGGCTGCACGACCGCTACTCGATCGGGGTGGGCGGCCACCTGAACCCGGGGGACGCCGGGGTGCTCGGCTGCCTGCGCCGGGAGTGGCACGAGGAGCTCGTCGCCGGCTTCGAGCCGGAGCCGCGCTACGTCGGCCTGCTCAACGACGACACGAGCGACGTGGGGGCGGTCCACCTCGGCGTCGTCTTCGAGGCGGACGCCGCGGGGCGCTCGGTGGCGGTGCGGGAAACCGACAAGCTCAGCGGCTCGTTCGAGTCCATGGAGCGGCTGCAGGCCGTCGAGCCGCTGATGGAGACCTGGAGCCAGCTCGTGCTCGCACACCTCGTCCGGCCGGGCCCATGATCGGGGCGACGTCCGGCCCACCCGGGCCGGCGCGCGGTGTGCCATCATCGCCCGGGAGGACCCCCCGCGTGGCTCGTCGCCGCCTCCAGATCGATCCGCTCGCGCCGCTGCGGCACCCGGTCGCCCTCATTCTTCTGGCCTTCCTGCTGGCCGGCCTCGCCGGCGCCACGCCCGCGCGCGCGGCCGGCCCGACCGTCTACCTCCTTCCGACGACGGGCATCGTCGATGGCGTGATGGCCAGCTATGTCGCCGACGGTGTGGCCAAGGCGGGCGCAGACGGCGGCGCGGCGGTGGTCATCGAGCTCAACACGCCCGGTGGCAGCCTCGACTCGATGCAGCAGATCGTGACGGCGCTCCTGGCTGCGCCGCTGCCCACCATCGTCTGGGTTGCCCCCTCCGGCGGGCGGGCGGCCAGCGCCGGAACCTTCATCACGGAGGCCGCGGCCGTCGCCCTGATGGCGCCCGGGACGAACATCGGGGCGGCCTCGCCCGTCGGTGCCGGCGGCCAGGACATCACCGGGACGGAGGGCCAGAAAGTCAGGAACGACGCGATCGCGAACATCCGCTCCATCGCCGACGCACGCGGGCGGAACGCCGACTGGGCGGCCAGCACGGTCAGCAACGCCAGCTCGTACACGGCCAGCCAGGCCGTGGCCCAGCGTGGCGTGGACGGCATCGCCGGCTCGCTGACGGAGGTGCTGGCCTTCGCCGACGGCCGGACGGTGAAGGTGGACAGCGGCACCCGCACGGTCGTCGTCCACGTGGCCGGGGCGAGCATCGTGGAGCTGCCGATGAGCCCGTGGCAGGCGGCCCTCCACCTGCTCTCGAACCCGGATATCGCCTTCATCCTGTTCGTCCTGGGCGCCTTCGGGCTCATGCTGGAGCTCTTCCATCCCAACCTTCTGAGCGGCATCTCCGGCGGGGTCGCGCTGATCCTGGCCTACGTCGGCTTCGGCAGCCTGCCGCTCAACGTGGCCGGGCTGCTGCTCGTCGCCCTGGGCATCGTCCTGTTCGCCCTCGAGCCCGGCATCCCGAGCCACGGCATCCTGACGATCGGCGGGCTGGCCTGCTTCGTGATCGGGGCGTCGGCGCTCTACACCGAGCCGGGCCCGGGCCTGCCCCGGGCCGGTGTGGACTGGCCGATCCTGGCCGTCATGACCGTGGCCGCCGCGGGGTTCGGGCTGGTCGTCGTCCGGGCCGCACTCCGGATACGCCACTTCGTCCCGGTCCGAATCGGCGGCGTGGCCTCGGGCGGCCGCCTCACGCGGGGCCTCGTCGGCCAGGTCCAGCAGGAGCTGGCGCCGGCCGGCTCGATCCACATCGCCGGCGAAGAGTGGTCGGCCCGCGCCGTCCGGGGAGCGCCCCTGCCGCGCGGCGCGCAGGTCCGGGTCGTCGGCCAGGAGGGCCTGGTCCTCCTGGTCGAACCGGTCGAGGAGGCCGGGGCGGTCGGCCGCACCGCGCCCGTCTCGTGATGCGGCCGGTCGGGCCGGCCACCGTCCGGCGACTGGTCGCCGGAGGGTCGGGAACGCCAAGGGAGAGATTCCGATGAGTGACGTCACTGGGCTGATCGCCGTCGCGCTGGTGGTCCTGATCCTGCTCGCCCTGGTCTACCTGAGCGTGCGGGTCGTCAACGAGTACGCCCGGCTGGTCGTCTTCCGGTTCGGCCGGACGGGCGACAACATGGTCAAGGGCCCGGGCCTCATCTTCCTGATCCCGATCGTCGACCGGCCGACGAGCGTCGACCTGCGCGAGCAGTTCATCGAGGTGCCGAGCCAGACCACGATCACCAGGGACAATGCGCCGATCAACGTCGACTTCCTCATCTACTGGCGGATCGTCGACCCGCTCAAGAGCGTCGTCCAGGTCGCCTACTTCGCGGGCGCCCTGCAGGGGGTCGCGACCACCACCCTGCGCGCGGTGATCGGCGACATCCTGCTCGACGAGGTCCTCTCGAAGCGCGAGCAGATCAACGAGATCCTGCGGGCCAAGCTCGACGAGGTGACCGAGCGCTGGGGCGGCAAGGTGACGACGGTCGAGATCCGGGAGATCACCCCGCCCCGCGACGTCCAGGACGCCATGAATCGCCAGCTCTCCGCGGAGCGGACGCGGCGGGCCGTCATCACGGAATCCGAGGGCACTCGCCAGTCGACGATCAACGTCGCCGAGGGTGACAAGCAGTCCCAGATCCTGCGGGCGGAGGGCCAGCGCCAGGCCGCGATCCTGCAGGCCGAGGGCTACAGCCAGGCCCTCCGGACGATCTTCCAGGCGGCTTCCGGGATCGACCAGAAGACGATGGCCCTGCAGTACCTCGACGCGCTCAAGGCGCTCGGCGCGGGAGCCTCGACCAAGTGGATCATCCCGACGGAGTTCACCCGCTTCGTCGGTCCGATCGCGGACTTCGTGGGCCAGGGAATGGCCGGCGCCGGTCCTGTCCCGACGCCGCCGGCCAACCCGCCGGAGGAGGTCCCCCCGGCCGGAGCCTGACGCCAACCCCAGCCGCCGGGTGGCCGGGGCCCGCGGCCGCTACCATCGAGGCAATGCGCTTCCTCGCCCCCGGGTCGGGTCTCGACGAGAGTGGCTTCTTCGCCCGGGAGGCCGCGGCCGCGCCGGCCCACCGGCAGGCCGACGCCGCCTCCGCGGGCCCGGACGGTACGGCGGGATGAGGCGGCCGGCCCTGGCGACGGCCATCGGGCTTGCCGTCGCGGTTCCGTCGGCCACGCTGGCGGTCCTCCTGCGGCGGGGCGTGGACCGGATCGTCGCCCCGGCCCCGCCGACCGCCCACCCGCCGGTCCACGCGCTCGACGGCCTGGGTGGCGAGGTGGTCCGGCTGCGCTCGCGCGACGGCCTCCGGCTGGCGGCCCGCTGGCTGGCAGCCGGGCCGGACGACGGGAACGCTGACTGGCGGCCGGACCCCGCGGAGGCCATCCTCCTGCTGCACGGCCACGGCGGCGCGATCGCCTGGGACCTGGTGGAGCGCGGACCATTCCTCCGCCGGACGGCCGCCGTCCTGGGGCTGGACCTGCGCGGCCACGGCGATTCGGAGGCCGCGCCGTGCGGCCTGGGGATGTTCGAGGTGGAGGACGTCGCCGGCGCCCTGGCCTGGCTGGGCGAGCGCGGCGTCCGGCGGGTCGCGATCGTCGGCACGTCCCTCGGCGCGCTCGTCGCCCTGGCCGCCGTCGCGATCCTCGGAGACGGCTCGCTGGTCGCGGCCGACGCGGACCCCGCCGCCCCAGCGGAGCCGGCCGCGGCCCCCGCGCCGCGGATCGTCGGCCTGGTTGCCGACTCGGCGACCCCGGCCCTGGCCCTCCCGATCGCCGCGTCGATCCACGGGCCGCTCGCCGGTCCCTGCCGTCGGCCGCTCGCCGGTCTCGTCCTGTGGGCGGTCACGCGCCGCCTGGGGGGAGATCCGCGGAGCACCGAGCCGGGCCGGATCGTCGGGCTGGTCGCGCCCCTGCCGGTCCTGTTCGTCCACGGTGGGCAGGACGACCTGATGCCCGTCGAGGCGACCCGCCGGTTGGCTGCCGCCGCGGGGCCGGCGGCCGAGCTCTGGGTTGTGCCCGAGGCAGGCCACGGCGCGGCGCACCGGGCCCGGCCGGCGGAGTACGAGGACCGCGTGGCGGGATTCCTGCGGCGAGCCTTCGCCGCCGCGCGAGGCGGCGCGCCTATAATCCCGCCCGAGGTCCCGCGCGCGGCGCCGGCGAGCTGACGCCGTCGCGGGGCGGGCCGGGTCGTGCGGCCGAGCGGTAGGCAGGAGGGTGCAGGGGAACTCGATGGCCGCCAAGATCCTCGTCGTCGATGACGACCCCAACGTCCAGCGCCTGCTGACCTACACCCTCAAGCAGGAGGGCTACGAGGTCGTCGTGGCGGCCGACGGCGCCGAGGGCTTCCGGCTGTGGGGCGCCGAGCAGCCGGCGCTCCTGCTGCTGGACGTCATGCTGCCCAAGCTCGACGGCTACCAGGTGGCCGGCAAGATCCGGGCCGAGGAGGGAGCCGGCAGCCACGTCCCGATCATCATGCTGACGGCCGAGCGCGAGGTCGAGCAGAAGGTCCGGGGGCTGCGGGCGGGGGCCGACGACTACCTGATCAAGCCCTTCCACCCGGCCGAGCTGCTGGCCCGGATCAAGAGCCTGCTGGCGCGCTTCGCCCCGCGCGAGCTGCTCGTCGGGCGGCCGCCCCTCGGCCGGATCGTGGCCTTCTACGGTGCCAAGGGCGGCGTCGGCACGACCACGATCGCCATCAACGCCGCGATCGCCCTCCACCGCGAGCTCGGACGGAAGGTCTGCCTGGTCGACGGCAACCTCCAGTTCGGCGACCATCGCGTCTTCCTGGACCTGGGCCTCGACCGCAAGAGCATCGTCGACGTGGTGACCGCGCCGACGATCGACCTGGACCTGATCAAGCAGGTCCTGGTGAAGCACGACTCCGGCATCGACCTGCTCCTCGCGCCGCCCAACCCGGAGACCGCCGAGCTGGTCACCCAGGACCACATGCCCCTCGTGCTCGACCAGCTGCGCGGGCTCTACGACTACACCCTGATCGACATCGACAAGCGCCTCGACGAGGTCAACCTGCACATCCTCGACGCCGCCGACACCATGTTCGTCGTCATGACAGCCGACCTCTCCTGCCTCAAGAACGTCCGCCTGGTGCTCGAGACGATCGGCCACCTGGGCTACGAGAAGCAGAAGGTGCAGCTGGTCCTCAACCGCTCCAACGCCTTCACCGGCATCAACGTCAAGAATGCCGAGAACGCCCTGAAGCGGCAGATCGACCACCAGGTCGTCAACGAGTACCGGGGAGCCATCAGCGCCCTGAACAGCGGCGCACCCTTCATGTTCACCAAGGCGGATTCGATCCTGGGTCGGTCGCTCCTCGAGTTCGCCCGCGCCCTGGACCGGGCGACGCCGGCGACCGGCAAGGCTCCCCAGCTGGCTCCCGCCACGCGCTGAGAGGCGGGCCCCGCAGCCCCGCCGGAAGTCGGCCCGCTCCGTCGCAGCCGAACCCCGCCGGGATGGCCCGGGCGGGATGGCCCGATCCGGCGCGGCCGGCGGATAAGCGCCCGGTGAGCGGGGCCGCGTAGCCTCGGGGCCGTGCTCGCGACGCTGCTCTCAGCCACCCTGGTCGGTCTCGAAGGCCGGCCCGTGCGGGTCGAGGTGGACGTCGCGCCGGGCCTGCCCGGGTTCACCATCGTCGGCCTGGCCGATACGGCCCTCCAGGAGGCGCGGGAGCGGGTTCGGGGCGCCATCCGCAACAGCGGCTTCGCCTGGCCGCCGCGACGGATCACCGTCAACCTGGCACCGGCCGAACTCCGCAAGGCCGGTGCGTCGTTGGACCTGGCGATCGCCCTCGGCATCCTGGTCGGCTCCGAGCAGGTGCCGGCGAGCGGCCGCTGGGCGCTGGTGGGCGAGCTCTCCCTCGGGGGCGAGGTTCGCACGGTGCCGGGCCTGCTGCCGATGGTCGCGGCGCTCGCCAGGCGCGGCCTTCGACAGGTCGTGGTGCCGGCCGCCGGCCTGGCCGAGGCGCGACTCGTGACCGGCCTCGACGCGGTGCCGGCGGGGACCCTGGCGGAGGCGGCGGCGGAGCTGCGGGCCGGGCGGCGCAGCGGACGGGGCCGGGCCATGCCTCCGCGCGTCGAGCTCGCCCCGGAGGGGCCCTCGCCCGAGGGAGACCCGGGGCCCGAGACAGACGCCGCGGGCGGCCTGTTGGAGATCCCCGACCTGGCGGAGGTGCGCGGCCAGGCTGAGGCGCGTCGCGCCCTGGAGGTTGCCCTCGCCGGCGGCCACTGCCTGCTCCTGGTCGGGCCGCCGGGCGCCGGGAAGACGCTCCTGGCGCGGACGATCCCCGGCCTGCTGCCGCCGCTCGACGACGCGGAGGCGACGCGGGTCACGATCGTCGCCTCGGCCGCCGGGATGGCGGTCCGCGGCCTGGTCCGCCGCCGGCCGTTCCGCCAGCCCCACCACACGATCTCCTACGCGGGCATGGTCGGCGGCGGTCCCCGGCTGTCGCCGGGCGAGGTGACGTTGGCGAGGATCAGAGCGTGCTAATGTATCTGGCATGCTCAGCACACCGACAGCCGCCGCCATCTATGCCCGGATCAGCTCAGATCCCGAGCACGACCAGCTCGGCGTAACCCGCCAGCTCCAGGACTGCCGCGCCCAGGCCGAGCGCCGAGGCTGGCACGTCGTCGGGGAGTACGTGGACGACGACATCAGCGCCTGGTCGGGCAAGCCCCGCCCGCGTTACCGCCAGCTCCTCGACGACATCAGCGATGGCCTGGTCGGTGGCGTCATCGTCTGGCACCTCGACCGGCTGCACCGCCACCCCAAGGAGCTGGAGGAGTACATCGAGGTCTGCGAGCCCCGCAAGGTCCCGACCGTGGCCTGCGTGAGCGGCGACATCGACCTCACCACCGCCGACGGCCGACTCATCGCCCGTATCTTGGGCGCCGTGGCCCGCAGCGAATCCGACGCCAAGAGCCGGCGCATCCGGCGCAAGCACGAGGAGCTGGCCCAGGCCGGCAAGATGGGCGGTGGCGGCACCCGCCCCTACGGCTACCAGGCCGACCGCCGGACCATCGAGCCTGCCGAGGCCGCCATCGTCCGCGAGGCGGCCGACCGCATCCTCGCCGGCGACTCCCTGCGCTCGCTCGCCAACGACCTCTCCCGCCGCGGCATCGGCACTGTCAGCGGCAAGCCTTGGAGCGTGCAGGTCCTCCGCCGCATGCTCCTCTCAGGACGCATCAGCGGCCAGCGCGAGCACCACCGCGAGATCGTCGCAGCCGGCGACTGGCAGCCGATCATCACGCCCGAGCGGACCGCGCGGCTCCGGGCGCTCCTCACCGACCCTACCCGGCGCACCAATCGCACGGCTCGGCGGTACCTGCTGGCCGGCCTGCTGCGCTGTGCCGTGTGCGACTCCAGGCTCGTCGCCCGACCGCGCGGGGACGGGGTCCGCCGCTACGTCTGCGCCAAGGGCCCAGGGCTGCCGGGCTGCGGCGGCGTGGCGATCATGGCCGAGACGCTGGAGCGGTTCATCGTCGAGGCGGTCCTGCATCGGCTCGACTCGCCAGCGCTCGCCGCGGCCCTCGCCGGCGCACAAGCGCCGGCCGAGTCCGCGCGCCTGGCGCAGGCCGAGCGCGACGCCAGCAGCGCCGAACTCGAGCAGCTGGCGGCCGCCTGGGGGAGCCGCCAGATCACGTGGCCCGAGTACCTGGCCGCCCGCAAGCCGATCGAGGCCCGCATCGAGGCCGCCAGACGGACCCTCGCCCGCGAGAGCCAAGTTACCGCCTTGGAGCCCTACGTGGGCGCTTCCTCGGCCCTCCGAGAGCGCTGGGCGGACCTCTCGCTCGCCCGCCAGCACGCCATCGTCGCCGCGCTGTTGGACCGAGCCATCGTCCGCCGGGCCGTCCGCGGGCGCACTGCCTTCGACGAGTCCCGCGTGGAGCCCGTCTGGCGCGTCTGAGCGCCCCCTCCCAGCAGCTTCGCCACCGTCGCCAGCGTCCGGGGCTCCTCGACCTTGACCGGCACGCCCTGAGCGGCACAGGTTCGCTCAGCCCAGGCTCGCGCGCGACCCGCGAGCCCGTCGTCGCTCAGCCGGCCCATGAGGCCCACACCGCATGCGGCCCGGCCCAGCCTCCGACCGTTGCCGAGTCCCACACCTGTTCAGGCTCCGCGCCCATCAGCGCCTCGGCCTGCGCCAGGACCTCGGCCAGTGACGCCCCGACGATCCGCCGCACGCGGGGCCGGAAGCCCTGCGCCACCTCGTACCGGTGCAGCCCGGCCGGGCCACGGTCAAGCGCCTTTCCGACGTACTTGCCGAGATAGCCTGCCGCGAGACGCGCCTCGCCCCAGGTTCCGGAGCCCGTCGGAAGATCGCCGAGCAGCTTGATGTGCACGAAGCCGTGCGGCCAGGCCTCGACGATCCAGCCCCGCTGGACGAACCGCCCGACCGCGAAGTGGACGTGGTACCGCTCCCCGTCAGCGTGGAGCTCCGGCACCCACAGGTAGGGCAGCGCCCCGGTCCGCCGGCGCAGCTTGCGAAAGAACGAGCGGACGTGGCCCCGCACCGCCCGAGGGTCCCGGCAGAACGGCGGCCCGTACGTCAGGGTCCCGAGCCGGTTGAGCCCGTTCGCCGCGCAGTACCGGCGGACGTGGCCCCGCGCCCGCCGCGCAGCTTCCTCCGCCGACCGCTCCGGGCCAGGCTCCCACCAAACCCCGGCTCCACCCGACGAGTCCGCCGCGCTCTGGAGGCAGCCGCCGGCCTCGCCCGCCTCCGGGTACAGGTTCAGCAGCCATCGAGCCTCGACTCTTTGGACCACCTTGGCCCGGTCGAGTTTCGTTGGTGATTCAAGTGAAGAGCGGCCCTCCGCGCCGTCGGTCATCATGCGCCCTAGGGTCCGATGGACCTCCGGACGGCGCGCCTCCCATTCGAGCTACGAATCGCGTTTCACGAGGGACCACTAGTGCTTCTCAGGCGCCTTGTCGTCGACCTGGATCTGCACCAAGACGGATCCCTGCGCCCCCGCCTCGGGGCGACTTGGCACGTCGAGCCGGCCCAAGCGGAAGGCGGGCTCCACCGACGCCTCGCTGCCCTCGCAGATGCGCCCGCCCAGCGGATCGTCGGCTTCGCGTCCCTTCACGGGTACCTCCGCCGTTCGACCCCGACCCCGCTCGACCTGCCCGAGCCCGAGTCCCGCGCCATCACGACCGCCATTGGTCAGCAGGCGACGGACGACGCGGCGGGCCTGCGCGAATGGCTGGAGGCCGGCGCCAGCGGTCCGCCTCCTGACGGCACGGCTGAGACCCTCGCCGAGACCGCTGTCTTCGCCAGCCTCCCCGACTGGTTTCTCGACGCAACCGACCTGCTCCTTGACGGACGCGTACCGGCCCCGCCGCGCGGCTCGGTCCCCGACCTGCTGGCCGTCGCGCTGCCCGTCGCCGCCGCCACGGCCCCCGCAGCCGCGGCCTACCTCGCTCAGCCGGTCTCGGTCTCCGCGACAGACCGAGGCCGGCTCCTCCGCGCCATGCGCGTCGTCGAGTGGGTCTCCCGCGTCTTCGCCAGCCTGGAGGATGCCCCAGCCGACCTTGCCGCCCTCGGCGGCCCCGACACCCTCATCCGCACGCTCCTCGACATGAACCCGGGCGCATTCGATGTGCCGGCCTGTCAAGGGACAGTGGGACTTCCTCGCAGGCGGACAGCTGACCTCCATCTCGGCGGACACGTGATCTCCATCCCGACGGCCAGCTGATCGTCGTTCAGCGTGGTCAGGCCAGCGGCACCACCCCCT
>JAJYJO010000153.1 GCA_021789435.1 Chloroflexota bacterium
GGTGCAGATCGACGCCGAGGTACACCATGGCCTGGGCCTCCTTCTGATCGCTTGCCTATCCACCGACCCCAACGGGTTCGGCGTAAGCATCGGAGCGGAGGCCCGCTCCTTCATGGCATCACATGCCAGAAGAGGTGATACTGTCCGCGAGTCGGCGGCTCGCGCCTCATGGCGATCCACGCCCAGCTTAGTCGCCGCGCTGCGTGGATCGGGGGCGCCCTGTGACCCGTTCTCCTTCAGCTCGTGGCTCGCGAACGCATCGAATCGCACCCGGTGGGAGCGGCCCCATGACATCCCAGCTGCGCGTGCTCGTTGAGCAACCCACGAAAGGCAAGCGGTGGGTCGCCGTCGCGGCCGACTGGCCCGGTCTCGAACGTGGCGGCAAGACCGAGGACGAGGCGGTCGCGAAGCTCGCCCGCTACCTGCCGCGATACCTCCCGGTCGCGAAGCGCGCCGGGCTCGGCTCGGAGCTCGCGGCCCAGGCCGCCCTCGTCATCATCGGCCGCTACCCGGGGGTGGGCTCGACCGACTTCTGGGGCATCTCGTTCGCACCCTCGCCGCTCGATCGCGAGCCGTTCGACGCACCGACCTTCGATCGCCAGGTGCGGCTGCTGCGCGCGGCCTGGGCCGAGTTCGACCAGACCGCCGCCCGCGTCTCGGCCGAGCTCAGGCCGGGTGTTCGTGGCGGCGGCCGATCGCGCGACGAGATCCTTCGGCATGTTCTGGCGACCGAGGGTGGCGACTTCTCGAAGCGCGTGAAGGTGAAGTCCGAGCTGGAGGATCTGCGGACGCCGGCTGGGCTCGCCCGCCACCGTGACCGTTACGTGCGCGCGATGCGCGCCTGGTACACCGAGGAGAAGCCGCTCGGGAACTGGACGATCCCATACCTGTTGCGTCACACGGCGTACCACGTGCTGGACCACAGCTGGGAGATGCAGGACCGCGATCTGACCGACGATGCCTCCGCCCCTTGACGGCTAGAACGGGCGGCAGCGAGATCGATCGACCGAGCTCGCTCGACGTTCCTGAATGTGCGCAGGGTGAGACACCGCCTTCGCCGGGCTGCGAAGGTCCCCGGAAGCAACAGACAGGGAGTCGGAGCGGTCATGGCTGGGTGGTAGGCGCGAGCCTCGGTTGGCACATCGGGTGCCTTCGGCCGTTGACCCGTCACCCGGCCACCCTTAGAGTCGCTGACCGACAACGTCCCTCCCGGTCGCCGGCCGATCCTCCCGCGTCGGCCGCGGCCGCGGGGCCCGAAGGGAGGATCGCCGTGCGCGGCCATCGTCGCTCGCTCCGCCTGCTGGTGGCCGTCCCGACGCTCGTGCTGGCGCTGGGCGCCTCCCCGGTCGCCGCGGCGGCCTCGCCGCCGACCTTCACCTTGCCCCAGCGGCTCGGCTACGCGGCGGGCGACGACTGGGAGCCCGCCATCGCCACGGATTCGCTGGGCCACGTCTACGTCCTCTGGAAGCACTATGACGTGGCCGGGGCGGCGGCCGGCGACTGTGGCGACCCGTCGGGCTGTGACCAGCGCCTGCTCCTGCAACGGTCGGACAACGGCGGCCGGACCTGGAGCATGCCGACGGCCCTCGATCCGGGCGAGGTCGGCTACGACAGCCAGCTGGTCGTCGACCCGGCGGATGGTAGGACCGTCTACGCCTCGTTCCTGATCGGCGCCAAGAGTTCCATCGGCATCACCAAGTCGACCGACTTCGGGCGCACGTGGTCCACTGTCCAGGTCGCCGACTCCCGCATGCGGAGCGTCGACAAGGACATCCTGGCGGTCCGTGGCCGCGACGTCTACGTGGCCTGGAACGCCGCCCAGAAGATCGAGGTTTCGGTCAGCCACGACGGCGGCGCCACCTTCACCGACGTGGTCGCCAACGGCAAGGATCAGCTCGGCTGGTCGCTGCCGGCCGGCGGCACCGTCCTGCCCGACGGCACCGTCCTCTTCGGCTGGGCCGGCTACACCCAGAACGGGGGCGCCAAGGGTCCCGTCAACCTCTACGTGACGCGCTCCACGGACGGCGGGCGCACCTGGTCCACGACACTGCTCGATCGGTCGGGGGCGCCGTACCCCTGCGACTGCTCCGGCTGGGCCTTCTACGGCGCGCAGGTCACGGTCGCCTCGGACCCGGCCGGGCGCGTCTACGCGCTGGAGAATGTCTCGACGACGGACGGCGGACCCGGCTCGATCCGGTTCCTGCGGTCCATCGACGGCGGCCGGACCTGGTCCGCGCCGGTCCCGATCGCCCTCGCTCCGGCCTCGGCCAACCAGGCCTTCCCGGCCCTCAACGCCACAGCCAGCATGCTCAGCGCCGCCTGGATGGACAACCGCAGCGGCGCCTACCGCGTCGAACTCCGCTCGTCATCGGATGGGGGAGCGACCTGGTCCGGCGAGGCCGTCCTGTCGGCGGACCTCGGCGAGCCGTACCAGTCGGCCGCCGGGTTCACATTCCCCTACGGCGACTACTTCGAGCTGGACGGGGTGGGGGACCGAACGGTTGCGGTCTGGGGCGAGGGACCCGGCTACGACGGGCCCGGCAACATCTTCTTCGCGCGGAGCCGCTGACCCGCGCCGGTCGTCGCGGCCGGGCGTCCGGCCGGCCTCCGTTCGGGGCGGGTCGCGCGGTCCGCCGGCCCGGCCACGGACCGCCGCATTGCGGCCCCGACCGCGCTCGCGAAACCCGGCGGCCGGGCGCGCG
>JAJYJO010000075.1 GCA_021789435.1 Chloroflexota bacterium
CAGGAAGGGCCCGGGATGCCGTCGGAGGATGAGGTCCGCAGGGTCGTGCGGCGCGTCGTGAGCGCGATGTACGATGCGGCCGCCCCCGCGGAGCCCCCGGCCGCGGCCAAAGTGCCCGCGCCCGCCCGCGCATCCGCGCCGGAGCCGGGCTCGCCGGCCGTCATGGTCGCCGTGGGTGCCGACCATGGGGGCTACGCGCTCAAGGAGCGGATCGTCCGCCAGCTCAGCGAGGAGGGCTATGCCGTCCGCGACTGCGGAACAAGCGGCCCGGAGCCGGTCGATTATCCCGACTTCGCCCACGCCGTCGCCCAGCTGGTCGCCTCCGGCGCCTGCCGCTGGGGGATCGTGGTCGACGGTGCCGGGATCGGCTCGTGCATGGTCGCCAACAAGGTGCCGGGCGTCCGGGCGGCCCTCTGCTACGATCTCTCGTCGGCTCGCAACAGCCGCGAGCACAATCACGCCAACGTGCTGACCCTCGGTGCCCGCCTCATCGGCGAAGGGCTGGCCCTCGACATCGTGCGGACCTGGCTGGCCACGCCATGGGGTCCCGGGCGCCACGCGGCGCGCGTGGAGAAGATCACCGGGGTCGAACGACGCTACCTCCAGGAACGGGGCCGGGGAGCATGACCGCCGAAACCGATGATCGCGACGCGCTGGTCGAGGCCATCACCCGCGAGGTGCTCGCCGCACTCGCCGGATCGAGCGGCGACCCCTGCCGCGACTGCCTGGGGGCGTGCGCGGCCCACTCGTCGGACAAGGTGCGGACGGTGGTGGCCAACGGCGCGACCCGCATCACGTACCAGGGCGACGGCGTCGAGGTCCCGCGCGACCTGGCCCGCTACATCGACCACACCCTGCTGCGCCCGGACGCCACCGCCGCCGAGATCGACCGCCTCTGCGCCGAGGCACGCGAGTACCGTTTCGCAGCCGTCTGCATCAACCCGGTCTGGGTCCGCCGGGCGGCCGCGAACCTGCGCGGCAGCGAGGTCCCCGTCGCCTCGGTGGTCGGTTTCCCGTTCGGCGCCACGACCGGCGAGGTAAAGGCGATCGAGGCGCGCCGGGCGATCCGCGACGGGGCCCGCGAGATCGACATGGTGATCAACATCGGGGCCCTCAAGAGCGGCCTCCAGGACGTTGTCCGCGAGGATGTCGCCCGCGTCTCGGACGCCTGCCATGAATCGGGTGCCCTCAACAAGGTGATCATCGAGACGGCTCTTCTGACCGACGAGGAGAAGGTGATCGCCTGCCGCCTCGCCCAGCTGGGCCGGGCCGACTACGTCAAGACCTCGACCGGCTATGCCTCGGGGGGCGCCACCGTCTTCGACGTGGCCCTCATGCGCGAGACCGTGGGCCCGCGGATGGGGGTCAAGGCGGCGGGCGGTATCCGGACGGCCGAGGACGTCGAGGAGATGGTCGCCGCCGGCGCCACCCGGATCGGGGCGTCGGCCGGCGTCAGGATCGTGACCGGAGGGAGCAAGCAGGGCCGTGAGCAACATTGACCTTCGGGCCTATGTCTTCCTGGACAGCCTCCAGGCCCAGTACGCCGCCTTCCTGGGTACCGTCGCCCAGGGCTTCCTGCCCCTCGCCGGCGACGCCTCCCTGTACGTGGAGGTCTCGCCGGGCATCGAGATCAACCGCCTGACCGACATCGCCCTCAAGGCCACCACGGTCAAGCCCGGCATGCAGATCATCGAGCGTTACTTCGGCCTGCTCGAGGTTCACTCGCCCTCGCAGGCCGAGGTCCGCGCGGCCGGCGCGGCGATCCTCCGCGAGCTCGGCCTCGGCGAGGCCGACCGGATCAAGCCCAGGGTGCTCTCGAGCCAGGTGATCCGGCGGATCGACGACCACCAGGCCCAGCTGATCAACCGGACGCGGCACGGCCACATGATCATGGGCGGCCAGACGCTCTATGTCCTGGAGCTCGAGCCGGCGGCCTACGCCGCGCTGGCCGCCAACGAAGCGGAGAAGGCGGCCCAGATCAACATCCTGGAGGTCCGCTCGTTCGGCTCCATGGGCCGGATCTACCTCGGCGGCGAGGAGCGTGACATCGACGTCGGCTGGCGGGCGGCGCTCGCGGCGGTCGAGGGACTGGGGGGACGTGAAGCGAAAGCATGAGACGACCGTGACACCGGTGAGCCCGGCTCAGGATGAGGAGAGGATCGATGGCTGAAGCGCTTGGGATGATCGAGGCCCGCGGGTTCGCGGCGATGGTCGAGGCCGCCGACGCGATGGTCAAGGCGGCGAAGGTCGAGCTCGTGAGCTACGAGAAGACCGGCGGCGGCTACGTGACGGCGATCGTGCGGGGCGATGTGGCGGCGGTCAAGGCGGCCGTCGACGCCGGCGTCCGCAACGCCGAGAAGGTCGGCGAGGTCGTCGCCAGCCACGTCATCGCGCGGCCGCACACCAACATCGACCTGGTCCTGCCGCTCGGCCGGGCCGAGCAGGCCCGCGCGGAGCGCGGCGAAGGCTGAGCACCGGAGCCGGAGCGAGCCCGCCGGTCCCCGGCCGGCTCGCTCCGGGACGGAGGGAGAGCCATGCTGCTCGGCCGGGTGATCGGCACCGTCGTCGCCAGCCGCAAGGAACCGCTGATGGAGGGCTGGAAGCTCCTCGTCGTCCGCCAGGTCGACGCCGACAACCGCGACGCCGGCGGCTACGTCGTGGCCGCCGACGCGGTCGGGGCCGGCGTCGGCGAGGTCGTCCTCTACGCCACGGGCTCATCGGCCCGCCAGACCGAGCTCACCCGGGACCGGCCGTGCGACGCGGTGGTCATGGCGATCGTCGACGAATGGGAAGTCGGCGGCCGGGAGGTCTACCGGAAGTGATGCCGGACGTGCGGCCCGGCACGGACCGGGGGCGGTGAGCGCGGTGGACGAGCGCGAGATCGCGGAGATCATCGACCGCGTCCGCCGGCGCGTCGCGGCCGCCGGGGAGACACGGCCCGGCACCGCGATGCAGGCCGCGGCCCAGGTCTCGGCCGCCGCCGCGGCCGAGCTCGGCGACGGCGTCTTCGCCACGATCGACGACGCCATCGCGGCGGCCGGTCGGGCCTTCGCCGAGTACGGCCCGCTCGGGCTCGGCCGCCGCAAAGCGATCGTCGGCGCCGTCCGCGAGGCGATGCTGGCCAATGCCGAGCACCTGGCCCGCCTCGCCCATGCCGAGACCGGCCTCGGGCGCGTCGAGGACAAGCTGATCAAGAACCGCCTGGTGGCGAGCAAGGCGCCGGGCCCCGAGGACCTCGAGGTGGAGGCCGTCACCGGTGACCAGGGGATGATGGTCACCGAGTTCGCGCCGTTCGGCGTGGTGGCCGCCATCGCGCCGGTGACCAACCCGACCTCGACCGTCATCAACAACACGATCAGCATCGTCTCGGCCGGCAACGCCGTCGTCTTCAACGCCCATCCGAGCGCGCGCCGCTGCTCGGCCGAGACGGTCCGCCTGATCAACCGCGCGATCGTCGCCGCCGGCGGGCCGCCGGACCTTGTGACCGCCATCGCCGAGCCGACGATCGAGAGCGCCAGGGCCCTGATGAACCACCCGGCCATCCGCCTCCTGCTCGTGACCGGCGGGCCCGGGGTCGTGCGGGAGGCGCTCAAGACCGACAAGCGGGCGATCACCGCCGGGCCGGGCAACCCGCCGGCCGTGGTGGACCAGACGGCCGATGTGGAGCGGGCCGGCCGCGACATCGTCCGCGGCGCCTCGTTCGACAACAACGTCATCTGTACCGACGAGAAGGAGGTGATCGTCGTCGATTCGGTCGCCGACCGGCTCGAGCGGTCGATGACCCGGAACGGCGCCTACCTGCTCAAGGAACACGAGCTGCGGCGGGTGGAGCGTCTGGTCTTCCGGGAGCTCGGCGCGCCCGGCAAGCCCGGCGTCATCGAGACCCGTTGGGTCGGCCAGGACGCGGCGAGGATCCTGGCCGAGATCGGCGTCCAGGCCGATCGCTCCGTCCGGCTGCTGATCGCCGACGTGCCCCGCGACCACAGCCTGGTCTGGACCGAGCAGATGATGCCGGTCCTGCCGGTCGTGCGGGTCGGAACGGTCGAGGCGGCCATCGAGCTCGCGGTCCGGGCCGAGCACGGCTTCCGCCACACCGCCTCGATCCACTCCACCAACGTGGAGACGATCACCAGGATGGCCCAGGCCATGAACTGCAGCATCTTCGTCGCCAACGCGCCGAACTTCGCCGGTCTCGGCGAGGGGGGCGAGGGGTTCTGCTCCTTCTCGATCGCCAGTCCGACCGGCGACGGCCTGACGCGGCCGCGGACCTTCTCGCGCGAGCGGCGGATCACCGTCGTCGGCTCGCTCCGGATCGTCTGATGCCGGAGCCGGCGGTCGGCCTGCTCGAGTTCGATTCGATCGCCGTCGGGATCGAGGCCGGCGACGCGATGGCCAAGCGGGCGCCGATCGAGGTGCTGCATGCCGGAACGGTCCATCCGGGCAAGTACCTGGTCCTCGTCGGCGGGAGCGTGGCGGACGTCGAGGAATCGATGGCGGCCGGGCGGGAGGTCGCGGCGGGCCGCCTGGTCGACGAGGTCTTCCTGCCGAACATCCATCCGGACGTGACGGCGGCGATCGGCGGGACCCGCCGGCGGGGAGAGGGTGAGGCGCTCGGCGTGATCGAGACGCCGACGGTGGCGGCCATCGTCGATGCCGCCGACGCCGGCCTCAAGGGCGCCCGCGTCCGACTGCTGGAGCTGCGGCTGGCCGACGGGCTGGGCGGCAAGGGCTACCTGCTATTCGACGGCCCGGTCGCCGACGTCGAGGCGGCGGTGGAGCTGGGCGGGGCACGGATCGGCGATTCCCGCGGCACGATCAGCCGGGTGATCGCCCGTCTGCACGGGGAGATGCGGGCGAACCTGGACGCGGACGCCCGTTTCCGGGAGCGGGCCCGCGGTCTGGCCGCGGCGCCGGAGCCGGCCGGCGCCAGCTCGCCGGTCGCCGGTCGGGCCGCCCGGCGGCGAGGGTAGGCGAGTGCAGCTGGCGCGCGTGATCGGCACCGTCGTGGCGACCGTCAAGTCGCCCGGCCTGGAGGGGGTCAACCTGCTCATCATCCAGCCCCTGGATCGGGCCCAGGCACCGGTCGGGAGCCCCCTGGTGGCTGCCGACGCGGTCCACATGGCGGGTCCCGGCGAGCTGGTCTACTTCGTCGCCGCCCGCGAGGCGTCGCAGGCGCTGGACGAGACGTTCGTGCCGGTGGACCACGCCATCGTCGGCATCGTCGACGCTGTGGAGCCGATCGCCGGCGGGGGCTCGGGGTGAAGATCGCGCGGGTCGTCGGGACGGTCGTCTCCACGATCCGGGCCCCCGTCTTCGACGGCCGCCGGCTCCTGCTCTGCGACCTGCTCGAGCCGGGCGGCGAGGCGGCCGGCGGCTACCTCATCGCGGTGGACACGGTGGGCGCGGGCGCCGGCGAGACGGTCCTCCTGATCGACGAGGGCAACTCCGCGCGCCAGATCATCGGGCTCAGCCCGGCGCCGATCCGGACGCTCGTGGTGGGGATCGTGGACGCGATCGAGCTGGCGGCGGGCGACGCCGGGCCGGTGGCGCCGGTTGGGCCCGCTGCAGCGCGGCCGGCCGGCAGGGCGGCACGCCGGACGGCTGGCCCGGCCCGGCGGAGGAGCCGGCCGAGTTGAGGTGGGCCGGGCCCCGCTCAGCGGGCCGGCGAGGCGGGGCGCCCGTAGTCGGGCGAGGGGAGGAGGGCGACCGAAAGCCTCGGGCCCGCCGCCAGCCAGGCTCGGCCGACGACGTCGGCGATCGGTACCGGACCGTAGCTGCGGGAGTCCCAGGAATCGCCGCGGTGGTCGCCCATGACGAAGATCGAGCCAGGCGGCACCGTCAGGGCGACGTCGGCGAAGCCGGTGTCGGTCGGCTGGCCGCCGTAGACGTACGGCTCGCTGAGGGCGCGGCCGTTGACGTAGACGCGGCCGCCGCGCAGGTCCAGCCGGTCGCCGGGCAGCCCGATCACCCGCTTCACGAAGGGGATGCCGCTGTAGCCGGGGATCGGCGGCCGGAAGACGACGACCTCGCCGCGCTGGAGGCCGAGGAGCGGGCTCACCCGGTCCACGAGGACGAGCTCCCCGGGCTCCAGGGTCGCCGCCATGCTGCTGTGCTCCACGACGAAGGGTGAGGCGAAGACGAGGACGCCGGCCGCGGCAAGCGCGAGGCCGGCGACCCCGGCGACGATGGGACGAACGGTCGGCCGGCGGGTGCGGCCCGGCGGTCGGCGGGCGGAAACGTGGGACGCCATCCGCCAAAGATCACCGAACCGGGCCGGGTTCGTCGATGGCCGTTCCGGTCCGCGGGATGTGGCGGCCGCTCCGTCGCGGACGGCGGGACCGGACCGCCGAACGCCGCGGAACCCGGCGGGGACGTCGGTCCGTCTGACTCTTCCCGCCCCGCCGGGTCGGGTGCATGATCGTCACGTCCGGGCGGCGATCCGGCTGCGCTGGGCAGCCAGGGCGGCGCCCGCGAACGCCGGAGTGGTGGATGAGCGTCGATCCGCTGTTCGGGCCACACCCATCGGACGTCGTGCGTTTCTTCGATGCCCTCGCCAGGCTGCCGATGGGCCGCGTGCCGGAGTTGGTCATGCTCGCCGCGAGCCGCGACCCGACGGTGGTGGCGGCGGCCCGTAGGGAGGCCGCGCGGGCCGCCGGGCGCGCGGGCCTTGCCCGGGTCCTGGAGCATGCCGACGAGACGATCCGGCGCTGGGGGGCGGGTCTCCTCCGCGACGAGCGACTCGGCGTGCCCGGCTACGACATCCAGGCCGCGCTGCTGGACCCGGCCGACCGGGCGGCCGCGGTCGCCGTGGCGCGGGACACGCTCGCCGCCCTCGTTCTGCGGGACCTGCTCGGACCGGGCGAGGTCGCCACCCTCTTCGGCCCGTGGGAGGCCTTCGTGGCCGGCCGGCCGGAGGGCGGGATCGGGGCCGACGACACGATCGATTGAGGCGGGCGCACCTCGGGATCCGCGGGGCCACCGACGGGTGGGGGGCGAGGCGGCCCCGGGATGGGAACGATGGGAACTGGACGGGGGTGGGTTTGCCTCGGCGGAGTCGGCGGTCGCCTCGTCCGGGCTGCCGCCCTGGGCGGCCTCGTCTGGCTTGCCGGGTTCGCCGGCGTCGGCGTCGGGCCTTCCGTCGGCGAGTTGTCGGCCCCCTGCGACGGTGCCACGCTGGCCCGCCTGCTCGAGGTCGGCCTGGGGCCCGAATATGGCGACGGCCCCGAAGTGCTCCACCGGTGGGAGGCGGAGGTGCGGGTCGGGCTCGGCCGAGCCGTCCCGGCGGAGGACGAGGCGGAGCTCGATCGCATGCTCCCGAGCTCGACCGGCTGCTGACGCCGGTCCGCGTCCTGCGCCACGACGTCGACCCGAACCTCGTCGTCTGGGAGGCCCCCGCGGCGCTCCTCCCCAGCCTGGTGCCGCGCCGGGTCTCGCCCAACCCGGCTCTCTTCTGGGTCACCTGGGATGGCGAGGGCGTGATCCTTGAGGGCACGGTCCTGGTTGCCGCCGACGCGACCCCGGCCGACCGCCTTCGCCTGCTGCGGCACGAGCTGACCCAGGCCCTCGGGCTGATGCGTGACGCGGGCGGCGAGGCGCCCAGCGTCTTCCGGTCCTGGCCGGAGACCTCCGGCGCGTACACGGCCCTCGACGAGGCGGCTATCCGGCTCCTCTACGACCCGCGGTTGGCGAGCGGGATGACGCGCCTCGAGATCCTGGTGGCGCTCGACATGGCCGGACCCCCGAGGCGCGAATCGTTCGACCGAACAGGGCCGGCCGCATCCTGACGACGAGGTCGGGCACGGCCGCCGAGGCGTGGAGGGCCGGCCGGCCGGGCCGGCCGCCTCCGGGCACCGGTCGGCCGGTCCGGCGCGACGCGTTCACGCCGCGCCGTCAGTAGACCTGCGGCACGAAGGTCTGGTCCGATTTCGGCGGCCGGACGTAGCCGCCGTCACCCTGGCGGGGCGGCAGCTCCATCGGGTCCGGGGTCAGGTCCTGATAGGGGACCAGGCCCTGGAGGTGACGGATGCAGTTGAGGCGTGCCCGCCGCTTGTCGTCCGCCTCCACGACGTACCAGGGCGCCTGCTTGATGTCGGTTGCCGCGAACATCTCGTCCTTTGCCTTCGAGTACTCGACCCAGCGCGCCCGAGACTGGAGGTCCATGGGGCTGAGCTTCCAGCGCTTGGTCGGGTCGGCCAGCCGGGCCTGGAAGCGGCGCTCCTGCTCCGCGTCGCTGACCGAGAACCAGTACTTGATCAGGATGATCCCCGAGCGGACGAGCATCCGCTCGAACTCCGGGCAGGAGCGCAGGAACTCGCGGTACTCGTCGTCACTGCAGAAGCCCATCACGCGCTCGACGCCCGCCCGGTTGTACCAGCTCCGGTCGAAGAGGACCATCTCGCCGGCCGCCGGCAGGTGCGCGACGTAGCGCTGGAAGTACCACTGGCCACGCTCGCGCTCGGTGGGGGCCGGCAGCGCCACCACGCGGCAGACGCGCGGATTGAGGGGCTCGGTGATCCGCTTGATCGTGCCGCCCTTGCCGGCCGCGTCACGCCCTTCGAAGACCACCAGGACTTGGAGGCCCTCGTGGCGGATCCACTCCTGGAGCTTGACCAGCTCGACGTGGAGTCGCGCAAGCTCCTGCTCGTAGGCCCGGCGCCCGAGGCCGGGCCGCCGCTCGGCCGGGATGTCCGCCTCCCTGGCGCGGCTCTCGGCGGGGTCGGCCGGCGCGGGGGGCGGGGGCGAGATCGTCCCGGCCGTCTCCGCTTCGTGTCCCCGACGGTGCTTGGCCATCTCGCCGCCTCCTCTGGAGGGGACGGTAGTCCGGCGTCGGCGCCGGGGCAAGGGACGCCCGGATCGAACCGCCCTGAATGGTCGGATCGGGGCGCCGAGCCGGCCGCGCCCCGCCTAGACTCCCGGGCGTGTCGCCCCTCGTCTTCGGCCTGCTGGCCGCCGCCGCCCTCATGCACGCCACCTGGAACGTCCTGCTGAAGACGGCCGGCGACCCCCTCCGCACCTCGGCCCGGGCGATGCTGGCCGGCGCGGGCGTCGCAGTCCCGGCCGCCTTCGCCGGCTGGCTGGCGATCGGCCGCCCGGCTCTGCCACCGGAGGCGCTCGGGCTGGCCTTCGCCTCCGGCCTCGTCGAGACCGTCTACTTCGTCCTCCTCTCGGCGGCCTATCGGCGCGGCGACCTCTCGCTCGTCTACCCGATCGCCCGCGGCAGCGCCCCGCTGCTGGCGGTCCTGTCGGGGACTCTGATCCTGGGCGAGAGGATCACGCTGCTCGGTGCGACGGGCGTCGCCTTCCTGCTGGCCGGCATCCTCTGTGTCCAGCGGCCCTGGACGTTGCTCTTCGGCAGTGTGCGGAGGCCGGCACCCGGCCGCCAGCGCGACGCGGTCCTCCTGGCGCTCGCGACCGGGGCAGCGATCGCGACCTACTCGTCGATCGACCGCGTCGGTACGCGGCTCGTGGCGCCGTGGCTCTACGAGGCCCTGCTCTGGGTGGTCGGCGCAGCCGGCCTGGTCGCCTGGATCGCCGCCGCGGACCGGCTGCGGTCGAGGGTCGCCGCCGTGCCCGGGGACCTTCCCGATGAGTTGCCCGCGCCGCCGGATGCTGCAGCCCGCGCCGCCGGCTGGGGGAGGTCGATCGCGGTCGGCGTGCTGCTGCTGGCCACCTACTTCCTGGTGCTGGTGGCGCTGACCCTGGCCCCGCTGACCGCGGTGGCGCCGCTGCGCGAGTCGGCGATCGTCATCGGCTCGGGCTGGGGGGCGCTGCGCCTCGGCGAGGCGGCCGGGCGGCGCGAGGCCGCCTGGCGGCTGGCCGGCGCCGCGCTGATCGTGGCCGGCGCCCTGCTGCTGGGGCTCGCCGGCTGACGTGGTCGGAGTCGGACGCCGGTCGCGCCCCTGCCAGGACCGGCGGCAGCGTCGCGCGGGCCGTGCGCCCGTCGCGCGGGCCCTGCGCCCATCGCGCGCCGCGCACCCGGTGCGGGCCCCCCGCCGTTACGATGCGGCACGAGGAGGAAGCCATGCGGTTGTGGGGCGGTCGGTTCAGCGGCGACACGGACGAGCGGGTAGCGGCGTTCACCCGCTCCGTCGAGGTGGATGCCGCGCTGGCCCAGGATGATCTCGCCGGCTCCGTGGCGCACGTGCGCGGCCTGGGCCGGGCGGGCCTCCTGACCGACGACCAGGTGGCACGGCTGCTGGCCGGGATCGAGCAGCTCCGGGACGACGTGGCGGCCGGCACCCTCCGCTGGGACCTCCGCCTGGAGGACGTCCATCTCAACCTGGAGGCCGCGCTGGAGGAGCGGATCGGACCGCTCGCCCGGCGCCTGCACACCGGCCGCTCGCGCAACGATCAGGTGGCGACCGACCTTCGGCTCTGGCTGCGCCGCACGATCGACTCCCTCGACGCGGCCATGGTGGGCATGGAGCGGGCGCTCGTCGGGCTGGCCGAGCGGGACGGCGAGGCCATCCTGCCGGGCTCGACGCACATCCAGCCGGCCCAGCCGGTCCTCCTCGCCCACCACCTGCTGGCCTACGTGGAGATGCTCGAGCGCGACCGCGGCCGGCTGGCCGACGCGCGGCGGCGGGCCAACGTCTCGCCGCTCGGCTCGGGGGCCCTGGCGGGCGCCGGCTACCCGCTCGACCGGGCGGCCGTGGCCGCCGAGCTCGGCTTCGACGGCGTGACCGCCAACTCGATCGACGCGGTCTCGGACCGCGACTTCGCCGTCGAGTTCCTGGCGGCGGCCGCCCTCTGCATGGTCCACCTGAGCCGGCTGGCGGAGGAGATCACCTGGTGGTCGAACCCGCGCTTCGGCTTCGTCCGCCCCGCCGATGCCTTCTCGACCGGCTCGTCGATGATGCCGAACAAGAAGAATCCCGACCCGGCCGAGCTGGTCCGCGGGCGCGCCGCCCGCGTCGTCGGTGCCCTGGCCGGCCTCCTGGCCCTGCTGAAGGGCCTGCCCCTCGCCTACCAGCGGGACCTCCAGGAGGACAAGCCGCCGCTCTTCGAGACGGCAGCCACGCTGGAGGCATCGCTCGACGTGATGGCCGGTCTGGTCGGCTCGCTGACGGTGAACGCGGAGCGGATGCGCCTGGCCGCCGCCGAGGGTTACACGACCGCCACCGCGGTCGCCGACGCTCTCGTCCGGCGCGGCGTCGCCTTCCGGACGGCCCACCACCTGGTGGGTACCCTGGTGGCCGAGGCCGAGCGCGGGGGGATCGGCTTGGACGCCCTGCCCGACGCGACGATCGCGGCCGCCCTGGCCGACGCGACCGATTCCATCGCGGCGGCGCTGATCGGCGACCCGACCCTGCCCGGGGAGCTGCGGGCGGCCGCCGGCCTGGAGGGTGCCGTGGCCTCCTGCGACGTCGTCGGTGGCACGGCCCCCGGCCGGGTGCGGGCGGCCCTGGCCGCGGCCAGGGAGCGGCTGGGAGCGTAGAGGCTGCCGCTGCGCTGCCGAGTCCCGCGGCCGCGGGGCGCGACGTCCCGAATCGCAACCCAAGCGCGACCGCCTCGTCACTGACGGGGTTGGCGCCGGGCGATACGGTCCAGGGGCGGCTGGCCGATCGGCGCGACCGGCAGCCGCGGCCGGAGGATGCTGCGATGCTGGAGACTCCATTCCACGAGACCGTCGGCAGCCGGCCGGCCTTCGCCGTCCGGGCCGCGGAATCGACCGTGCTGACTTGCTCGGCCTGCGGTTGCCGCCTGACCGCCCGCGCGGGGGACGCCACCGCGGATTCGGACAAGGCGTGGCGCCACTTCCCCGGCCGGCCTGGCCACGACGCCCGCGGCTGCCGGGTCGCCTGCGCGGACCTCGCGCATCCGACCATGTCGAGCCGTTTCCTGGCCGGCTGACGCCGGCCGGCCCGGCCGCCGCGGCCGCCGGTCCGGTCGAACTCCCCGAGCCGGGCCGACGCCGGCCGGGGAACCCGGAGACAGCATGGGTCACCTTCCCCACGGGCGCGCCGGCGGCGCGCCAGCCGCCGCGTCCCCGCCGGCCGCGCCACTCTACGACCCCCGCTTCGAGCACGACGCCTGCGGCGTGGGGTTCGTGGCCGACTCGTCGGGGGCGCGCTCGCACCGCGTCCTGGCCCTCGCCCTCGAGGCGCTGGCCGGCCTGGCCCATCGGGGCGCGACAGCGGCCGACGCCCGCACCGGCGACGGGGCGGGCGTGGCCCTGCCGCTGGCATCGGGCCTGCTGCGCCGGGTCCTAGCGGAGGCCGGCCACCCGGACCGGGACCCGCGTCGGACCGGCCTGGGCATGCTCTTCCTGCCGGCCGCGCCGGAGGGCCTGGCCGCGGCCGTCGAGGCCGTCGAGCGCGCCCTGGCGGCCGAGGGGCTGGCCAGACCGTCCTGGCGGCACGTGCCGATCGATGCCGCTGTTCTGGGCCCGCTCGCCGCCGCCTGCCGGCCCGAGATCCGGCAGCTGCTCGTCGAGCGCCCCTCGGGCTGGGGACCGGCCCGCTTCGAGCGAGCGCTCTTCTTCGCCCGGCGCCGGAGCGAGCAGGCGGCAGCCGACCTCGGGCTGGCCGACTTCCACGTCGCCTCCCTCTCGTGCCGGACCGTGGTCTACAAGGGCCTCTTCGTGGGCGCGGAGCTGGCCGCGTTCTACCGCGACCTGGCGGACCCGGCGCCGGCCGTCGGCTACGCCGTCTTCCACCAGCGCTACTCCACGAACACCCATCCGTCCTGGCGGCTCGCCCAGCCGTTCCGCTTTCTGGCCCACAACGGCGAGATCAACACGGTCCGCGGCAACCGGGCCTCAATGGCCGGCCGGGCGGCCGACCTGGGTGACGGCGCGCTGGGTCGGCGCCTCGGCGAGGAGGTCGCGGCCGGGCGAGCCCTGCTCGATCCGGACGGCTCGGACTCGGCCTCCCTCGACGAGGCCGTCGAGCTCCTGGTGCGGGCCGGCCGGCGCGTCGACGGGGCGCTGCTGGGGCTGGTGCCCGAGACGCTGGCACTGCGCGAGGCGGCGCCGGACGCGCTGGCCGGCTGGCAGGCAGCCATGGCCGACCGCGTCGAGCCCTGGGACGGACCGGCCGCCCTGGTCTTCGCCGACGGCCGCCGGGTCGGCGCGCTGCTGGACCGCAACGGCCTGCGGCCGGCCGCCTACGAGATCCGCCGCGATGGCCTGGTGGTCCTCGCCTCGGAGGCGGGGCTGCTGCCGGTGGATCCAACCGATCTCCTGCGCCGCGGCCGGCTCGGCCCGGGCGAGCTGCTCGTCGTGGACACCGCGGCACGGCGCGTCCTGGAGGACACGGCCGCCAAGCGCGACGCGATCGCGTCGGCCGGCGTGGAGCGGGA
>JAJYJO010000076.1 GCA_021789435.1 Chloroflexota bacterium
GGTAGGCGAAGGCGCCGATCCGCTCGAAGAGGGTCATGCAGGCGGCTCGGAGCGGGCCACGCGGGTCGGGTCAGGCCGGGCGGCGGCCGGGATTCCGGGCGGCCGTCATCCCGCCGCGACGCGCTCAGCCGGGCTCCCGCCGTCGGCCGGTGCCGGTCCGCTCTCGACCAGGGTCAGGTCGAAGCCCACCCGGGCGACGCCGCGGATCGTCGCCGTCACCGAGCAGTAGCGCTCCTCGGAGAGGTGGACCGCCCGCTCGGCCAGCTCACACCGGAGACCGCGGCCGCGGATCGTGAAATGGAGCGTCACCTCGGTGAAGTGCCAGGGCGCCTCCGTGGCCTGGTCGCCGGTGACCCGGACGTCGATCCCGTCCACCGCCTGGCGCTGCTTTCGGAGGATGTCGACCACGTCCCACGCCGCGCAGGTCCCGGCCGCGGCGAGCAGCAGCTCGGTGGGCCCGAAGCCGGTCCAGGGGTCCCCGGCCTCCAGGTGAGGGGCGTTGACGTGGATGCGCTGCTCGTGCGATCCGACGGCCACGAACCGTTCCGCGTCCGGCTGCCAGGCGATCTCGACGGCTTTCACGGGGTCTCCTCCCGGAGCGCTCCTCCGGGCTGCAGGGTGGTCGGGGGCTCGGGGCGCGGCCCCGGGGGCGCGGCCTCGGAACGCGCCGTCGGTGGACCGCCCGATCGTACATCGGACGGCCGTCCCGGCCGCGGGCCGTCTCCCGGGACAGCTCGGCCGGGCCATCCCCCGGCGCCGGGCCCCTCTGCTACCATCCCGCCACGATCCGGACGCTCGCCGCTCCCGTCCCCGGAGGTCCCGCCGGTGCAGCTGTTCATCAACTACGTCCAGAACCCGATCGAGTATGGCCTCGCCACGATCATGGCGGCGGCCATCGTCCTGGTGGTGCTGCGCGCGGCGATGACGCCGGAGGGCCGGCCGGGCCGGTGGGTCCGCGGGATCACGAGCCCCAGCGCCCGCTACCTCTTCGGGGGCCTCTTCGTCGCCTGGGCGGTCGTCTTCGGCCTGACGATCCCGCAGTTCCCGAACACCGTGAACTCGCCCTACGGCGCGCTGGCCCTCATCGCCCTCTTCAGCGGCTTCTTCATCATGATGGGCTTCCTCTGGGCCGTGATCGGGGAGTAGACGGCCCGGGGCGCCGGGGCCCGTCTTCCCGGCCTCGCGCGCCGCGGCGTCGGTGACCGCGTGATCCTGCCGGTCGACGGGGGCTGGACGGCTCGGCAGGCCGTGTGCGGGGCCGCCAGGTCGAGCGCGGGGCCGCCAGGTCGAGCGCGGGGCCGCCAGGTCGAGCGCGGGGCCGCCAGGTCGAGCGCGACCGCCCCCGGGCATGCCTTGGCCGGCGGCGACGATCCGGGTCGCCCTGCCTGCCGGCCGCGGTATGATCTCCGCACTTTCCAGACTGCATAGACTTTATGCGTAGCGGCGGCCGCGACGGCAGAGACGCCGGGACGACCGTGCCGCGCGGTGACGGAGGACGGGATGGACGCTCGCGTGACGACGGCGGGCCACGAGACACGGCCGGAAGAGCCGTTCGTCAACCGGCGCGACCCGGCCCTGGCGCTCGGCCCGGACGGCCGCCCGGCGGTGAGCCGCCGCGCACCCCGCTGGGCCGACGTCCCCGACGCGACCTGGAACGACTGGCGCTGGCAGCTCTCCAACCGGGTCAACACCCTGGACGAACTGGCGGGCATCCTGGAGCTGACCGACGACGAGCGGGAGGGGCTCTCGGCGCCCGACAAGTTCCGGGTGGACGTCACGCCCTACTTCGTCAGCCTGATCGATCCCCGTGATCCCGACGACCCGATCCGCCGCCAGATCATCCCCACCGGCCGCGAGCTGCGCAGCTTCACCGGGATGATGGAGGATTCCCTGGCCGAGGATCGCCACTCCCCGGTGCCGGGTCTCGTCCACCGCTATCCCGACCGCGTCCTGATGCTGGTCACGACGCAGTGCGCCAGCTACTGCCGCTACTGCACCCGCAGCCGGATCGTCGGTGACCCGACCCAGAACTTCAACCGCCGGGAGCACGAGGCCCAGCTCGACTACATCCGGCGGACGCCCCAGGTCCGGGACGTGCTGATCAGCGGCGGGGACGGCCTGACCCTGGCCCCGAAGCTGCTCGAGTCGGTGATCCGCGGGCTCCGCGAGATCCCCCACGTCGAGATCATCCGGATCGGCAGCCGGGTGCCGGTCTTCCTGCCCCAGCGGGTGGACGACGAGCTGTGCGAGATGCTCGGCCGCTACCACCCGATCTGGATGAACCTCCACTTCAACCACCCCAACGAGATCACCCCGGAGGTCTCGCGCGCCTGCGACCGGCTGACACGGGCCGGGATCCCGCTCGGCAACCAGTCGGTCCTGCTGGCCGGCATCAACGACTGCGTCCACATCCAGCGCGCCCTGGTCCACCGGCTGGTCGAGAACCGGATCCGGCCCTACTACATCTACCAGTGCGACCTGGTGGAGGGCGCCGGCCATTTCCGGACGCCGGTCGGCAAGGGGATCGAGATCATGGAGGGGCTCCGCGGCCACACTTCCGGCTACGCGGTGCCGACCTACATCGTCGACGCCCCCGGCGGTGGTGGGAAGATCCCGGTCATGCCCAACTACCTGATCAGCTACTCGGACCACAAGGTCGTCCTCCGCAACTACGAGGGCTACATCACGACCTACGAGGAGCCGACGACCTACACGCCGCACGACAGCGCGCACTGCCGCTACTGCCAGGCGAAGCGGCCCGAGCCGGGCCAGACCGGGCTGACCGGGCTGCTCGACGGCGAGCGGATGTGGATCGAGCCGGCCGACTTCGAGCAGATCCACGCCCGGGGAACGGAGACGCCGCACCGGCTCCAGGACCCGGCGAAGTGGGTGCCGCTCGGCGTGGGGCCGATCGAGGGCCGGGCCGGGCGGCCGCTGCCGCGCCTCGCCGCGCCCGAGGGCGCGAGGGCCGTGGGGGAGGTAGCGCCGCCGGCCGGCGAGTACGGCCCCGGCGAGGAGCCGCGCCCGCCGGAGGGCGCACCGACCGCGACCGCCAACCACGAGCTGCTGTAGGTCACACCGTCGCCGGCCGACCCGGAGGCGCTGCCCCGCGCCCCGCGTCGGCCCTTGCCGACCTCGGCGGGGCCGGGTATCCTCGGCCAATCCCGAGCAAATAGGTCGGAGTTATCGCGAGGCGTCGCAGCCGGCGTCGCACCGCCCGAAGGAGCGCCACGGTCGTGCCCGAATCCCCCGTCGCCAGTCCCGGCCTGCTGCGCCTCCGGCCCGCGCCGGCCGGCCTGCCCGACCCGGCGATCCAGCCGCCCACGGTGGCCGAGGCGGGTGATCCGTTCGCGGGCCTCCGGGTCGTCGAGCTGCTCGCTCGGATCGAGCGCGGCCGCCCGGTCCGGGTGGACGACCTGGTCGACGCGCTGAACGCCACGTACCTCGACTGGATCTTCTCCCGGCGGGTGGTCCTGGACGTCTGCCTCCAGCTCCAGGCCAACTGGATGACTGACTACCGCAACAGCTCGGGGATCGGGCTCGACGACGGGGCGTTCGGCCCGACGGTCTCGGTCGAGGACTCCAGTCGCGTCGATCCGTGGATCGTCGGCCAGGCCCGTCGCCTGGAGGCGGAGTGTCGAGAGCAGCTCCTTCGATTCAGCCGGCTCGACCGGGTGACGGGCGATGGTTGAGTTCGTCCTGGGCCGCTGCGCCTGTCCCTAGCGGGCCCGACCGCCGGCGCCGCCCGGTCGGCTCGGTCACCCGCGTCGCCCTCGCCCGCCGCCGGCACGGCGACGGCCCGTTCGACCCATCCCGCCCGATGACGGGGCAGCCAAGGAGCGTCCCACCATGACCGACCCTCGCAGCCAGATCCTCGTCGACGCCGAGTGGGCACGCGCCCACCTGGACGATCCGGCCGTTCGCTTAGTCGAGGTCGACGTCGACACGACCGCCTATGAGCAGGGCCACCTGCCGGGGGCCGTCGGCTGGAACTGGACCAGCCAGCTGACCGACGGCGTCCGCCGCGACATCGCCTCGCGCGAGGACTTCTCGCGGCTCCTCTCGAGCTCGGGCATCGGGCCCGCCACCACCATCGTCCTCTACGGCGACAACAACAACTGGTTCGCCGCGTGGGCGTACTGGCAGCTCAAGCTGTACGGTCACCGCGACGTCCGGATCCTCGACGGCGGCCGCCGCTACTGGCTCGACCACGGGCTGCCGCTGTCGGTGGACGAGCCGACCCATCCGGAGACCGGCTACCGGCTGCCCGACGCCGACCACGGGCTGCGCGCCTTCCGCGACGACATCCTGCCGCGCCTGGGCGAGCCCGGCTTCGCCCTCGTCGACGTTCGCTCGCCGGCCGAGTACAACGGCGAGGTGATCGCGCCCCCGGGCATGACCGAGACGGCCCAGCGCGCGGGCCACATCCCTGGGGCGGCCTCGATCCCCTGGTCGCAGGCGGCCCGCGAGGACGGCACGTTCAAGTCCGCCGATGAGCTGCGGGCGCTGTACGAGGCCAAGGGGATCACGGCCGACAAGGATGTTGTCGCCTACTGCCGGATCGGCGAGCGCTCGTCGCACACCTGGTTCGTCCTCCACGAGCTGCTCGGCTATCCGCGGGTCCGCAACTACGACGGGTCGTGGACGGAGTGGGGCAGCATGATCGGGGTGCCGATCGAGCGGTCCGAGGCCCGATAATCGGGCCGCGATGGCAGGTCCCGCAGAACCCCCGACCGGGCTCCCGGCGCCACTTGCCTGGCTGGACGGACGCATCGTCCGCGAGGACGAGCCGCACCTCCGGGTGTCCGACCGCGGCTTCCAGCTGGGCGACGGCGTCTTCGAGACGCTGCGCGCGCGGCGGGGGGTGGCCATCGAGGCGGAGGAGCACCTCGCCCGTCTCCGCGAGAGCGCGGCGGCGCTCGCCATCCGGCTGCCCTTCGACGACGCCGCGCTGAGGGTCGCGATCCGCGACCTCCTGGCCGCGGCCGCTCTCGCCGGGAGGGGCGACGCGGGGGGCCCGGTCGGCGACGCCGCGCTCCGGATCACCGCCAGCCGCGGGCCGCTCCCCGGCCGGGCGCTGCTGCCGGCCCCCGGCTCGCCGCCGGCGACGGTCGTGGTCCAGGCCTGGCCCTTCGCGCCGCCGGCGGAGCGGCTGCTGCGCGAGGGAGTCCGGGCCATCACCAGCACGTTCCGGCGCGAGCCGACCTCGCCGCTCGCCTCGGTCAAGACGACATCGCGGGCGGACCACGTCGCGGCCCGTCTCGAGGCCGAGCGGGCCGGCGCCGACGACGCGATCCACCTGACCACCGACGGGCGGCTGGCCGAGTCGACGACCGCGAATCTCTTCCTCGTCCGGGAGGCCAGGCTGCTGACCCCCGCCCTGGATGCCGGCATCCTCGCCGGCACCACGCGGACCTGGCTGCTGGCCCGCGCCGCCGGGCTCGGAGCGGGGCTGGCCGGAGTCGAGGAGGCGGAACTGGTCCCGGCCGACCTGCCGGCGGCCGACGAGGCGTTCCTCTCGGCCAGCGTCTCGGGGATCGTCCCCCTCACGTCGCTCGACGGACGGCCGATCGGCACCGGCCGGCCGGGCCCCCTGACGCTGGCCCTCCGCGAGGCCCGCGAGCGCTGGATCGACGCCGTCTCGCGGGGCGACCCGGCAGCGACCGGCGGCGGCTCCTAGACTCGGTGGCGATGACCCGTGACCAGCTGATCGCCGAGACCCGCCGCCTGATCGCCGAGGGGGAGCGGCTGGAGGCCCAGCCGTCCCTGGCCGCGCTCCGGACCTGGCTCCAGGTCTCCGACGCTTTCCTGGCCGCGGCCTGGGGCGAGATGGACCGCTACCACCTGGCCTGGCTGATGGTCGGCAAGCCGAAGGACGCGCCGCGCGGCCGGCCGATGACGCCGGGCGAGGAGTCGGCCTACGTGCGGGCGGTCGCGGCGGCCAAGACGGCGGCCCTCCGGACGAGCCTGGACGCCGCCGACCGCCAGGGCATGCCCTTCCTCGGCGAAGACGGCCCGGCGGCCCCGGGGCAGGGGATGGGCCGCGTCCCCGGCGCGGGCGGCGGCGCGCGGGAGGCCGGCACGGCGAGCGGCCGGCCGGGGATCGAGGCCGCGCTCCCGCCGGAGGCCCGCGACCTGGCGGAGCGGCTGGCCGAGGCCCGGGCCCGCGCCGCGGAGCACCGCGAACACGCCGACGAGCGCCGCGCCCCGCGTCCCGAACGGCTGGAGCACTGAGGTCCGTGGCCGCGAACGACGTCCCGCCGCGCCGGGCGGCCGCGGGCGGAGAGCGGACGGTCCCGGCCCCGGACCCGTTCGCGCGCGACTACCTCCTGCTGGCGCTCCGGCTCGACCAGCGCGTGCCGGGCCTCGTCGACGGCTACTTCGGCCCGGCCGACCTCAAGGCGCAGGTGGACCTGGAGCAGAGCCGCCCTCCCGCGGGGCTCCGGGCCGACGCCGCGGACCTGATCGGGCGCCTCGATGCTGAGGTCGCGGCGCCGGATCGCCGGGAGTGGCTGCGGGTCCAGCTGGCCGCCCTGGAGGCGCATGCCCGCTCCCTGGCCGGCGACCCCCTGCCGTACGTGGCCCATGTTGCGCGCTGCTTCGACCTGCTCCCGGAGCGGACGCCGGAGGAGGTCTTCGCCGCTGCGGCCGACGAGATCGACGCCCTGCTGCCGGCCGGCGCGGCCACGCTGCCGGAGCGGATCTCCGCCTGGGACGAGCGTTTCGTGGTCCCGCCGGATCGCCTCCGGCCCCTGGTCGACTGGCTGCTGGCCCGCTTCCGGGAGCGGGCCGAGCGGCTCTTCAGCCTGCCGCCCGGCGAGGCGATCCAGGTCGGCCTGGTCCGGGGCCAGCCCTGGACCGGCTACAACTGGTACGACGGCGGCTACCGCAGCCGCGTGGACCTCAACACGGACCTGCCGGTGCGGGCCGCCGACCTGCTGACGGTGCTGCCCCACGAGGCCTACCCCGGCCACCACACGGAGCATGCCTGGAAGGAGGCGGAGCTCGTCGAGGGGCGCGGCTGGCTCGAGCACGCGGTCCTCCTCATCAACGCGCCCGAGTGCCTGCTCTCGGAGGGCCTGGCCGACCTGGGCCGGCAGTTCGCGGTGCCGGAGGACGAGGCGCCCGACCTGCTCGTCGAGCTCTACGACCGGGCCGGCCTGGCCGTGGCGCGCAACCCGGTCGAGGCGCGCGACGCGGCGGCGCGGCAGGCGGCGATCAGCCGGGCCCTGGCCGCCGTCCGGGGGGTCCGCGGCAACGCGGCGCTGCTGCTCCACGCCGACGGTGCGCCGCGGGACGAGGTGATCCGCTACCTGCAGCGCTGGATGCTCGAATCGCCGGAGCGGGCAGCCCGCCGGATCGACTTCCTGGAGCACCCCCTCTGGCGGACCTACGTCTTCGCCTACTTCGAGGGCGAGCGACTCCTCCGTCGCTGGCTGGAACGTGTCCCGCCGGCCGGGCAGCCGGCCCGCTTCGGCCGCCTGCTGCGCGAACCGCTGACACCGTCCGGCATCGTCGGCGAGCTCGGCTGACGCTCCCTGCGGCCCGGCTGGGGGGCCCGCCGTCTCCCGCGGCGTCTCACCGGTGTTCTACCGGTGCGTTCAGCGCGCGTTCCACCAGGCGGCCACCACCGCGACCAGGTACTCGACCGGCACGAGCAGGCCGTAGGTCTGCGCCAGGTGGTCCACCAACGGCAGCACGCCTCCCTGGGCCCGGGCGGCGAGCCAGAGGCCGACTTCGCCGGCACTGAGGCCGGCCAGGGCCAGCACCAGGGCGAGGCGGCGACGCTCCGGCGACGGGACTGCCCCTGCCGCCCCCAGCCGGACGCCCTGGCCGACGCCCCAGCCGAGGAGGGCCGCGACCGCCAGCAGGCCCCAGTCGATCGACAGCCAGGCGGCGAGCGCGGCGAAGACGGCGGCGCCGACGGCCGCGACGGCGACGCCCACCCCGCCGGCCCGCAGGCGCGAGCCCCGCGGCGGAGCCGGCCGAGCCGTCGCCGTCTCGCGGTACCGCTCGGAGGGCGGCCGCTCCAGCGGGCGCGCGGACGGCGGCCGCTCACCCGGCTCCCGAAGCCCGCGCCCCGGCGGCTCGTCCCGATCGATCGTGGCCGGCATGGATCGACCATGGTAGCCGCCGGGCGCCGCGCCGCTGCCGTGGACACCGGGCCCGGACACCGGGCCGCCGTGGCGACCGGGCCGCGGAGGCCGGGCCGCCGCACCCGGCGTTCGTGACACCCCGCTCCCGCCGACGCTAGACTTGCCTCCCGTGAGCGACGCCGTCCAACCGCCGATCCATCGTCATCCGGCCCGCGGCCTCCCGCCCCCCGACATGACCGCCGGCTTCCCGGCGGCGGCCGCCCGCCTCCTCGCCGGCCGCGACCGGATCGGAGTCCGGGCGCTCGAGATCGCCCTCGATCTCGATCCGACCCTCGACGATCGATACGACGACGAGGGCTTCCGCCACCTGCTGCGCGACACCGGCGTCTTCATCGATCGCCTGGCCCGCTCGGTCGCGAGTGGGGATCCGCGCTGGGCCCGCGAATGGGCCGAGTGGGTGGGCCCCGTCTACCGCCGGCGGGCCATCCCGATGGACGACCTGGTGACGATCGCCGAGGGCCTGCGCCGGGCCAGTGCCGTGGACCTGGCGCCCGAGGAGCGACCGGCGCTCGACGCCGCGGTGGACGCCGCGGTGGAGGTCTTCCGCTGGTGGCGCCGCCTGGCCGGGGACGCCCGGAAGCGGAACCGGATCCTCGCCTTCATCTACCGCGGTGCCTGAGCGGGCCGCGGCCAGAGCGACCGGAGCGCGACGGTGACGATCAAGTGGGTCAAGGTGGACCCGCTCGTCCTGAACGGCGAGCCCTTCTGCTACGGGACGCGCCTGACGGTCCGCCAGCTGCTCGAGCTGCGCCGTGGCGGCTACGACCTGACGCGCCTGCTGGCCGACCACCCGGAGCTGCGGCGGGTCGGCGTCGCGGCCGCCTATCGCTACGCGGCCGACCACCGGCAGAGCTACGCGGCCTTCTTCGAGCCGGACGGCTCGCTGGCCGGCCCGGGCCTGAGCGACGAGGAGGCGAGCGGCCTCCCGGAGCGGCTGCGCGTCGCGGGCATCACCGTGGCGCGCGATTCGGCTTTGGCCGGGCTGCCCGATGCGCCGGCCGTGACGATTCCGTCCCCGCCGTACGCCGTGCACGCCGGATCGTTGCCCGCCGCCACCGCGAAGCCGCACTCGGGCACCGGGAAGCACGGCCACAAGGGCAAGGGCCGCAAGGGCTAGGCGCACGGGCGACGGGCGGGCGACCGCCGAGCCAGCGACCGCCGGGCCCACGAGCGACGGGCGGAGCAGCGCCGGGCGGGCGAGCGCCCTGCCCACGGGCGCCGGACCGTCCCCGCGCCCGGGCGCCGGCCTGCCGGATGGCAAAACCTGAGCGCGATGGTAGGATTTCGGAGATGAGCGACCAGACCGTGCCGGCAACGGCCGACCTCCAGCCAGTGCCCGCCTTCGACGCCCAGCGTCGGGCGACCGAGCTGGCGATCCTCGATGCCCTCCGGACGGTGGTGGACCCGGAGATCGGGATGAACGTGGTCGAGCTGGCGCTGATCAAGCAGATCATCCTGGGAACCGACTCGTCCGAGATCAAGATGATCCTGACGACGCCCTTCTGCCCATACGCCGGCTCGATGATCCAGCAGGTCAAGGAGCAGGCGGAGTCGGTCCTGGAGCACCCCGTCAAGGTCACCCTGCTGGCCGAGCGCTGGGATCCGCGCGACGCCGGCCTGATGTGGTGAGCGGGGTCCGTCCGACTCGCCCGTGACCCAGCGCCCGGATCTCCGCTCCGCCGTCGCGACCGGCCGCGGCGATGACGGGACCACCGGCCTGCTCTTCGCCGGGACCCGCGTTGCCAAGGACGACCCGCGGATGGAGGCCTGCGGCGCCATCGACGAGGCCGTTGCCGCCCTGGGCCTGGCCCGCGCCGAGCTCGGCAGCAAGACCCAGTACGGCACGCTGCCGGCCGGCCTGGCCGGGCTCGCGGAGCTGATCCTTCGCCTGCAGCGCGAGCTGTTCGTCGTGGGCGCCGAGATCGCGGCCGCGCCCGGGACGGACGGCCGGCTGCGCGATGGCGAGACCCGCGTCTCCGCGGCCATGGTGGAGGCGGTCGAGCGCCTCCTGACCGAGTCTGAGGCCGGGGTCGAGATGCCCCGCGAGTTCGTGGTCCCGGGGGAGTCGCGCCTCTCCGCCGCCCTCGAGCTGGCCCGCGCGACGCTTCGCCGGGCCGAGCGCCGCGCGGTGGCCGCTCGGCGCGCCGGCCTGCTGAGCGGAGACCACCTGCTGCCCTATCTCAACCGCCTGGCCGACCTGCTCTGGGTCCTCGCCCGCGCCGCCGAGCAGGCGGAGGCCCACCGGCCCACGCCGGCCCGGCCGACGCGGCCCAGGCGCGCGGCAACCCGACCGTGACAGATCTGACGGGAGCGCGGCGTCGTTCTATCCTCTGGACAGACCTCTCCTCCAGGAGTCTTTCGCGATGAACAACTTCGGCTTCGGCTACCAGACCCCCGAGCGGCTCGGGGTGCGTCCCTCCACCCGCCTGTCGGCCAGCTTCCTCTCCCAGGCGTTCGGCTGGATGTTCGTCGGCCTGCTCCTCACGGCCGGCGTCGCCTTCCTGGTCCAGACCAGTCCGCACCTGATGGACCTGGCGGCCGGGCTGGCCATGCCGATCGCCCTGGTCGAGCTCGCCCTCGTCTTCGGCCTGAGCTTCGGGATCACCCGGATCCCGGCCACGGTCGCGCTCGGCGTCTTCTTCGTCTACGCGGCGATCAACGGCCTCTTCTTCGGCCTGATCACGTCCTTCTACCCGGGCTCGAGCGTCGTCGGCGCCTTCGTCAGTTCGAGCGTGATGTTCGGCGTGGCCGCGCTCTACGGGGCGACGACGGGCCGCTCGCTGCTCTCGTTCGGCGGCCTGCTGACGATGGCCCTGGTCGGGCTGATCGTGGCCATGGTCGTCAACATCTTCCTCAACAGCAGCGGGCTCAACTTCCTCATCTCGATCGTCGGCGTTCTGCTCTTCACCGGCCTGACGGCCTACTCCACGCAGCGGATAGCGCGCGGTGACATGGCGGCGGCCCTCGGCTCGATGGAGAAGGCGGCCGTCTACGGCGCGCTGATGCTCTACCTCGACTTCGTCAACATCTTCCTGATGATGCTCCGCCTCTTCGGTGGCGCGGGCGGCGGCCGGCGCGGCTGAGCCTGCGGCGCGGTCCCTCTTCCCGTCCGGGAGCGCCGGTCCCGCGGTCACCCGCCCTCCCCCCGGCGGAGACGCCGACGCCAGTCGCGGGCGACTTGCGCGCGGGCGGTGACGCGGCGGCGCCCTGTCGCTTCCGCGAGGGCCCGTTCGAGCGAGGATGCCCGCGGCCCCGGAACGGGGCATGATCACCGGGAACTGAGCGCGCGAGGCCGGCGGCGGTCGAGCGCGCGGACGCCGGCAGCGGACGACCCTCCGGTCAGGCCGGGACGATCGCCGGGCCCGAAGACGGGAGGCCATCCCCATCGACCGCCATCGCAGCCCGGACACCCGGCCCCCGCGTTCGCCGGCGCGATGGCGGATCGCCGCCGCCGTCGTGGCCGTCGCGCTGGTTGCCGGACTGGCCGGCTGCGGATCGTCGCCCGCCCCGACGGCGACCGCCCCCGGCGGCTCGTCGGCGGGCCCCGCCCCGAGCGCCGTCGCGTCGGCGAGCCCCGTCGTCCCGGCCACGCCCGGCAGCCTGCCGTCGCCCACCTCCACGGCGGCATCCAGTGCGGCGACCCAGCGCGGTCCCGCCCTCCAGGCAGCCCTGGACCGGCTGCGGGCCGCCCAGCGGCTGCCCGGCATCCAGGCGGCCGTCGTCTTCCCGGATGGGAGCGTCTGGTCGGGCGCGAATGGCTACGCGGACGTCGCGACGCGCGCGCCGGTCACGACGCGGACCTTCTTCTCGGTCGGCAGCATCACCAAGACCCTCGTGGCGGCCCTGACCCTGCGCCTCGTCGACCAGGGCGAGGTCGGTCTGGACGACCCGATCTCTCGCTGGCTGCCGACCTTCCCGAACGCGGCTCACATCACGGTCCGCGAGCTGCTCGGCCACCGGGCCGGCGTGGCCGACTACTTCGACAACGCGGCCTGCGTCCAGCGGATCGTCGCGGCCCCGGCCGTGCGCTGGAGCGTGGACCAGGTCCTGGCCTGCGTGGGCCGCCCGTACTTCGCGCCTGGCACAGGCTTCCACTACTCGAACACCGACTACGTCCTGATCGGGCTGATCGACGAGCGGGCCAGCGGCAGCAGCCTGGCCGACCTGCTCCGGCTGGAGTTCGTCATCCCGTACGGCCTGGACGCGATCGTCCTCCAGAGCGAGGCGCCGCCCGACGGGTCGCTGGCCCATGGCTACCTGGCCGCCGCCGATCCGGGCGGGGAGTTCGTGGACGTCACGGGGCGAGCGGACCTCCTGCCGTACCCGTCCCTGGCCACGGCCGCAGGGGCGGCAGGCGCCGTGGCCTCCGATGCCCAGGATGTCGCCCGCTGGGCCGGAGCGCTCTTCGGCGGCCAGGTCCTGGACACGGGCACCCTCCATGAGATGGTGACCTTCCTTCCGACGCGGCCCGACCCGCGGGGTGGCTACGGCCTGGGTGTCGAGCCGTTCCAACTGGACGGCCGGACGGCCTGGGGACACCGGGGCCACCTGGCCGGCTTCTGGTCGGAGACCGCCTACCTCCCGGCCGAGGGCCTGGCCCTGGCGGTCCTGACGAACGGCGACTGGGCGACTCCCGACACGCTCGCGGCCGGGCTGGTCGCGGCGGCGCTGCCGGCGACGCCCGTGGCATCCCCCTCGCCGGCAGGCAGCCACCCCGCGGCCACGGCGTCTCCCGGCCCCGGCACCGAGTGAGCGACCGGTCGCGATCCGCGGCCGGGGCGGCGTGAAGAGGAGGCAAGCGTGGAGTTCAGCGAGGTGGTCCGGCGCCGCCGGATGGTGCGCCGGTTCTCGGACGAGCCCATACCGCGGGAGACGCTGGAGTCGATCGCCGCGGTCGCCCAGCGCGCGCCGAGCGCGGGCTTCAGCCAGGGCCAGCGGCTGGTGATCGTCACCGATCCGGGCCTGCGCCGGCAGCTCGGCCTGATCGTCGGGGAGGACGAGGACGAGGGCTGGGGGCGCTGGGTGAGCCGCTGCGCCGCCCAGTTCGTGCCCTGCGTCAGCGAGGCGGACTACCACGCCCGCTACCGCGAGCCGGACAAGCTTCAGGCCGACGGC
>JAJYJO010000006.1 GCA_021789435.1 Chloroflexota bacterium
CGCCGGCCGCTGCCTGCAGCGTCTCCACGATCGGGGCCGCCTGATCGGGGCTCAGCGTGCCGTCGGCCACCAGGCGGAGGATCGTCTCCAGGTCGTCAGGCATCGGGGGCCGCCCTCCGCGCGACGAGGCGGCCGTCGCCAGCTGCGCGGCCGCCTCGTCGACGCCGATCTCGCCGCGCTCGAGCGCCTGCAGGATCGCCAGCTGCGGGTCCGGCGCGGTCGATGATGCCGGGCTGACGACGGGCCCCGACTCGGGAGGGGTCGCCGGCGGTTGGCCGGCCGCGGCCGTCTCCCGATCCGTCTCGGTGGCGACCAGCTCCAGGCTGCCCGAGAGCGAGCGGAAGCGCAGGCGCGCGGCGCCGTCGCCGGCGACCACCAGGCGGCCGCCGGGGATCGCCTCGACCTGCTGGCCCCGGGCGGCGCGGAGCCCGCCGCTGATGGTGCGCATCTCTACCGCCGCGCCGCCGCGGGCGGCCAGGCGCAGGGCCCCGGAGACGGTCTCCACGCGATGATCGGCGCCGGGAGCCAGCGAGCCCCGCACGTCGACCGCCCCGCTCATCGTCGCGATGTCGATCTGGGCCAGGCGTGGAGCGGCGACGCGGACCGGGCCCGACACGGAGTGGCCCTCGACCGCCAGCTCGGCGCCCCCCTCGATCTCGACGCGGCCGGAGACCGTCCTGGCCCCCGATCGTCCGGCGGCCCCGCGCAGATCGATCGCGCCGGAGACGGTCGTGCAGCGCTGCTCGCGGTTCAGCCCTTCGGTCTCGACCCCGCCGCTCACGGTATCGACCCGGACGCTCGCCCCCGGCGGCACCTCCGCCTCGAAGTCGACCCGGACGTGGTCTTCGCCGAGGAGCCAGGCGACCGCCCGGACCGGACCGGCGAGGCGGTCCCGGGCGTCGACCTCCAGCCGGTCGGGCGCGCGGTCGACCCGAACCTGGGCCTCGCTCACGGCCCGGTCGGCCGCCCGATCGTCGGCGGCCCGCACACGGTAGATGACCCGGACCCGCGCGATCTCGCCGTCCGCGGCGCGGACCCGGACGCGACCGTCCAGGGCGCGCAGCGAAAGGACGCCGTGCGCGCCGATGGGATGCTCGATCTCCGTGATGCGCTCGAAGGGCTCCATCAGTCATTTCCTCCCAGTTGCCGGATCGCCGCGGCCGCCTCGTCGGCGCCGATCTCGTGGCGGGAGAGCCGCTCCAGGATCTCGCGGCGCGCCGCGAGCGCCGTCTGCGAGGCGGCGGCGGGCGCCGTCTCCGCCGCGTCCGGCTCGTCCGTCTCCTCGAGCGGCTCGCCGCTCCAGAGGTCCAGGGCCCGGACCAGGCCGTCCACGCGGGCCCGGACCGTCGGGTACGAGAGGCGCAGCTCACGCTCCATCTCTCGCAGGTTGCCGCGGGCCCGCAGGAAGCTCTCGAGGAGGCCCAGCTGGTCGCGGCCGAGCCGGCCGAAGCGGCCGACGTTGAACTCACCCTCGATGGAGGTCCCGCAGCTCCGACACTGGAGGCGGGTGACCGTCAGCTCGTGCGAGCAGACCGGGCAGGTGGAGATGACGTCATGGGCCATGGTGGGCTCCTGTGGTGAAGGCGCTGCCTCGAAGCCTGACTCTTTTGGCGCATGTTATAGCAATGCGGATTTCACTTTGTCAAGCCTGATATTGATAAAGGGAAATCTCCGTTGCCAGTCTCGGGCGAGCGGCAGAGGCCGACCGTGGCCGGTGGAGCTGCCCCGTCGACAAGGCAGGGAGCGGGCGGCGGGAGCCCGAGGGGCGGCTCGCGGCGGCCGCTGGAGGGCCCGCTCGCGGGGGGCTCCACGAGCCGGGGGTGTTCTTCTCCCTCTCGGCGGTGCTCCGGGACGCCCTGGCGCGGGGGCCGGTCAGGCGGAGGCAGCCTCGTCCGGCCGGGCCGCGGCCGGCCCACGAGACGGGCGACCACGGCCCCGCCCGGCGGGGCGGCCGAACCGCTCGTGGGCCACGATCGCCGCGCCGACGATCCCCGCGTCGTTCAGGAGCTGGGCAGGGACGACCGGGACATCGATCGTGAGCCTGGGAACGAAGCGCTCGGAGCGCTTGCTCACCCCGCCGCCCAGGATGAAGAGGTCCGGCCAGAAGAGATGCTGGACCAGGTGGAGGTACTCGTCGAAGACCTTGGCCCAGGCGCCCCAGGACAGCTTGCGCCGCATCCGCGCCGCGTCGGAGGCGCGCCGCTCGGCATCCTTGCCACGCATCTCCAGGTGGCCCAGCTCGGTGTTCGGGACGAGCCGGCCGTCCACGAAGAGGGCCGAGCCGATGCCGGTGCCGATCGTCAGTACCATCACCGTCCCCACCGCGCCTCTGCCGGCCCCGAAGCGCATCTCGGCCAGCCCGGCCACGTCCGCGTCGTTGCCCACGGCGACCGGGTGCTCCAGGCGGCGGGCCAGCTCGAGCTCGGCCGGGTAGCCGACCCAGCTGCGGTCGACGTTGGCCGCCGTCCGCGTCACGCCGCCGATGACGGCCGCCGGGAAGCCGACCCCGACGGGGATGCCGGCGGCGGCCGGCCGGCCCGCCGTGAGCTGCTCGAGCAGCCCGTGCATCGCAACGGCGACCGCGGCCGGGTCGGACGGGTCGGGCGTGCGGACGCGGAGGCGCTCCCCGACCAGCTCGCCCGCCGCGATGTCCACCAGGCCGGCCTTGATCCCGCTTCCGCCGACGTCGAATCCGATTCCGAGCCGCCGATCAGTCGCCGGCACTCCGGCCATGCCGCTCCTCCTCGTCGCTGGGTACGCTCGCGCTGGGCATGCTGCGAGCGTCAGGGTACGGCGGGTGCCGGCTGAGTGGAAGGGCCCCGATCCGGGGCGGGGACCCCTCCCCGGCCAGCGACAGCGCGAACGACGGCCGCGCGGGCTCAGTCCTCCCACCCGACGCGGATCGGATCCCGGAGACCGGGCAGCGGCAGAGACGCCGCCTCCGCCTCGATCGCGTCGCGTTCGACCCGTGAGAGCCGACTCCAGGGCCGGATCGTCACGTCCGCCTGTGCGCGTCGCCACGTCCCGATCAGTTCGCCATCGACGAGGACGGCGCCCGGCCAGACGCGCGGGGTCCAGAGCGCCGCGCGCCGGCGCGCGTCCGGGACCAGGAGCTCGCGATCGCTTCCCTGGAGGAGGAAGTAGGTGTCGCCGCTCGGGAGCAGGCGCGCCGCGGCGGCCGGTCTCGCCGGGGCGTCGAAGGCCGGCTCGTCGTCACCGAGGATCCAGGCATCGCCGACCGGTGTCCGAACCGGCGTCAGCGATCCACGCAGCGCCTCGAATGCGGCGCGGCCGCGCGCCGGCGCGATCCCGGCCCATTCGGCGAACGTGGCGGGTGTCGCCGGCCCGAAGACGTGGAGGTACCGGCGCGCGAGCTCGAGGCGTGCCTGGCGGGGATCGACCCGGGGCGGCGGCACAGTCCAGATCGTCGGCCGTCGAGCCCCGTCCCACCGGATCAGCACCCTGCCCGTCGGAGCGGCGTAGCGGAGCGCGTTGGGGTGGACGCCGAGCGCGCGTCCTGCGTCTGCATAGGTCATGCTCCGGCCGTCGAGGAACGCGTCCAGACGCGTGGCCATCTCCTCGGCGAACCGCCGGCCCTCGCCATCGTCCGGGAGCCTGCCGAGCGAGAAGACCGCGCGGTCGGGTGCCGCGACGACGTAGGCGCTGAACCGCGGCCCCCAAAGCTGCACCAGCGACGGGTCCTCCAACGTGGACGGCTCCGTCCGCTCGACACGGGCATGGATCGAGAGGACCGCGGCGCGGGGCACGCTGTCCTGGAGGCCGGCCCACGCCGCGCGTCGGAGGGAGTCCGGGCCGGGTGGGAGCCGCTCGTCGAGCCCGCCGACGGTCCGTCGAAACGCGAGGACCTGCGCCCGCGTGAGGTCGAGCCGAGGCCCCGTCATGTCGCCGGTCGCCCTCCCCAGTCGCACGCTGCTGTCTCTCGAGGCTACGCCACCGGCAGCCGCCGGGCCGGAGAGGGCCGGCCGGCCGATCCGCCGGGCTCGCGGAACGGGCGCCCTAGAAGTAGTTGACGCTGATGCCCCCGTCCACGACCATCGCCGCGCCGTTCGTCCAGCGCGATTCGTCCGAGGCGAGGTAGATCGCCAGGTTGACGACCTCCTCCGGCTTGCCGAAGCGGCCGGTGGGGTTGCGGGCCAGGCGGATTCGCCTCGCCTCCTCGTCCTTGACCAGCCAGTCCATCAGGAGCGGCGTCTCGATCGGCCCGGGCAGGATGGCGTTGGTGCGGACGCCCCGCGGGCCGAACTGGACGGCGAGAGAGCGCGTCATGGCCAGGACCGCCCCCTTGGAGGCCGTGTAGGCGTCCTGCGGGACCGAGCAGCCCAGGAGCGCGACGAAGCTCGAGACGTTGATGATCGAGCCGGTGCCGGCCTCGGCCATGCGCGGGATGGCGTACTTGCAGCCGAGGAAGACGCCCCGCACGTTGACGGCCATCACCCGGTCCCAGGTCGCCACGTCGGTGTCGGTCACCGAGTGATCGGCCTCGGGCATCACCCCGGCGTTGTTGTAGAGGCAGTCGAGGCGGCCGAAGCTGTCCATGGCCGCCTCGGTCATCGCCCGCGCGTCGGCCTCGTTCGACACGTCGACGCGGGCGACGACGGCCCGGCCGCCGGCCGCGCGGACCTGGCGGACCGTCTCCTCCGCGCCGGCGGCGTCGTAGTCGGCGACCACGATCCTGGCCCCCTCGGCGGCGAAGAACGCCGCCGCCGTGCGGCCCATGCCGCTGCCGGCGCCGGTGATGATTGCGACCTTGTCCTGAAGGCGCATCGGGAAACCCCTCTCGACGATGGAGCGGCGGAACGACCGGGCGGCGGGCGGGTGCCTACCGGGGACGCCCAGCGTACGTGATGCCGACCGCCGCCGGCGGCCCCGACCGGCTCAGCTGCGCTCCAGGTACCGCTCGCGCTCCCAGTTGTGGACGACGGCGTCGTAGGTCTCCTGCTCCACCCTGGCGGCGTTGAGGTAGTGGTCGACGACGTCCCGGCCGAAGATCTCGACCGCGGCGGCGGAGCGCTCCAGTTCGCCGATCGCCTCGTAGAGCGCCCGCGGCATGCGCGGGCAGCCGGTCGCCCGGTAGCCGTTGCCCTTGAACTCGGCCGGTGGCTCCAGCTCGTGCTCGATGCCGTAGAGCCCCGCGCCGACCATCGCCGCGTAGGTGAGATAGGCGTTCATGTCGCCGCCGGGGAAGCGGTCCTCGATGTGCAGGCCCTGGCCGTGGCCCACGACGCGGAAGCCGGTGGTTCGGTTGTCGCGGCCCCAGACCACGTTGACCGGGGCCCACGAGAGCGCCGCGAACCGCTTGTAGGAGTTGATGCTGGGCGCGATGAAGACGGCCAGCTCGCGCGAGAGGGCCATCATCCCGGCCAGGAAGTGGCGCATCAGCCCGGACATCTGGTAGGGCGCGTCGGAGGTCTCGTCCGCCATCAGCGAGCGATTCCCTTCGGCGTCCCAGACGCTCAGGTGAAGATGGCCGGACGAGCCGGTCCACGAGGCGTCCGGCTTGGCCATGAAGGTCAGGCCCCAGCCGTTCAGCCAGGCGATCTCTTTCGCGCCGTGCTTGAAGATCACGGTCCGGTCGGCCGACTCGAGCACCTCGTCGAAGCGGATGTTGACCTCGTGTTGGCCGGGCGCCGCCTCACCCTTGCTGAACTCGATCGGGATCCGGGCCTCCGTCATCAGGTTGCGCAGGAGCCGGTGGAGCGGCTCGGCCTTGGTCGCCTGGAGGAGGTTGTAGTCCTCGTTGTAGTAGCCGAAGCGCTCGGGGATGCCGAACCCGGCCCGGGCGATCTGGTCCCAGGTCTCCTTGAGGACGTAGTACTCGAGCTCCGAGCCGGCCTTGATCGTGAGGCCCAGCTCCGTGGCCTTTGCCACCTGGCGCTTCAGGATGGTCCGCGGGGAGACCGGGATCTCGGTGTGCGTCTCCTCGTCGATCGTGTCGGCCAGGACGAGCGCCGTGCGGTCCAGCCAGGGCAGCACGCGCAGCGTCTGCCAGACCGGGCTGGCGATCCAGTCGCCGTAGCCGGTCTCCCAGTTCATCAGGGCGAAGCCGTCCGGGGTGTTCATCTCCATGTCGGTGCCCAGGAGGTAGGTGCAGAAGTGGGCGCCGTGGTCGATGACTCCGTTGAGGAAGGCCTGCGCCTGGACGCGCTTGCCCATCAGCCGACCCTGCATGTCGGTGAGCGCGACGACGAGGGTGTCGACCCGGCCGTCGCGGACCATCCCCTTGAGGTCCTCGAGCCGCTGCGCGCCGCCGTCCTTGTGGATGTCGTGCTCGACCATCGTGGTCTCCCCTTCGCCGCTCCGGGGCCCGCCGGCGCCAGGACCGGTCGGGTCGTCGACCTCGCGCTGCCCGGTCCCCGGCGGAGGGGACCCGGACGCGGGCGTGGAATGGTATCTCCCGCCACGGCGCTGCGGGGCGCCCTGTCCCGTCCGGCGCGCCCCCCGGACCCGCTCCTCGTTCATCTGGCGGTCACCTGGCGGTCACTTGGCGGTCATGCCTCCGTCGGCCAGGATGACGGCGCCGGTCACGAACGAGGATTCGTCCGAGGCGAGGAAGAGGGCGACGTTGGCGATCTCCCGCGGCTCACCCGGGCGGCCGATCGGCTGGAACGAGTCGATCGTGTCATAGACCTGCTGCAGCCCGCCCAGCATCTCCGCGTGGGCGTAGTTGATCGGGGTGTCCACCCAGCCCGGGCAGAGGGCGTTGCAGCGGATGCCCTGCCGGGCGTAGTCCAGGGCGATTCCCCGCGAGAGCATCACGATGCCGCCCTTCTAGGCGGCGTAGATGGTCAGGAAGGGCTCCGCGACCACGCCGTTGACGGAGCTGGTGTTGATGAGCGAGCCCCCGCCCCCGCGCAGCAGGTGCGGGATGGCGTAGCGGCAGCCGTAGATGCAGCCCTTGAGGTTGACTGCGATCGTCCGGTCGATCACCTCGTCGGGGACCTCGTGGAAGACGCCGGGGATGTTGACGCCGGCGTTGTTGAAGACGACGTGGAGGCCGCCCCAGCGCTCGGCCGTCGCATCGGTGTAGGCCTGCACCTGACGAGCGTCCGAGACGTCCGCCGCGACCGCGACGGCATCCTCACCGATCTCGCGGGCGGTCGCCTCCACCGCGACGCCGTCGATGTCCACGCAGGTCACCCGGGCGCCCTCCTCGGCGAAACGGATCGCCGTGGCGCGGCCGATCCCCGAGCCGGCCCCGGTGACGATGCAGACCTTGCCTCCGAGACGGTCGCCCATCCGTCCACCTCTGCCGTTCACGGAACCGACCTCGGCCGCACACCGCCGCGGCCGGCCGACCAGCACCCGCCCGGGCATCCTACCGCCGCGCCGTCGGCCGGCCCACCTGGGGCAACACCCTTGACAGCCGCCGGCCAGTTGCCACGCTGTGCGCTCCCCCGCGTCGCGGGGCCGAAGAGGAGGGTTTGGCATGTCCGAGGACAGGCCGCCCGAGAGGGCGGTCTCGCGGGATGTCGCGCAGCTCCACCAGCTTGGCTACGCCCAGGAGCTGCGGCGGGGGATGAAGACCTTCTCCAACTTCGCCGTCTCGTTCACGATCATCTCGATCCTCTCGGGCTGTCTCACCCTGTTCTTCTTCGCCATGAACACGGGTGGCCCGGCCGTGATGACGATCGGCTGGCTCGTGGTCGGCTTCTTCGTCCTCCTGGTGGCCCTCGGCATGGCCGAGGTCGCCTCGAGCTACCCCACCGCCGGCGGCCTCTATTACTGGGCGGCGAAGCTGGCGAGCGAGAGCGGCCGAAACGGCGCGGCCTGGAGCTGGTTCACCGGCTGGTTCAACCTGGTCGGCCAGGTCGCCGTCACCGCCGGGATCGACTTCGGCCTCGCCTTCTTCATCAACGCCTTCCTGAACATCGCCTTCGCCTTCCCGGCCGACCCGCCCCACACGATCCTCATCTACGCGATCGTGCTCTTCATCCACGGCCTGCTGAACACCTTCGGCATCCGGATCGTCGCCTTTCTCAACGACGTCTCGGTCTGGTGGCACCTCGTCGGCGTGGCGGCGATCCTGATCTCGATGGTCTTCCTGAGCCAGCATGCGCGGACCGGCCTGGGGACGGTCTTCACGAAGTTCGTGGACAACACCGGCAGCGGCCCGGGCCTGAGCTGGCCGGGCCCCATCCTGGCCGGCATCCCGCTCTACGTGATGCTGATCGGGCTCCTCAACGCCCAGTACACCCTGACCGGCTACGACGCCTCCGCCCACATGTCGGAGGAGACCCACAACGCGGACAGGTCGGCCCCGCGCGGCATCGTCTGGTCGGTGATCATCTCGGTGATCGCCGGCTTCGTCCTGCTGGTGGCGATGAACGTCGGGATCACGCCGGACAAGGTCTTCGCCGGGGCCAACGGCGTCATGGTCGACGGCTACGCCCATGCCCTCGCCTCGCCGACCGGGGTCCCGCCGGCCCAGATCTGGATCGACGACCTGGGACAGCCGGGCGGACTGTTCATCCTCTTCCTGGTGATCGGAGCCCAGTTCTACTGCGGCATGTCGTCGGTGACGGCGAACTCCCGGATGATCTATGCCTTCGCCCGTGACGGGGCGATCCCGGGCAGCAGCTTCTGGCACCGCATCAACAAGCGGACGCGGACCCCGACCAACTCGATCTGGCTGGCCGCCGTGGGCGCGTTCATCCTCGGCTTGCCGTACCTCTACAGCCCTGTCGCGTATGCGGCGGTCACCTCGATCGCGGTGATCGGCCTCTACGTGGCGTACGTGACGCCGGTCTTCCTGCGCGTCCTGGCCGGCGATCGTTTCCAGCCCGGGCCGTGGACGCTTGGCCGCTGGAGCCGGCCGATCGGCATCGTGGCCACGCTGTGGGTGATCGTGATCGCCGTCCTCTTCATGCTGCCTCAGGCGCTGCCGATCAACGTCAACACGTTCAACTACACGCCGGTGGTCTTCGCCGTCGTGCTGGGCGGGGCGACGCTCTGGTGGGCCGTCTCGGCTCGGCAGTGGTTCCGGGGCCCGCGAGTCCAGGGTTCGGCCGAGGAGCTGGCGGCCATCGAGCAGGAACTCGAGCTCGCGACGACCTGAGCAGCGAGAGGGCCTTGGCGCCGAGGCCGGCGCCCGGCTTAGTAGATCCGGTTCGCCTCGGGCGGCACGCTGAGCTCGAAGGCCGCGTCGGGGATCGGCGCGTCGGGCTCGACCACCGTCGCCTCGGCGTGGCGCGTGACGGCGCCCCCGATCGCCTCCACGAGGCGCAGCACCAGGCCGATCTCCGTGTCGGCGGCCACCTGGATCCAGTGGTCGGGGCGGTCGGCGCCGACCTCGATCGTCCGCGGGTGGTCGCATTCCACGACCACGGCCCCACGGCCGGCGACCGTGGCGGTTCCGGTGACGCGGCACCGGCCGGTCGCCAGGACGTTCTGGCAGAAGCCGGCCGGATGGACGAACGCCTCGGAAATCGACTCCGTCGGCAGGGGCGTCAGCGGGTCGTAGACGTGGGTCCGCCCGGGCAGGTCGGGGGCGTTGAGGCCACGAGGCCTCCGGCGGAGAGGCCGCCGGGTGGCCACCCGGCTGATCGCCGAGTAGGTCCGGACCTCCACGCCGTCGCTCAGCCAGATCTCGTAGCCCGCCCCACCGGCGCCGGAGACGGAGGTGGCGATCCGGGCGCGGCCGGGATGCCGGAGCAGAAGGTCGCTGACCGTGAGCCGCTCGCCCCCGGCCACGATCGTGCGGTCCTCGATCCGCAGGCGCAGCGAACCGAAGCGCAGCTCGGCCTCGCGCATGAAGGCGAAGAGAGTTGTCAGGTCGGGAAGCCCCGGCGGCAGGCTCGCGGGCCGGGCGTGACGCCGCGTCCCGGGCAGGGCGGGCAGGTCGGGCCGGTCGGGGATGGATCCGGAGGGGGCGGCGGACATCGGGCCGCATCATAGCGCACGGTCTTTCGCCGGCCGAACCGGTGTCCCGCGTGGCGCGGCCGGCGGCCCCCTTGGGTCACTCAGCTGCCGGCGCTCCCCCGCAGGAGGACCTTTCCGCCCGGTTGCGCGCCGCCGCCGGCCGGCTCCTGGGTGATGGCCACCGCGGCGACCGCTCCCGATGCCCGGAGTCCGGCCAGCACCCCAAGGCCGTCGGACGCCACGGCGAAGGTCCCGGCCGGGCGGGCTGCGCCGTCGGCGATGAGCCAGGCCTCGTAGGTCCGGCCGGCGGGCGCGGTCGGCAGGCCCCGCACCACCAGGTAGCCGGGCCCGGAGGGGGGCAGGACGAGCAGTCCGGTCGCCGCCGGGGCCTCGGCCGTGCCGGCCAGAGGGACGCGGACCGCGCCGGCTGCGGCCGCCGCCTCCACGAGGGCTCGCAGCTCGCCGGCCCGGGCCTCGACCGCCGCGGCCTGGTCCCGCAGCGACAGGTCCCAGGCCCCAAGGACCACGATCGCCACGGCTGCGGCGACCAGCAGACCGCCCGCTGCGGGGACCCGCCGCCGGCCGGCCGCGGCGGACCCGGCGAGGGCCGCCCGGCCCGGAGGCGACGCGCTCGCCCCGCCGACGCCGGGTGACGCGGGACCCGCGCCAGTCGCCGGAACCGGGGACTCCGCGGCCGGGACGCGTCCGATCACCGAGATCAGCCGGTCGGCGGCCTCCCCCTCCTGCCGACTCGCCCGGAGATCGGCCGCCGCGGTCGTAAGGATGCGCTCCCGGAGCGGCGGCGGCGGTTCCAGGGGCTCGACCGCATCGGCGAGGTAGGAAACCACCGCGCCGAGTTCGGCCAGCTCCGGATGGGGCTTGGAGCAGCTCGCCAGGTGGCGTCGCAGAGCCGCGCCCGCGCCGGGCTCCAGGGCGCCCAGCAGGTAGGCCGGAGCCAGGTCGGGCAGGTCGGGCAGGTCCGCGCAGCGGGACGGGTGCGGCTCGATCGCCGGCGGCCCCTCCTCGGCTTCCGGCAGCCGTGCGTCGGGCCCCTCTCCGCGTCGGCCGGCCGCGGAGCGAACCCCGCTGCGGGTCGGTTCGGCGGGGGTCTCGCCGGCCGCAGCGGCGACGAGCAGGGCGGAGCGGAGCCCCAGCAGCCCGAGGCGGAGGCGCGACGCGACGGTCCCCGGCGCCACCCCGAGCCGGGCAGCGACCTCCGGGACGGTGAAGCCGTCGAAGTAGGCCAGCTGGAGCGCCTCCGCCTGGTCGGGGGGCAGGGTGGCCAGGCCGCCCACCACTGCGGCCCGGTCGAGCCGGCCCGGGAGCGCGGCCCAGACCTCCGGGAGCGCCCCGCCCGCGGGCGGGGATCCGGCGCCCCCGGGCAGCTCGCTCGCGCGCCGACGCCGGATCGAATCGACCGCACGCTGGTGAACGATGGCGAGGAGCCAGGTCCGGACGCTGGCGCGGCCCCCGCCGCGGCGGCGGCCGCCGTCGCGCCGGGCCGCGACGAATGCGTCATGGACGGCGTCCGCTGCGGCCCCTGGATCGACGGTGATCCGGAGAGCCAGGCTGTAGGCAGCGGCGCGATGGCGATCGTAGAGGAGGCCGAGCGCGGGGAGGTCGCCGTTCGCCGAGCCGAGGAGCAGGCGCTCGTCGGTCGGTCCGGCCGGTCCTCCCCGGCCGGGTGAGCGACCCGGGTTCACGTTCCTGCCGCGGCTGCGAGCAGCGGCGGGGTCCGCCTGTCCACCCTCGCCATCGGCGCGGAGTGTAGCGGCCGGCGGGGCCGCCGGCATCCCCCGATGCCACCCGCCCGCGGCCCCGAACCCTGCGCCGGCGCGCCCTCGAAGGGGCTGCGACCCTCGATCCCGCGCGGTCCGGGCCCCGCCCGCCGGGACTAGACTGGGGCCACGCACCCGATCGCTGGGTCACCGGCACCGCCGACCGCGCCACCGCCGGGTCGGCCCAGCTCCCGCGAAGGAGCGAGCCGCCATGACCGCCGACGCACCCGCCACCCCCGCTCCGACGTCGCCAGCCGCGCCTCCCACGCCCCGCCCCGGCTTCCGGGTCGAGAAGGACCCGCTCGGCTGGCTGGAGGTCCCGGACGAGGCCTACTACGGCGTCCAGACGGCCCGGGGCATGCACAATTTCCCGATCTCCGGAATGCGGCCGAACCCGGCCCTCGTGCGGGCCACCGTCCAGGTCAAGAAGGCGGCCGCCCGGGCGAACCTGGCGACCGGCCGGCTGGACCGGGCGATCGGCGGGGCGATCATCGAGGCGGCCGACGAGATCCTGGCGGCGCCAGCCGTCGAGGAGGCCGACGCCGAAGTGGAAGGGGCGGGAACCGCCGACGCCGCCCACCGCGACCCGATGCGTGCCGCGTTCGCGGCCGCCGCCGTCGCCAAGCAGCGGGAGCTGCTGGACGCCTTCCGGATCGACCCATTCCAGGCAGGCGCCGGGACGAGCCACAACATGAACGCCAACGAGGTCCTCGCGAACCGGGCCATCGAGCTGCTGCACGGCCGGGGGGTCGGCAGCGGCCGGCGGGGCGACTACGGCGTGGTCAGCCCGAACGACCACGTCAACATGGCCCAGTCGACCAACGACGTCTTCCCCACCTCCATGCGCGTCGCGACGCTGGACCTCATCCGCGACTTCCGGCCGGCGGCGGAGGAGCTGATCGCGGCCTTCGAGGCCAAGGCGGCCGAGTTCGACGACGTGATCAAGGCCGGCCGGACGCACATGCAGGACGCGGTCCCCGTCCGCCTCGGCCAGGAGTTCAAGGCCTACGCGATCACCCTCCGCCGCGGCCTCGACCGGCTGCTGGCGGCGGCCGAGTCGATCGAGGAGCAGAACATCGGGGCGACCGCGGTCGGCACCGGCCTCAATGCCGAGGCGGAGTACATCAAGCTGGTGATCCAGTTCCTTTCCGAGCAGACGGGCCATCGCCTGCGGACGGCCGACCACCTGGTCCAGGCCACCCATTCGATGCGGCCGATGCTGGAGGTCTCGGCCGCCCTCCGCGGCATCGCGGTCGACCTGATCAAGATCAGCGAGGACCTCCGCCTGATGTCGTCCGGTCCCATGACCGGCTTCGCCGAGATCACTCTGCCGGCCGTCCAGCCCGGCAGCTCGATCATGCCGGGCAAGGTGAACCCGGTGATGGCCGAGTGCCTCTCGATGGTCTCCTTCCATGTCATCGGCAACGACACGGCCGTCGCCTGGGCTTCCTCGGCCGGCCAGCTCGAGCTCAACGTGATGATGCCGGTGATCGCCCACGACACGCTCGAGTCTCTGACGATACTGCGCAACATGCTGCGGGCCTTCGCCGCGTTCGCCGTCACCGGGATCGAGGCCAACCGCGAGCGGGCCCGCGACCTGATGGAGCACTCCTCGGCGCTCTCGACGCCCCTTGCGCCGTACCTCGGCTATGCCCTGGCGGCCGAGATCTCGAAGCAGGCGGTCCGCGAGCGGCGGACGATCCGGGAGATCGTCATCGAGCGAGGGATCTTCACGGCCGAGGAGCTGGACGAGCTTTTGGCGCCGCACGAACTGACCGAGCCGGGCGTGGCCGGCGGCTTCCGCTTCCACCCGCGGCTGCCGGAGGGCGTCAAGCCGCCGACGGGTCCCGCCGGCACCGGCGGCTGACGGCAGGACCGGCGGGGGCTGATCGCCCGCGGTCGAGCCGGCGTCGGCGGGCCCCCTGCCGGGGCCGCTCAGCGGCGACGGGCGGTGTAGAGCACGGTCTCGCCGAGGACGACCATGGGACCCGCCGCCTCGTCCAGGAGCCGGGCCGTGGAATCCAGCAGCCGGCCGCGCTCGGCCGCCGGGAGCCCCAGCACCCAGCCGTAGGTCGCCATCTCCCGGCGGAACCCCCGGCCGGTCAGGCGGCGCTCGAGGGGGTGACGGCTCTCCTCGGCCGGCTCGAAGCGACCGCTCTCGGCCAGGCGCTCCAGCCACCAGCGACCGCTGTCCCCGGCGGCCTGGAGGGCGCGGGCTCCGTTCGGGGTGGCCGAGGCCCACGTCGCCTCCAGGCGCGCGCCGAACTCGGCCGGCCGGAACCCGCGGATGAGGCTCCAGGCGATCGCCAGCCGGCCCCCGGGGCGGAGGAGCCGGGCCGCCGCCCGCGCCCCCGCCTCCGGCTCGACCCAGTGCCAGGCGTCGGCGGCGAGGACCAGGTCGAAGCCGCCCTCTTCGCCGGGCCAGTCCTCGAAGCGGGCCTCCTCGACCCGAACGTCCGGGAACGCCCGCAGCTTCGCGCGCGCGACCGCCGCCAGCCCGACGCCAGGTTCGATGGCGACGATCCGGTACCCCCGTCGGGCGAGCGGCAGCGTCGCCCGGCCGGTGCCGGAACCGACCTCGACGATCCGGCCGCCGTCCGGAACCACCTGGGCCAGCGCGGCGAACAGGGAGTCCGGAAACGGCGGCCGGTGCCGGTCGTAGGCGACCGCAACCGCGTCGAACTGACGGGTGCGGTCGGCTGAGAACGTCCAGGCCGTGGCGTCGTCGGTCACCTGCCCATCGTGCCACGCCGATGGACCGCCCGGCGCCGCCGATGCGGCCTACTTGCTGGGGCCGACCAGGTCGCTCATCGGGACGACCGACGGATCCGCGGTGGCGCCGAGGTGGCCGAGTCGCCAGCCGTCCTCGATCGTCGCCAGGATGGAATAGTGGTTGTAGGCCACGCTCGAAGTCCGGGCGCGGTTCGCCGAGTGCGAGATGACCAGGGTCACGACGTGCCCGCCGCCGGGGTTGGCCGTGCAGCAGCCGCTCGTGTCACCGAAGCCCGACGGGCCGGTCCCGGTGTAGTCGCTCTCGTCCCAGGTGATGAAGATGACCGAGTTGCCGTTCCAGGCGCTGGAGCTGGTGATCTCCCCGACCAGGTTCTTCAGGAAGGTGTCGCCGGACCGGATCAGGCCCTGGACGTTGCCGTAGTTGCAGGGATCGGTCGCCGGGCCGCCGCGCCCGTGCATGTCGTTGCACTGGTCGGGGGCGATGAAGTTGAAGTCCGCCACGTCGCCGCTGGCCAGGTCGGTCTGCAGCTGGCTCAGGTCGACCACGTTGGCCATTCGCGCCACGCTGCTCTGGACGTCGGCGTACGAGACGAAGGGGTTGTGCTTGCGCTCGTACTGCTGGTTGCCGCAGCTCGCGGCCAGCAGGTCGCCGGCGCAGAGCGAGAGCGACTGCTGGTAGTCGCGCCAGGTCTTCCCGGCGGCCTCCAGCTGGTCGACGATGTTGGTCGCATCGACGGTCGTGGTGTAGTCGCCGGTGACGCCCTGGGTCGAGCCCGAGGTGAGGGCGATGTAGTTGGGCTGGCTGGGATGGGTGACGCCATAGGCGTTCGTCGCCAGGCCGTAGTTGCTCGCCGCCCAGTTGATCCACGGCGCGTTCGGGTTGCCGATCAGGGTGTCGTAGCCCGTGTTCTCCATCATGACCACGAACACGTGCTGGAAGTTCTTGACGTCCGAGCGGTTCCAGGTCGAGGCGGCCGAGACGGCCGGCGCCAGGACCGCGCTGGCGAAGACCAGGCCGGCCGAGGCCAGCGAGGCCAGGAGCCGCGTCCGCGGCGACGGTCCGGAACGGGGGACAACAGGACGCATGGGTTCTCCTCCTCCAGGGGCGGCCGCGACTGGCGGCGGCCACCGAGGGGTTGGTTCTACCCGGCCGTGCGGGCAGCGGTCAAGCGCGTCCTGCGGGCCGAGGCGCCGTTGCGGGTGGGCAACGGCCGGACTGCCGCTGTCGACGGGTCCGGCCCCGGCTTCGCCCGGAGCCCGGGGGCCGCGACTGACGCTCCGCGGCCGCCCGCGTATGCTCCGGCGGTGAGCGAACGACGGGCCGAAAGCGACGCCACCGCAGTCTCCGCCGGCGGGAGCGCGGTTCCCGCCGGCCGGAGCGCAGTCCCGCCGGAGACGGAGGGAGACCGGCGGGTCGATCCCGCGTCGTTCCGCGAGGCCCTGGGCCACTTCGCGACCGGCGTGACGGTGGTGACCACGATGGACGGCGAGCGGCCCTGGGGCACCACCGTCAATGGCTTCAACTCGGCCAGCCTCCGCCCGCCGCTCGTGCTCGTGGCCTTCGACCGGAGCCGGCGGATCGTGCCGGCTCTTCTGGCCAGCCGCCGGTTCGCCGTCAACATCCTGGGCGAGGACCAGCAGGCCCTGTCGGACTGCTTCTCCGGCGCCCCGGTTCAGCCGGATCGCGAGGGCTTCTGCGGGGCAACCTGGCATCCGGGTTCGACCGGGCTGCCGATCCTCGACGCCGCCGTGGCCAGCCTGGAGTGCAGCCTGGTGGACGTCCACCCTGCCGGCGACCACGACCTGTACATCGCCCGGGTGGATGCCGTCTCGCACGCCGCCGGCCACCCCCTTCCGCTGCTCTACTATCGCGGCCGATACCTTCGGATCGAACGGGCCACGGCCCTCGACCTGGAGGGCAAGCCGGAGCGTTAGTCGCGCGTCCAGGAGGCGTCGTGCCCACCGTCGCTGCCAACGGGATCGAGATCGGCTACGACGTGGTCGGAGCCGGGCCGCCGATGGTCCTGCTCCACGGCGCCGGCTCGGCGGCCCGGGTCAACTGGGCCGCCCAGGTGCCCCTCTTCTCGCGGGGCTTCCGGCTCTACCTGCCGGACGCCCGGGGCCACGCCGCCACACGCTGGGATGTTCGCCAGGGGTTCTCCAACCAGCTCCTGACCGACGACCTCGAGGCCTTCGCCGACGCCCTCGGGCTGGAGACCTTCCACCTGGTCGGCTTCTCGATGGGGGCGATGACCGCCCTCACCTTCGCCGTCCGTCACCCCGAACGGCTGCGGACCATGGTGCTGGCCGGCATCGCCATCGAGCGCGAGCCCAGGGTCAGCGTCGCGCGGCACCTGATGGACCCCGATCGGATCGAGCGGGAAGATCCGGCCTGGGCCGCCGAGCTGGCCGCGCTGCACGATCCCGTCCAGGGAGCCGGGGCCTGGCGGCGGCTGCTGCCGGCGGTCGCGGCGGACGTCGCGCGCCAGCCGCTGCTTGGGCCGCGGGAGCTGCGCCGGGTCGAGCCGCCGACGCTGGTCGCCTGTGGCGATCGCGATCCGTTCGTGCCGGTCGACCACGCCTGGGGGCTCCGGCGGCAGCTGCCCGACGGCCGGCTGCTGGTCCTGCCCGACTGCCACCACGAAGTGATGTCCTGCCGGCCGGGCCTTTTCAACGAGGCCTGCGCCGGGTTCTACCGTTCCACCGAGCCGACGGCCCGCCGCCGAGCGCGGCCGATCGGCTATCGACCGCACGAGCACCCGGCCGGGACGGACACGGCGTGGCTGGAGCAGGCCCCGGCCGAACCGGCAGCCGAGGCGGCCGGCCCCGCGTCGACCGGCGCGCCAGGCGCGCGGGACGGCTCCGGCACGGCCTGACCGTCCCCGCCGGGGCGCAAGAGAGGAGGAGGCGAGATGACCACGCTCCTGGCGATCTACCGCCGGCCGCCGGGTGGGCCCGAGGCGGAGGCCGCCTTCGAGGCTGCCTATCGAGACCGCCACCTGCCGCAGGTCGCAGCCACGCCCGGCCTGCGCTCGCTCCGCGTCCGGCGCGTCCGGCGCCAGCTCGCCGGCGATGAGGACTTCATCCTGGCGGCGACGATGGAGTTCGACGATTGGGCGGCGCTCCGGGCCGGCCTCGGCTCCGAGCCGATGCAGCGGGCCGGCGAGGTTCTCGCCGAGATCGCGCCGGGACTGGTCGCCCTCGTCGCCTTGGAGGAGGCGCCGGACCTCGAGCCGCCGACACCCGCGTGAGTGAAGCGGTCTCGCTGCGCCGCGACCTGGAGGGGCGCCGGGCGATCGTCACGATCGAACGTCCGGCCGTCCTCAACGCCCTGGACCGGCCCACGCTCCTGGACCTCCGGGCGATCTTCACCGAGCTGGCGGCCGACCATGGCCTGGGGGTGGTGGTCCTGACCGGCTCCGGCGAGCGCTCCTTCTCGACCGGCGCGGACCTCGACGAGCAGGAGGCGTTCCTGGCCCGGCCCAACGACTACTGGGCCTGGATGGGCGCCTTCATCGACGCGATCGACGCCGTGCGCGACTGCCCCAGGCCGACGATCGCACGACTCAACGGCCTGGTCGTCGGTGGAGGCAACGAGCTCAACCTGGCCTGCGACCTGGCGGTGGCGGCCGACGACGTCACCATCCGCCAGGTGGGGCCGTCGCGGGGCTCGCTGCCGTCGGGTGGCGCCACCCAGTGGCTGCCCATCGTGATCGGCGACCGGCGGGCCCGGGAGATGCTCTTCCTGAACCGGCCGATCCCGGCGGCGGAGGCTCTCGCCTGGGGCCTGGTGAACCGGGTCGTGCCGCGCGCCGGGTTGGACGCGGCGGTCGACGACCTGAGTGTCGAGCTCCTGGCGAAGCTGCCCGAGACGATCCGGGCGACCAAGGCCCAGGTCCACTTCTGGAAGGACCTGGCCTGGTCCCTGACGATCCGCAATGCCCGCGAGTGGTTCACCCTCCACGCCGCGTCGGCAGAGGTGGCGGCCGGGCTGGACAGCTTCCGCCGCAGGGAGCTGCCCGACTACGAGGCCCTGCGGGCGGCGATGGCGGCCGCCCCCGGGGGCGGGGCGGCCCGCTCCTGCCCGCGCTGCGGGCGTGGCCCGCTCCCGGGGGGCTTCCGCTTCTGTGGATACTGTGGTGAGCAGCTCCAAGGAGGCCAGTGAGCGACGACGTCCGACCGCGCGTGCGAGTCGCCTTCCCGGCGCCGGCCGGCGGTGCGGAGGGCGGGACGCTCGACCACGTGGCGCTCCTCACGCTCGACCGGCCCGACGTGCGCAACGCCCTCGATTTCGCGCTCCTCGCGGAGCTGGCGGCCGCGCTCGAGGCGCTCGACCGGACCGGGGCCTGCCACTGCATCGTCCTGACCGGGGCCGGCGACCGGGCCTTCGCGGCCGGGGCCGACATCCGCGAGCTGGCCGGCGAGTCCCCCATCAGCCTCTACGACGGCCGCAGCTTCGAAACGTGGGAGCGGATCCGGGCCATCCGCAAGCCCCTGATCGCCGCCGTCCGTGGCTGGGCCCTTGGCGGCGGGAACGAGCTGGCCATGACCTGCGACATGATCGTCGCGGGCGACGACGCGAAGTTCGGCCAGCCGGAGATCCGGCTGGGGGTGATCCCCGGCGCCGGTGGGACGCAGCGCCTGGCCCGGGCCGTCGGCAAGGCGCGGGCGATGGAGCTGATCCTGACCGGCCGCCCCATGGACGCCCATGAGGCCGAGGCGGCCGGCCTGGTCACGCGGGTCGTGCCGGCCGGGGAGACGCTGCCTGCGGCGCTCGAGCTGGCCGGCCAGATCGCCGCCATGCCGCCGGTGGCCGTCCGGGCCGCCAAGGATGCCGTGGCGCGGGCCTTCGAGCTTCCGCTGGCGGCCGGGCTGGAGTACGAGCGCCGGCTCTTCTTCCTGCTCTTCGCCGGTGAGGACCAGCGGGAAGGGATGGCGGCGTTCGTTGAGAAGCGAGCGCCGCGCTGGAGCGGCCGCTGAAAGGGGATACCGGGGACGCCGCCTGGGCGGCCGCGAGACGAGGGTGGTCGGCCGGGGCCGACGGCAGCGAGACGAGGAGGCAGGGGATGGAGCGGGATCTGGCCGGGGGCAGCGATGTCGGCGCCGATCCCGAGCGCGACCTCGGGGACGAGCCGCCGCCTGCCTGGCGGGTGGCGCCGCCGGACCTCCTCAGCCCGATCGACCCGAACGCCCCCGTCAGCGGTCACGTCGTCAGCCCGCCGATCCTGGCCGCCTCCGAGGCTCCCGAGCACGACTGGGCGGCAGGCCAGGTCCTCGTTCATCCCGTGCTCAAGCCGGTGGGAACGTCGGGCGCCTCGTTCGACGACCTGCGCGCGGGTCTCTCCACCGCCCCTGGCAAGAGTCATGCCCAGCCGATCCTGGCCGAGGGCCCGTGCGGGCTGCTCGTCGGCTATGCGATCCCGGCCGCCGGCTTCGACGTCCTGGTCAACGGGGAGCACCTTCTCTCGTGGGGCGTGGGGCCGGACGAAGTCCACGCGGCGGCGATGCGGAACCTGGCCGCCTGGTCGGCCGGCGCCGCCTGGACGGACGAGGTGAGCGGCAACCGGCGCCTGCTGTCGAGCGACACCGGCGACGGCTGGGACGCGTCCAGGATCCTGCTGCCGGAGGTCCGGGCCCACCTCGGCGAAGAGCTGGGGGGCCGGGTTCTCGTGGGGCTGCCGGAGCGGCACCTGCTGCTGGCCGGCTCGCTGATGCCCGACGACGAGGAGTTCGCGATCCTCTTCCGGGACTTCGTGGTGGAGCACTCCGGCGACGCGGACGAACCGATCGACCGGCGCATCTTCGAGCTTCGCGGCGGCGAGCTCGTGGAGTTCGCCGGGTGAGCCCGGAGACGCGGCCTGCCTTCGGCGCGCTCCGCTACGAGACGGACGCCGGCGTCGCCACGCTCGTCCTCGACCGGCCGGCCGCGCTCAACGCCCTGGACGGCCAGCTCAAGCACGAGCTGCTGCTCGCCCTCGGCGAGGCGGCCGCCGACCACGCGGTCCGCGCCGTGATCCTCACCGGCGCCGGCCGCGCATTCTGCGCGGGCCAGGATCTCAGGGAGGCGATCGAGCCGGCCGAGATCGGCCGCGAGGTGCGGGAGCGCTACAACCCGATCATCCTTGCCATGCGCCGCCTGGAGAAGCCGATCATCGCCGCGGTGAACGGCGTGGCCGCCGGGGCCGGCGTCTCCCTCGCCCTGGCCGCCGACATCTGCCTGGCGGCCGAGCGGGCGAGCTTCAGCCTGGCCTTCGCCCGGGTGGGCCTCGTGCCCGACAGCGGTGCTTCGTGGTTCCTGCCCCGGCGGGTCGGCTATGCGCGAGCCGCCGAGCTGGCCTTCACGACCGACCCGCTCTCGGCCGTCGAGGCCGAGCGGATCGGGCTGGTCAACCGGGTGGTTCCCGACGACCGCCTGATGGACGAGGCCCGGGCCCTTGCGGTCCGGCTGGCGACGATGGCCCCGATCGCGCTCGCCCTGACCAAGCGCGCGCTCAACGGCGCGCTGGAACTCGGCCTGGAGGGGGCGCTGGAGCGCGAGGCGGAGCTGCAGGCCGCGGCTGGGCGGACGGCGGACGCCGCCGAGGGCCTGGCCGCCTTCCGCGAGAAGCGGCCGCCGCGCTTCGAGGGGCGCTGACGCGATCCGGGGACTTGCCGGGCGGCGATCGGCACGCCGCGCAGCCGCCGACGAACGGGGGACGTACGCTCTGGCGGTGATGCTGTCTCCGCACCCGGGTGGAGCGAGGCCGTGACGGACCGGGCCCGGCGCCAGGGGGAGCCCGGCGCGCTCCGCGTGGGGAGGCATGCCGGCCGGCCGGTCCGGCTGCCGGCAGGCCTGGTGTCCCTCGAGGGCTGGCCGGGCTGGCTGGCCGCCCTGGCCGCCGCCGGCTACATCCTCGCCGCGACGGTCTATTGGCGCGTCCCCGACCCGACGGGGATCCCCTTCTGGCTCCTCTGGATCCCGCTGGCCGGCCTGGGCCTGGCCGGCCTGGTCGTGGCGCGGCGCGGCCAGCCGGCCGAGGGCGCGCTGACCCGCCGGCACCTGCGCCCGGTGGAGGCCCTGGCCGTCGGGGCGGTGAGCGCCATGCTGTTGACGGACGCGGCCGCCGGCCAGCCGCTGCGCGACCTCGGCATCTACCTCCATGCCGGGGAGCACTTCCTGGCCGGCCAGCCCGTCTACCTCAGCGGGCTGATCCGGGCGGTGCCGACGGACCGGACCCTCTACCCCTTCCTCTACCCGCCGTTCAGCCTGCCGTTCTTCGCCCTCCTTGTCCGGCTGCCCTACGCCCTGGCGGCCCTCCTCTGGACGGCGGCGAACGTGGCCGGGGCCCTGGTGGCGCTGCGGCTCGTGGGGCTTCCCTGGCGCTGGGCGCTCGGCGCTCTGGCCTGGCCGCCGTTCTGGTCGGGGATCTACGTCGGCAACGTGGCGGTCCTCTCGTTCCTCCTGTTCGCCGTCGGGCCGTGGCTGGGCGGCACCCTCGTCGTCGGTGCGGCCTTCAAGCTCTACAGCGGCCTGGCGGCCCTCTGGCTGGTACGCCCGGCCCGCTGGCGGGCCATCGTCGCCGGGGTCGGCATCCTGCTCGGACTGGTGGTCGTGTCACTGCCCTTCGTGGGCCTCGGCCTGTGGGCCGACTGGGTCCAGGGGCTCCGCTTCTACCAGGCGTCCCAGCCGCTGCTCCCGGAGTACCTGTACGGGCTCGGTCTCGGCCGCTACCTGCCGCTGGCGGCCGTTGTCGTCGTCGCCCTGGCGGCGCTGGCCATGGCGGTCCTGGCTCGAGGGCGGGAGGGGCTCGCGCGGCTCGGTGTGGCCACGATCGCCGCCTCTCCCTCAGCCTTCGGACACGGCTTCCTGATGGCCGTGCCGGCGCTGCTGACGCTACGGACCGGCTGGCTCTGGCTGGGCCTGGCCGTGACTTCGGTCGCGCCCGGGCTTGCCTGGTGGCTCGTCCCGCTGGCGATCGCCGCCGGATGGTTCCTGCCCCCCATCCGGCACGCGGCTGAGGCCCCGGATCCGCTCCACCCGCTCGGCCGGGCCACGGGCCCCTGGCCGGACGGCGCCCTGCCCACGGACTGATCCCCCGAGGATGCTGAAGGGCCGGTTTCCGACAAGGTCTGCCTCCGAGTCGGCCGCCGAAGAGATCGGCCGCCGCCGGCCGTCCCGGTCGCCGGGCTGCCGGGGCCTCAGCGCCAGATCGGCCGCTCGAGCCGGCCCCGGAGGAGGCGGCCCTCCGTGAAGCGCTCCATGCCGAAGGGCGCGAGGTCGACCGTGGTGGAGCTCCCGTCGACGATCAGCTCGGCCATGGCCGCCCCGACGGCCGGGGCGATCTTGAAGCCCGTCCCGCTGAAGCCACAGGCCAGGTAGAACCCGTTCGGGCCGCCTGCCGCCGGACCGAGGATCGGCCGCTGGTCGGGCGTCAGGCCGTCGATGCCCCGCTGGGTGCTCTGCAGGCGCCCCTCGGCCAGGCCGGGGATGCGGCGGCAGATGCGATCCACGACGCGCTCCGGGAAGTCCGCGGCCGGCGCTCCGGGGCCGTCCTCCGGCTCGCCGCCGATGGCCGCGTCGTCCTCCAGGCCGACCAGGGTCAGCTCGCCGCCCTCCGGCCGGAAGTACATGGCGTTGATGTCGTCGATCACCGTCGGGTGCCGGGTCAGCGGTCCGCCGGGCCGGAGGACGAAGGCCGTGTCGTGGCGCCACGTCTCGATCGGCAGTTCCAGCCCGACCAGCCGGGCCACGCTGCCGGCCCGGACGCCGGCGGCATCGACGACGATCGGCGCGGCCACCGGGCCCTGGCTCGATTCGACGCCGCTGACGCGGCCGCCGGTCGACGTCACGCCGGTGACCCGGCAGCCCTGCACGAGGCTCGCGCCCCGCTCCCGCGCGCCCGCCAGGAAGCCGGCCGTGGTGGCGCTCGGGTCGGCGTAGCCCGACTCGGGCTCGTAGGCCGCGATCGCGAAATCGGCCGTCGAGAAGGCCGGGGCCAGGCGCGCCACGTCATCGGCCGTCACCAGCAGGCTCGGGATGCCGAGCCGCTGGTGCATGGCCACGTTCGACCGGAGGCGCTCCTCGTGGTCCCGCTCCTCGAGTTGAAGGAAGCCGGTCCGGACGAAGCCGCAGTCGCCGCCGCCCACGAGCTCACGCCAGTTGCGGAACCAGGGGAACGAGGCCCAGGCGAGGCGGGCCTCCGCCTCCAGGTCGTAGTGCATCCGCACGAGCCCGCTGGAGCGGCCCGTCGCGCCCGACGCCACCGTGGTCGCCTCCAGGACCAGGGGCCGCAGACCGCGGGAGGCCAGGTGGAAGGCGAGGCTCGCCCCGTGGACGCCCCCGCCGACGATGACCGCATCGGCTGTTCGCTGCACGAAGAGGATGCTAGCGGTCGGAGGGGGCGGCCGCGCGGCGTCCCGCGCCCCCGCGGGCCGCGACAGCCCGTCCGGCCGGGCGTACCATCGACCTCCACGGAACCGAGCCTCCCCGGTGCCCCGCGGCGCAAGCCCGGGACGCGGGCGTCCCCCAGGAGGAGGTCCAGGCGCGATGACGCAGAGCGATCCCGGGATGGGCCCTGCCGGCGGCCCGTCCCCCACGGCCGGGGCAGCGACTGCCCCCCTGCCCGGCGGGGCCTCGACCATCGGCGTTCCGGCGGGGTCGGCCGCCGCGGTGGCTCCCGAACGGACGTCGGAGGAGGTCGAGCGACGCGTCGCCGGCGGCGGGAAGATCGGCCGACCCGAGGAGATGAGCCCGGAGTACCTCGACGACCTGGTCCACCTGATGACGATGCAGGCCGACTCCGAGCTGGCCGGCGCCTTCGGCTACGTCCCCTGGATCGCCCGCGCCCCCGGCGTCGAGGAGAAGCTGATCGTCGCCAACATCGTCCGCGACGAGACCCGCCACGCCAAGGCGATCTACGGCCTGCTCCGGGACCTCGGCGTGGACGTCGACAGCCGGGTGGAGGAGCACGACTACGACTACCGGGTGCAGCAGGGCGAGTTGGGTACGCGCCGCGCGGCCGACGACGCCCGGGTCAACATCTTCTACTACCCGATCGAGTCCTGGGCCGACTTCGTGACCTTCAACTTCCTGATGGACCGGGGCGCCGGGCACCAGCTCGAGGACGGCCTGGAGTGCTCGTTCACCCCATGGGCCAACGAGCTCCACCGGATCTTCAAGGAGGAGCTGACCCACATCCGCCACGGCGACATGTGGGTCGAGCGGCTGGCCCGCGATCCGGCGACGAAGGACGAGATCCAGGCCGCCATCGACAAGTGGTACCCGCGGACGATGAACATCTTCGGCCGGCCGGGCACCCGGCGGAACGAGCGCTATCGCCGCTTCGGGCTCAAGAGGCGCGACAACGACGAGGTGCGGCGGGCCTTCCACGAGGAGGTCAGGGCCAACTGCGACGCCTGGGGCCTGACCCTGCCGGAATGGGTGCCGGAGTGGGCGACCGTGGAGCGGCAGGAGCGCTTCGGCGCCTGACCGGAACAGGCCGCCCTGCATGGCCGACCCGGCAACGCTGACGACGCCCGGCCGGCGCACCGGCGGGTTCGGCACGATCGGCGTGGTCGGCGCCGGCACGATGGGCGCGGGGATCGCCCAGCTGGCTCTCGAGCACGGCCACGACGTGGTCCTGTTCGACGTGGAAGGCGCCGCCGTGGAGCGCGCCCGCCGACGGATCGCCGATGGCCTGGCGCGCCGGGTGGCCAGGGGCGGCCTGCGGGACGAGGCTGCGGCCGAGGCCACCGGCCAGGCGATGGCCCGCCTGCGGGAGGTGGCCGCGGTCGAGGAGGTCGCCGGGTCGGTGGACCTGGTGGTGGAGGCGGCGGTGGAGCGGCTCGATCTCAAGCGCGCCGTCTTCGCGACCCTGGACGCGGCCGCGGCGCCGGGAACGCTGCTGGCGAGCAACACGAGCGCCCTCTCGATCGACGCCATCGCCGCTGCCACCACCCGGCCGGAGCGTGTCCTCGGCCTCCACTTCTTCAACCCCGCGCCGGTGATGCCGCTGGTGGAGGTCGTCGCCGGCGCGGCGACGACACCCGGGGCAGCGACGGCGGCGGCCGGGCTCGTCGCCGGCTGGGGCAAGCGGCCGGTGGCGGTTCGCGACGTGCCCGGCTTCATCGTCAACCGCGTCAACCGCCCCTTCACCCTGGAGCCGCTGCGGCTGCTCGAGTCGGGCGCGGCCGGCGTGACCCGGATCGATCGCGCGGTCGAGGCGGCCGGTTTCCCGATGGGCCCCTTCGCCCTGATGGATTTCGTCGGCATCGACGTGAACCTGGCGGTGGCGGTGACCCTCTTCGAGGGTTTCCACGGCGCGCCGCGCTTCCGGCCCTCGCCGATCCAGCGCCGCCTGGTCGATGCCGGCCGCCTGGGCCGCAAAAGCGGCCGGGGCTTCCACGTCTACGGGCCGGATGGCGCCCCGCTGGGTCCGGCGCCGGAGTTCGCCGCCGGTCCGGACGCCGGCCTGCCGGAGGCGGCGATCGTCGAGCGGATCGTGCTGGCGATCGTCAACGAGGCCTTCCACGCCCTGGGCCAGGGCGTCGCGACCCGCGACGACATCGACCTCGCCCTCGAACTCGGGGCCCGCCATCCGCGCGGGCCGTTCGCCTGGGCCGACCTGCTGGGTCTCCGGCACGCGACGGCCCTCCTGGAGGCGCTGGCCGCCGCCGAGGGGGAGCGGTTCCGGCCGGCCCCGGCCCTCCTGGAGGCGGCCGGCGGCTGAGTCGTTCCGGGCCGCCGGTCGCCCGGGAGGAGGCACGGTCGCTACGGAACGGTGGACCAGTTCCAGGTCTGCCAGACCGTCGAGGAGCCGTCGGTCGCGGGCAGGTTCCACTCGCCCGAGAGCCAGACCACGCCCCCGGCCGCCGGCAGTGGGTCCGGCGTGGCACCCGAGTAGTCGCCCCAGCGACAGACGTTGCCGCCGCTGCCGCCGGTACAGCTGAAGTCCACGTTGGGGCCCAGCGACTGGTGGACGTTCAGCCAGGCCGACTGGGCCGCCGCGCCGCGCTTGGACACGACCTGGATGGCCGCGTCCGAGGTCGCCGATGAGGTATTGAAGCCGAGGACCATGTCGCTGCCGCCGGCGGTCCCGCCGCTGCCGTCGTCGGCCCTGTCCGGCGAGATCGCCCCGTTGAAGACGTCGAGGGTGGGCGAGCTCACCACGCCGGACTGGAGGAGGGTCGGCGTCGGCCCGGCCCCGATCTCGTACCAGCGCTCCTCGGACCCGGCCCCCCCGAAGACGGCATGGGCGGTCCAGATCGCCGTCACGCCGTGGCCGGGGTCGAAGGCCGCAACCGCATGGGTCAGGCGGCTGTCGAGCGTGTCGAGGAGGTCGGTGGTCCCCGCCTGGGGCGCGCTGGCCGGCGTCGTGTAGCCGGCGACCGGGACGGCCGAGGGTCCACTGATGACGGCCGCGCCGCTGGCATCCCTGGTCACGGCGAAGACCGTGAGGCTCGTCCCGGGTGCCGTGCTCACATCGGTCGAGCCGACCACCCAGCCGGTGGCGCTCGGGTCGGCGTTGACGGCCGGCACGGGCGTCGAGGTGAGGCTGCCGTCGGCGTTCTTGAGCGCCGGGAAGACACCGCCCGCGCCGAGCGATCCCGGGCAGGTGCTGCCGGAGGGCTTGGCCCACCAGTCGACGTCGGAGCCCAGGTAGTTCCCGAAGAAGCCGAAGACATTCGTCCCGACGAGCACGAAGTCCTGGGTCACGCCGAGCTTGGGGTAGTCCGTGAGCTCGAGCGAGCCGGAATAGCCCAGGCCGTTGACGAGGTACTGGCAGAAGTCGCTCGAGGACTGCGGGCTGGCGCTCTTGCTGTAGCCGAAGGCGTAGGCGAAGCGGCTGAGGTCGAGGACCAGGTAGTAGAACCGTTGGGCACTCGGATCCCAGACGATCTGGGGGTCTGTCAGGCTGTCCGACCCGAGCCCGGTCAGCGTGCCCAGGTCGCCGTCGTTGACGAGGGCCCCGCTCCGACCGTAGATGCCGTAACGGAGGTTGATCAGCTCGACGTAGCTCGTCGGCCCGATGGCCCCGGTCGGGTCGGGCGGCGCCAGGCCGCCCTGGGCTTCGCCGTTCCAGCTGGGCCCGACGGTCGGTCCCGAGCCGGACGTGGGCGTGGGCGTCGGCGTCGGCGTGGGCGTCGGCGTCGGCGTGGGCGTCGGCGTCGGCGTCGGCGTGGGCGTGGACGTGGGCGTCGGCGTCGGCGTGGGCGTGGGCGTGGGCGTGGGCGTGGGCGTGGGCTTCGGCTTGTGGGTCGGCTTGGCGGCCGGCCGGCTGCCGCCCACCGACGCCTGGGCCGCCGCCTTTGCGGCTTCGTACGCCGGTGCATCCAGCGGCCGCCAGCCGTTACCGAGGAGAGCCCGTGCCTGGGCCGCCTGCTGGGCCGGCGCGGGCGGCAGCGGACCGGTGATCAGCGACCCGACGCTCCCGAAACGGGAACCGGGGACGCCCGGCGATGCGGATGGGCTGGCGCCGGAGGCGATGACGATCGGGAAGCCGAGCGCCAGGCAGCCGACAACGACCGCCGCCAGGACAAAGCGCCCGCGCACCACCCCCACCTCCCCGTGCCGAGGAATGGGTTGAGTATCGCCGCGCAGTCAAGCCCCCCGTCCGATCCGTGTCACGGGGCAAACCGCTCGCCGGCATCCTCCGCCGAGCGGCGTCCGCCGCGCCGCGGCCGCACTCGCCGAGCGGCGACCGCCGGGCGTTCCACGTCATCCCGGTGGTTGCAGGGCCTGCCCCGGAGTCCGGCCGCCCGGATGAGAGTCGTCTCACGCGGCTTCCATGATCGGTTCACCGCCGGCCCGCAGTCTCCCCGGCATCGGGGCGGCGCCCGCCGCCCGACTTCCGAGGAGACTTGTGAACAGCCGGCGTCAGGTCGAGCGCATGCTCGTGTTCATGGCGGGGGCGGTGACCCTGCTGGTCATGCTCGCCGTCGTCTTCACGAGTACGGCTCCGGCCAGCGCCGCCATCCCGGCCGCGGTGGTCGTGGATCCCACGGCCCCTCCGATCGTGGCCGGTGGGACGGCCTCGGATCGACCGATTCCCGCGCCGGCGGCCAGCCCGACGCCGGGCGGCAGCGCGGACGTGGCCATCCCGCCCTGGACCATCCCGGCGATCGCCGGCCCGACCGCGGACCAGCCGGACCTCGGAAGGCTCCTCGGTCACCTGCCGGCGGCCCCATCCGCGGCGCCGAGCGGATCCGTGGCTGCCTTGTCGCAGGGCGCGACGCCGGAGCTCCCGTCGCCGGTGCGGGCCGCCACCCCGGCGGGCACCCTCCCGACCCCAACCCCGTCGGACGCCGCTTCGGCTGACCCGGCCGCCCAGAGTCCCGAGGCGGCCACCCCCGCCTCGGCCCCCACCCCCGGAGGAGACTGAATGCCCACCTGCCTCGTGACCGGCTCCGCCGGCTTCATCGGCTCGCACCTCTCGCGCCGCCTGCTCGACGACGGCTGGACGGTCATCGGCATCGACGGCTTCACCGACTCGTACGATCCGGCGGAGAAGCTAGCCCGGGCGGCCGACCTGGTGCGCCACCGGCGCTTCACCCAGGTCGCAGGCGACCTGGTCGACGTTCCGCTCGAGCCGCTGCTGCGGCGAGCGGAGGCGGTCTTCCACCTCGCCGGCCGGCCCGGCGTCCGGCCGAGCTTCCGCCTCGGCGGTCGCTATCACCACGACAACGTGGCGGCGACCGCGCGGCTCATCGCCGCCGCCCAGGGAAGCCCGGCCGTCCGGCGCCTCGTCTACGCCTCGTCCTCATCCCTCTACGGCAATGCCGCTCTGCCCTTCCGCGAGGACGCCCCGGTCGCGCCGATCTCGCCGTACGGCCGGACCAAGGCCGCCGCCGAGCGCGCCTGGCTCGCGGCCGGCGACGGCCGGATCGAGTCCGTCGCGTTGCGCTACTTCACGGTCTACGGCCCGGACCAGCGGCCGGACCTGGCCCTCCGCCGCTTCGCCGAGGCCGCCCTGCGCGGCCGGCCGCTGCAGGTCCTCGGCGACGGACGCCAGAGTCGCGACTTCACCTACGTGGAGGACATCGTCGAGGCGACGGTGCGCGCGGCATCGGCCCCCGTCGGCGGGCTCGCCATCAACGTCGGAGGCGGCTCGCGGGTGACGCTGCTGGAGGCGGTCGAGCTCCTCGAGCGACTCGTGGGTCGCCCGGTCCGCGTCGAGCACCGCCCGGTCGCGCGCGGCGACGTCCGCCACACCGAGGCCGACCTGCGCCGCGCCCACGAGCTGCTGGGGTTCCGCCCCCGCGTCCCCTTCGCCGAGGGCTACGCCCGCGAGGTCGCCTGGGTCCGCGACCGGAGCGGCGGGCCGACCCTCCGTCCTTCGCGACAACTCCGTCCCACCCACCGATTGGAGCAAGTGGCATGAACACGCGTCCCGGCCTGCAGCGTCTCCTGCTCTACTCCCACGACACCTACGGTCTCGGGCACCTCCGCCGCAACGTGCTGATCGCGGAGGACCTGCTGACCCACGTGCCCGGCCTGCAGGCCGTGCTCCTCAGCGGCTCGCCGGTCGCCGGGCGGTTTCCGCTGCCGCGCAACCTGACGCTGGTGCCGCTGCCCCCGGTCGTCAAGACCGGGGTCGACGAGTACGCGGCGCGCGACTCACGGCTCCCGTTCTCCGTCGTCCGGCGGGCCCGAACCGCGATCATGGCCGACGTCGCCCGGCGCTTCGAGCCCGACGTGTTCCTGGTCGACCACGCCCCGCAGGGCATGAAGGGCGAGCTGCTGCCGGTCTTCGACGCCCTCCGTCGCTGGTCGCCGGCCACGCGGATCGTGCTGGGGCTGCGCGACGTCGTCGACGACCCGTCCGCCGTCCGGCACGCCTGGGCCGAGCAGGACGTGGCCGCCACCCTGCGCGACGTCTACGACCGCGTGGCGGTCTACGGCAGCCATGACCTGGAGGACGTGGCCGAGTACGGGATCCCCGGCTCGACCCTTGCCCGCACGACCTACTGCGGCTACCTGTGCCGGCGGCCGGCCCCCGCCGAGGCGCCGTTCGACGGCTGGACGCCGGAGACCCGCTTCGTCCTCGGCACCGCCGGTGGAGGCGGGGACGGGGTCGAGGTTCTCCGGGCCACGCTGGCGGCGGCCGAGCGGCTCCGTCTGCCCAGTCTCCTGGTCAGCGGCCCGCTCATGGAGCGCGACGAGCGCGGGGCCCTGGAGGCCGAGGTGGCCGCCAGCCGGGCCGGACGCCTGGTCGAGTTCATGCCGGGCCTGGAGGGCATCATGACCGCGGCGAGCGCCGTCGTCACGATGGGCGGCTACAACTCGCTGATGGAGGCCGTGCCGAGCGGCTCGCCGACCATCGTCGTCCCGCGAACCTGGCCGCGCCGCGAGCAGGCGATCCGGGCCCAGCTCTTCGCGGCCCGCGGCCTCGTCCGGGTGGTCCCGGCCGGGGCGGCCCTCGCCGACCGGCTGGCGGCCGCCCTGCAGGTCGCCCTCGCGGAGCCCCGGCGCGCGGCGGTGCCGTTCGACACCCTCGGCCTGCCCCGCCTGCGCGAACTCCTGCTCGCCGAGGCCCGGATCGCCCAGCAGCAGCGGATTCGGCGGCCGGTCCGGCTCGCCGCCGAGGCGGCCCTGGCGGTGCCGGCGTGAGCGGGGCGCGGACCGGCCCGGGCGCGACGTCGTCGGCAGTGGCGGTCGCTCGGGAGAGGCTCCGCCCGGTCGCCTACCTGACCAAGCGATTCCCGCGGCTCTCCGAGACGTTCATCCTGGACGAGATCCTGGGGCTCGAGGAGGCCGGCGTGCCGCTGCGGCTCTTCGCCATCCGCGATCCCCACGAGTCGCTCGTGCAGCCGGACGTCGCCCGGGTCCGGGCGTCGGTCGCGTACCTGCGCTCTGAGCCCGGGCTCAGGGCCAAGTTCGCCTGGCTCGGCGCGACGGCCGCCGCGCACGCCCGCCTCGCCGCGGCACACCCTGTTCGCTACGCACGCACCCTGTTGGCGGCGATGACCCGGTCCCACCGCCGGGCGGCGCTCGGTCACTTCGTCGACGCGGGCCGACTCGCCGGCCTGCTCGACGCGGCCGGCGTCGGTCACCTGCACGCCGCCTTCGCCCACGGCCCGGCGGCCATCGCCCACCAGGTCCACCTGCTGACCGGGCGACCCTTCAGCTTCGCCGCCCACGCCAAGGACCTCTACGTCTCGGACCCGCGCCAGCTCGCCCGGCGCGCCGCCGACGCGGAGTTCGTGCTGGTCTGCTCCCGCAGCGCGCGCGACGCCCTGTCGGCCGTCGCCGGGTCGGGGGCCGCCCGCGTGCGGCTCGCCTACCACGGGGTCGACACCCGGCGCTTCCGGCCGGCCGCCGGGACCGTGCCGACCGACGAGGCTGGGCAGGCCGCCGCGCGGCCGCTGCGGATCCTGGCCGCCGGCCGGCTCGTGGAGAAGAAGGGCTTCCCGGTCCTCCTCGACGCGATCGGCCTCCTGGCCGCCCGCGGTCGCGTGGTCGCCTGCCGGGTCGTCGGGGACGGTCCGCTCCACGATGCGCTCGAGGCCCGGGCCGCGGAACTCGGCATCGCCGGGCTGGTGACGTTCGACGGCGAGCGCAGCCACCAGGCGATCGCGGACGCCTACCGGGAGTCCGACGTCTTCGTCCAGTGCAGCGTCGTCGTCGCGGGCGGGGATCGCGACGGCGTGCCCAACGTCGTCCTCGAGGCGATGGCCAGCGGGCTGCCGGTGGTGGCGTCCGCCGTCGCGGGGATCCCCGAGGCCGTGGTCGACGGTACGACGGGCTTCCTGGTCCCCGCGTCCGATCCGGTCGCCGTCGCCGACCGCCTGGCCGCGCTCGCCGACGACCCGGCCCTCGCCCTGCGCCTGGGCGAGGCCGGCCGGGCGCGCGTGCTCGCCGGATTCGACCGCGCCGCGGCCGTCGGCGGGGTGGCCCGGCTACTGCTCGGGACCGCGCCGATCGACGCGCCACGGGTCCTCCAGCCCGCCGGCTCCGGGGCCGACGGGGCGGACGCGGCCCGATGAGGATCGTCTACCTGCTGCCCGACCCGGGCATCCCCGTGGGGGGCGAGAAGGGAGCCTCGGTCCACGTGGCCGCCGTCACCGGGGCGCTCGTCCGGGCCGGCCATGCGGTCATGCTGGTCGCCATGCGCGCGGCCGGCTCCGCACCGGAGGGCGTCGAACTGCTCGTCCTGGAGCCGGGGCCCCTGCCGGGAGGACCGCAGGGCGACGCTCGGCGCGCCGCCGCCGTCGCGCGCTTCTTCAGCGCCGCCGAGCCGGCGATCCGAGTGTTCCGGCCGGAGCTCCTCTACGAGCGCCTCTCGCTCTTCGCGGGCGACGGCGCCGGGCTGGCCGGCCGCCTGGGCGGCGTGCCGCGCCTCGTGGAGATCAACGCCCCGGTGACGGCCGAACGAGCCGGTTACCGCGGCGTCGCCGACGCGGGGTTCGGCGAGCGCCTCGAGCGCCTGGCGCTGGCCGGGGCGCACGCAGTCGCCGTGTCGCCGCCGCTGGCAGCGTGGGCCCGCACCCGCGGCGTGGCCCACGTGACGGTGGTGTCCAACGGCGTCGACGTGGCCCGCTTCGCCCCCGATTCGCGGCGGGCCGGGCCGGTCCGCAGGGCGCTCCGGCTCGAGGGCTGCGAGGTGGTCGGCTTTGCCGGCAGCCTGAAGCCCTGGCACGGCGTGGACGTGCTGCTCGACGCAGCGGCCCGGCTCGCGCCGCGGCGGCCGCGGCTCCGGCTGCTGGTCGTCGGCGACGGGCCTGAGCGTGGCCGGCTGGAGCGACTGGCCGCCGAGTCGCTGGGCGACCGCGCCCGGTTCACGGGGGCGGTCCCGCCCGACGCCGTGCCCGACCATCTCGCCGTCTTCGACGTGGCCGCCGCGCCGTACCTGCCGCCGGCGAGCGGAGTCGGCTTCTACTTCTCGCCGCTCAAGGTCGTCGAGGCGATGGCCGCCGGGCTGCCCGTGGTGGCCTCGCGCTTCCGCCCGATCGAGACGCTGCTGGCCGGTCACGGTCGGCTGGTGCCCGCCGCGGACGCGGCCGCCCTGGCCGGCGCGATTGCTGGCGCGCTCGATGATCCGCAGTCGCCGGAAGAGGCGGCGGCCGTGCGCGGGCTGGCCGCGGCCCACGACTGGAACGCCGTGATCCGGCGACTGCTGGACGTTGCCGCGGCGGCCGGAGCGGGCCGACCCGCCGGTGGCCCGGACCCGGAAGGTACGGAGAGCGGTCCGGCCGTACCGGGGGCCCGGATCGCGGCCGCCCCGCGGAGGTTCGCGGCATGATCCGCCGCTTCCTGCCCTACCTCCGGCCGGTGCGCGGCACGCTCGCGGCAGGCCTGGCGGCCAGCGTCGTGCAGGCGTCCATGCAGTGGCTCGAGCCCTGGCCCCTGAAGGTCGTCTTCGACAGCGTGATCGGCAGCCGGCCGCTGCCGGCCGGGCTCGGCTTCCTCCCCCGGGACGGGGGCCTGCGCCTCGACATCCTGGCCGCGGCCATGCTGGCGATCGCGCTCTGGCTCGGCCTCTTCCGCTACGCGGCCGACCGGCTCGTGGCCCAGGCCGGGCAGCGCGTCGTCTTCGACCTGCGCGGCGACCTCTTCCGGCACATCGAGCGCCAGTCGCTCAGCTTCCACCAGCGCCGCGTGACCGGGGACCTGCTGAGCCGGCTGAGCGGCGACGTGCAGGCCGTTCAGGGCGTCATGGTCAATGCCGTACCGACGCTCACCAACAACGCGCTCACCCTCGTCGGGATGCTGGTGATCATGCTCCTGGTCGACTGGCAATACACCCTCGTCGCCATGTCCCTGACACCCGTCCTCTTCCTGGCCATGCGCCGGTTCCTGGGCCGGATCAAGCGCCAGCAGCGGCAGGCGCGTCGCTGGGAGGGGACCGCGAACGGCGTCGCCCAGGAGGTCCTGACCTCCATCACCGCGGTCCAGGCCTTCGGACGGGAGGATGAGGAGGCCGAGCGCTACGGTCGGGCGAGCGCCCGCTCGCTGGAGGCCAGCCAGGAGGCGGTGGCCGTGCAGGCCGCGTTCACCCCCACCGTGACGTTCCTGATGACCGCCGCGTCCGTGCTGGTGGTCTGGTTCGGCGCGACGGCCGTGATCAGCGGCCACCTCACGCCGGGCGAGCTGCTGGTCTTCATGGCCTACCTGCGCGGCATGTACTCGCCGGTCCGGCAGCTGGCCAAGCTCGGCAACATGATCACCCGCGGTGGCGCGGCGGCCGAACGCCTGGCCGAGGTGCTCGACACCCAGGAGCAGATCCCCGAACGCCCGTCCGCCCACCGCCCAGCGCGCGTGCTCGGCGCGCTGACCTTCGATCGCGTCCGGCTCGACTACCCGGGCGGACGGAGGGCCCTGCGCGACGTGTCGCTCCACGTGCCCGCCGGGGCCCGGGTGGCCATCGTGGGCGCCACCGGCTCGGGCAAGAGCTCGCTCCTCCGCCTCGTGCCGCGCTTCTACGATCCGACCGACGGCGCCGTCCTGCTCGACGGGACCGACCTGCGGGACCTCTCCCTGGTCGGCCTGCGGGAACTGGTGGCCTACGTGCCGCAGGAGCCGTACCTCTTCCAGGGCACCGTCTGGGAGAACATCACCTACGGCGGGCGCGGCCTCTCGCGCGAGGCGGCGATCGCCGCAGCCCGCGCGGCCGGCGTGCACGACCTGCTCGCCCGGCTGCCGGAGGGCTTCGACACGGTCGTCGCGGAGCGTGGCGCTTCGCTTTCGGGCGGCCAGCGCCAGTGCATCGCGCTCGCCCGCGCCATGGTGCGCAATCCGCGCGTCCTGATCCTCGACGAGCCGACCACGGGCCTGGACGCCCAGGTGCAGGAATTGCTGCTGGCCGCGCTCGACCGGGTCGCCCTGGGCCGCACGACACTCATCGTCAGCCACGACATCCACGTGGTGGAGAACGCCGACCTCGTGGTGGCCGTCGCCGACGGGCGGGTCATCGGCTGCCGCAGCGCGCGCGACGCCTTCGACCGCCTCTACGGAAGCGTACCCGCCGCGCCGACCGCATCGACGGCGGTCCACCCGCTCGGCCGTCTCGCCGCTCGCGTCTGGCCGTCCGTGACGATCCGCGCCCGCGGGGAGGTCTATCCCCGCCCCGTCTCCGCCAGTCCAGAAGGGAGTCCCGTCCGATGATCCCGTCCCTGCCGCCGACGTCCGTCCCCCGCCACGGCCGCGTCGATCAGCCGACCGACCTGTGCGTGGTCGGTGCCGGCTACGTCGGCCTGACCGCGGCCGCCTGCTTCGCCGACCTGGGTCATCGCGTCCGCTGCCTGGAGGCCAACCCCGCCCGCCTCGATCTCCTCCGAGAGGGCGGCATCCCCATCGTGGAGCCGGGACTCGACGAGCTCGTCGCCCACTCGGTGGAGGCCGGCCGACTCTCGTTCACCGGCGATGTCCGCGAGGCGATGGGCGAGGCCTCGATCATCTTCCTCTGTGTCGGCACGCCGCCCCGGCCGGATGGCACGCCCGACCTGGGCCAGCTGGAGCGCGCGGCGCGCGACGTGGTCACGGCCACCGAGCGCGACCTGGTGCTGGTCACCAAGAGCACGGTTCCCCCCGGCACCGGCGAGGCGCTGGAGATCCTCTGCGCCGAGGCGGCCGCTCCCGGTCAGCGGGTGAGCGTCGTCTCCAACCCGGAATTCCTGCGCGAGAGCCGCGCGGTGGAGGACTTCTTCCATCCCGACCGGATCGTGGTGGGCGCCGAGGACCCCGAGGCCGGCCGCCGCGTTGCCGCCCTCTACGAGCCCGGACCGGCCGTCGTGCTGAGCGATCGCCGGGGCGCCGAACTGGTCAAGTACGCCTCCAACGCCTTCCTGGCCGTGAAGATCTCGTTCGCCAATGAGATCGCCGGCCTCTGCGAGCGGCTGGGGACGGATGCCGGTCCCGTCCTGCGCGGGGTGGGCCTGGATGGACGGATCGGGACCCAGTTCCTGAACCAGGGGCCCGGCTACGGCGGATCGTGCCTGCCCAAGGATCTCGCCGGCCTGTTGGCAGTCGGCGAGGCCGTCGGCTACGCGGCGCCGCTGGCGGCAGCGGCCGAGGAGACCAATGCCCGTGCCCGCCGCGCGGTTGTGGAGAAGCTCGAGACGGCGCTCGGTGGCCTGGCCGGGGCGCGGGTGGGGGTGCTGGGCCTCTCCTTCAAGCCGGGCACCGACGACACGCGCGACTCGCCGGCCGTGGACCTGGTCCGCCTGCTGGTGGAGCGGGGCGCGGAGGTCCGCGTCCAGGATCCCCTGGCAGCACCGCTGGCCCTGCCGGCCCCGCGCGTGGACAAGCCGCTGGACGTGGCGGTCGACGCCGACGCGCTGGTCGTGGCCACGGCCTGGACCGACTATGCGGCCCTCGACCCGGGTGCGGTCGGTGCCGCGATGGCGCGCCGCATCGTGCTCGACGCCGTCAACGTCCTCCCCACGGAGCGCTGGCGGGACGCCGGCTTCGTGGTCTACGGGGTCGGCCGGGGCGCCGCGACCAGCTTCCACCCGGTGGTCTGGGCCCCGATCGAATGGGCCCTGCGCTCGCGCCTCGAGCCGGCGGGCCTTCCGGAGCGGGACGGCCTGCCGGAGCGGGACGGCCTGCCGGAGCGGATCCCGGCCCTGGCCTGATGGCGTCGGAACCGGCCGGCGTCCGGCCGGCGGCCGGTGGTATCCTCTCGGCTCGCGTGCACGGAACGGCCGGTTCGAGGGGCTTCACGGGGCGTCTTCTGCCGCGGCCCCTGGCCCGGCTGGGGCTCGTCCCGCGGCTCATGATGCTCTACGGGCTGCTGCTCGCCCTGGCGTTGGCGCTGGTTCTGTTCGCGGTCAGCCAGCTCTTCGCCGGCCAGCTGGCCCACTCGCTCGACAACGACCTGGTGGAGGAGATCCCGGAGTTCAGCAGCGCGGCCGGCCAGCGGCCCGCCGGCGAGTCGATCGGCATCTTTGCCCAGGGGTACGTCCAGACGCACACCCTGACCCGGGGCACTGCGGTCATCATCGCCGTCACCGGCTTCCCGCCGGCCGAGAGCACCGGCGCACTTCGGGGCGTTCCGCAGATCCAGGCGTGGCTGGCCAGCCCGCCCGCCACGACGACCCTGGCGACGACGACCGTGGACGGGCAGCGCTACCGGCTGCTCGGGTCGCCCCTGGTCGTCGGAGGCCGGGTGGACGGGGTGCTGATCGCCACCGCCAGCCTGGCCGGGCTCGAGGCCCAGCTGCGCGAAGCGCTCCTCCTCACGGGTCTCGAAGCCGGTGTGGCATTGCTGATCACGCTCATCGGCACCTTCCTGCTGCTCCGCCGGGTCCTGGGGACAGTCGACCGCGTGACGGTCGCGGCCCGCGCCATCAATCACGATCGGCTCGGCGTCCGGCTCGGTTACGAGGGAGCGGACGACGAGGTGGGCCGGCTGGCTCGGACCTTCGACGAGATGCTCGCCCGGATCGAGCAGGCCTTCGTCGCCCAGCGCCAGCTGCTCTCGGAGACCTCGCACCAGCTGCGGACTCCGCTCACGGTGATCCGCGGCCACCTGGAGGTGCTCCGTCGGGGCGGGTACCGCGACGCGGCCGAGACCGAGGAGACCGTCAGCCTGGTCCTGGAGGAGCTGACCCACACGGTCTCCCTGGTCGACCAGCTGCTTCTCCTCGGCCGGGCCCTCGAGCCGGACTCGCTCGACGAGGAGGACGTGGACCTCCGCTCGTTCATGGCCGACCTTTTCGAGGCCGCCCGCGCGCTCGCGCCACGGCGCTGGTCGCTGGGCGCCATGCCGGACGCCGTGGTGCTCGTGGATCGGGCGAAGCTGCGCGGCGCCCTCCTGAACCTGGTCGACAACGCGGTCAAGGCGACCTCGCCCGGGGACTTCATCGCGCTCGACGCCCATTGCGGCGACCAGCTCGTGCTGGCCGTCTCGGACGGCGGCCGGGGGATCGCACCGGAGGACCAGGTCCGCCTGTTCGAGCGGTTCGCTCGCTCCGGTGACGGCGACGTGCGGGGCGCCGGGCTGGGCCTGGCGATCGTGCGGGCCGTGGCCGAGGCGCACGGCGGCACGGCGACGCTGGAGAGCAACCCGGGGATCGGCACCGTCGTCCGGATGATCCTGCCGCGATCGCGGATCCTCGCGATCGGGGCGGTCGGTGAGGCGGCGGTGGGCGGCCAGGTGGTGGAAGCGGCGCCGGACGCGGCGCCGGACGCGGCGCTCCGGGCGGGCGGACGCAGATGAGCGTCCTGATCGTCGAGGACGACGCGCGGATCGCCTCGTTCCTTGGCAAGGGGCTGAAGGCCGAGGGCTACGCGACACTGACGGCCGGCGACGGCGACGAGGCAATCGTCCTGGGCGAGGCGGCCGGTGAGGGGCTCGACCTCGTGCTGCTCGACCTGGGCCTGCCCGGCACGGACGGGCGGACGGTCCTGCGCGTGTTCCGGGAGCGCTATCCCGCGCTGCCGGTCATCATCCTGACCGCCCGGGACGACCTCGAGGCCAAGATCCAGGGACTGGACGCGGGAGCCGCCGACTACGTCACCAAGCCCTTCCACTTCGAGGAGCTGCTGGCGCGGATCCGGGCGACCCTCCGGGCGCGCGACCAGAGCTCGTCGTCCGTCCTGACCGTCGGCGACCTGCGCCTCGATCTCCTGACCAAGGTCGCCTGGCGCGCGGGCCGGCGGATCGACCTGGCGCCCCGCGAATGGGCGGTCCTGGAGCTGCTCATGCGGCACCCGCACCAGGTCCTCTCCCGGGCGCAGATCCTGGACCGGGTCTGGGAATACGACTTCGATCCCGGCAGCAACATCGTCGACGTCTACGTCGGCTACCTGCGGCGCAAGCTGAACTCGCCGGGCAGCCCGCCCCTGCTGCAGACGGTCCGCGGCGCCGGCTACCGGCTGGTGCCGCCGGAGGCGGCGGGGGAGGGGTAGCCGCCGGCCGGTCCCGGCCGCGTCGTCGCTCGGGGTCCCCTGGCCGGGGACCGCCGCCCCGCCGGCGCGCCGACCCCTAGAATCGCGCCGTCCGCTCTACTGCATCCGAGGTGCGCCCGACATGCCCCGCCAGCTCGATCGCCCGCTCCGCGACCCGTGGATCGTGGGCGCCGTCCGCACCCCGGTCGGCCGCTACGCCGGGGCTCTCGCCGCCGTCCGGCCGGACGACCTTGCGGCGGCCGTCATCAGGGCTGTCGTGGAGCGGACCGGGATCGACCCCGCACTGGTCGAGGACGTGATCATGGGCTGCGCCAACCAGGCCGGCGAGGACAACCGCAACGTGGCCCGCATGGCGCTGCTCCTCGCGGGCCTGCCGGTCGAGGTCGGCGGCCTGACGGTGAACCGCCTCTGCGGCTCGGGCCTGCAGGCCGTCAACACCGCCGCCCACGCCATCATGGTCGGCGACGGCGACGTCTTCGTCGCGGGCGGCGTGGAGTCGATGAGCCGGGCGCCGTACGTGATGGGCAAGCCCGAGGCTGCCTTCGAGCGGGGGCCCCACGAGCTCCAGGACACGACGCTCGGCTGGCGCTTCCTCAACCCGAGACTGGCGGCACTCCACCATCCTTTCTCGATGGGCGAGACCGGCGAGAACGTCGCCGAGCGCTGGGAGATCGACCGCGAGAGTCAGGACGCCTTCGCTCTGCGCAGCCACCGCAACGCCGTGGCCGCGATCGAGGCCGGCCGCTTCGACGAGCAGATCGTGCCGATCGAGATCCCCCAGAAGAAGGGCGAGCCGCTCGTCGTCGCCCGTGACGAGCACCCCCGGCCGGACACGTCGATGGAGGCGCTGGGCAGGCTGCGGCCGGCCTTCCGCCAGGGCGGCACGGTCACCGCCGGCAACTCGTCGGGCATCAACGACGGGGCCGCGGCGACCCTCCTCGTCGAGGCGGAGCGGGCGCGCGAGCTCGGCCTCCGCCCGCTGGCGCGGGTGGTCGCGACGGCCGTCGCCGGCGTGGACCCCGCGGTGATGGGGATCGGGCCCGTCCCGGCCTCCCGCAAGGCGCTTGAGCGAGCCGGCCTGACGGCCGACGACCTGGACCTCGTCGAGATCAACGAGGCCTTCGCCAGCCAGTCGATCTACTGTGTCAACGAGCTCGGCCTCGACCCGGAGCGGGTCAACGTCAACGGCGGGGCGATCGCGCTGGGCCATCCGCTGGGCATGAGCGGCGCGCGGCTGATCACCATGCTCGTCCACGAGCTCCGCCTGCGGGGCGGCCGGTACGGCCTGGCCACGATGTGCATCGGGGTCGGCCAGGGGATCGCCACGATCGTCGAGCGGATCGAAGGCTAGCCGCGCCGGGCCGGTCCGGCGCCGCCCGTCACGGGTGCGCCTCGCCGCCTGTCTAGACTGGCGACCATGACCGCGCCGACCGCCGCCCCCGCGCCGACCGCCGCAGCCGACCCCCCTGTCATCGAGACGCACGCGCTCGCCAAGCGCTACGGCGCGACGCTCGCGCTGGCGGACCTCACGATGACCGTGCCGCGGGGCGAGGTCTTCGGCTTCCTCGGCCCGAACGGCGCCGGCAAGACGACGGCGGTGAAGCTGCTGGTCGGCCTGACCCGGCCGAGCGGCGGCAGCGGCCGACTGCTCGGCGCCCCCCTCGGCGACGTGGCGACCCGCCGCCGCATCGGCTACCTGCCGGAGCTGTTCCGTTACCAGCCGTGGATGACCGCCCGCGAGGTGCTTGCCCTCCACTGCGAGCTGGCTCGCCTGCCGCGCGAGCGCTGGGGCGGCGAGGCGGCCGCTGCCCTGGAGCTGGTCGGCCTGGCCGACCGGGCAGCCGACAAGATCGAGACCTATTCGAAGGGGATGCAGCAGCGGCTCGGTCTCGGGGTCGCCCTGCTCGGCTCGCCCGACCTGGTGCTGCTCGACGAGCCGACGTCGGCCCTGGACCCGGTCGGCCGGCTCGACGTCCGGCAAATCATCGCCGGGCTGCGCGACCGCGGCGCGACCGTCTTCCTGAACTCTCACCTGCTGACCGAGGTCGAGCGGGTCTGCGACCGAGTGGCGATCGTGGACCGCGGTCGGGTGGTCGCCGAGGTGGCCATGCGGGAGCTGCTCGACGATCGCTCGGTCCGGCTGCGCGTGGACGGCCTGGGGGCGGCCGACCAGGCGGCCCTGGCGCGCTTCGGGCGGCTCGTGCCCGCGGCCGACGGCTGGCTCGCGCTGACCGGCATCGAGGGTGACAGCGTGCCCGACCTGGTGGCGGAGGTCGTGCGGCGCGGCGGCCGTGTCCGGGCGGTCGTCCCCGGCCACCGGACCCTGGAAGACCGCTTCCTGGACCTGCTGGCCCGCGAGGAGCCCGGGCCGAGGAGGTCGCAGTGACCGGCGTGGTGGCGACGAGCCTGGCCAATGTGCTCAGCGTCGCCCGGCTGACGCTCCGGGAGGCGCTCCGGCGGCGGCTCCTCTGGGCGCTCGTCGGGCTGACCGTGGCGATCGTGGCGATCACCGGCTGGGGCTTCCAGCGGATCGCCGAGCTCAGCCCGATCGGCGGATCGCAGGAGCTCCTCGGCCTGAGCCAGCTCCTGGTCATGATCGCCTTCATGTTCAGCTTCGTGCTGGCGATGACGGCGGTCTTCGCCGGGGGACCGGCGATCGCCGAGGAGATCGAGTCAGGCCAGGCCCTCGCCCTGCTCGCCCGACCGCTCCGCCGGGGCGAGCTGCTGCTCGGCAAGTGGGTCGGCCTGGCGCTCGTCCTGGTCGCCTACGCCTTCGCTGCCGGCCTGGCCGAGGTCGGTGTCGTGGCGGCGGTGACGAGCTACGCGCCGCAGGACCCGCTGGGCGCGGCCGGCTTTCTGGCCGCCGAGGGGCTGGTCCTGCTCACCCTTGCCCTCGTCTTCAGCACCCGGATCGGGCCGGTGGCGGGCGGCGCGATCGCGGTCGTCCTCTTCGGCCTCGAGTGGATGGCCGGGATCATGGCCGGGGTCGGCGAGATCCTCAACAACGACGGGCTCCGGGCGATCGGCCCGATCAGCCGGCTTATCCTGCCGAGCGATGTGCTGTGGCGCGGCGCGATGTTCGGGCTGGAGCCGCCGGCCGACCTCCTCGCCGCAGCCGGCGGGCCGGGGGCGGCCGTCTTCCGGGTCAGCCCGTTCTTCGCCGCCGCACCCCCGGACGCGATCTGGCTCGGCTGGGCGATCGCCTGGGTCGTCCTCGCCCTGGGCGGCGCGGTTCTCCTCCTGCGACGCCGCGAGCTCTGACGTTCGTCAGAGCCGTGCCTCCGGGATGGTCGGTTCGAAGAGCTCGATCAGGTTGCCCGAGGGATCCTCGAGCAGGATCTGCCTTCCGCCGATCCCGGCCACGAGGTCGTTCCGGAAATGGGCGCCCTTGCCCTCCAGCCTGGCAACAGTGGCAGGGAGATCGTCGACCTCGAGCTGGAACCGGTTCCAGCCTCCCGGCTCGGGCAGCCGGCCGTCGGGCATCGCCTGGCCGCCGCCCGGACCTCCTCCGGGTCGGCTCAGGACGAGGCGGAGACCCCCCAGCGAGAGCATGGCGAAGGACGGGTTCGGGTGCATCCCCACGCGGAAGCCGAGCAGATCGCGGTAGAAGCGGATGGCCTCGTCGGTATCGAGGACGATGTAGCGGACGCTCACGGTCGGCATGGGGCGCTCCTTCCGCCAGCTGCGGCCCGGAGCCGCACGATCCAATCATGGCCCGGACTTCGGGCGGAGGCCGATCAGCCGCGCCTTGCCGCAACGCCCGGGATCGCCGGTGCGGGGCTGCCCTCGCCGGTCGCATCTGCGCCAGCTCGGTCGTCCGGATCGGTGCCCGGGTCAGCCTCGGGACACCGCTGCGGCGCATCTCGCGTCCCACCCACCCGCCGGCGAGCACGAGCGGGGTTTCGGCGGGCCCCTTGTCGAAATCCGCGGTTCGACCTAGGATGGGCGGGTCGGCGCGACGCCGGCGAACAGCGTCCCACCCAGGAGCCCGCAGATGATCGACGGCCAGCCCACCTTCCTGAGCCTGACCGACGCAGCCGCCAGCAAGCTGCGCGACCTGACCCGTGAGGAGACCAACCCTGACATCGGCCTCCGCGTCTACGTCTACGCCGGCGGTTGCTCGGGCTTCCGGTACGGGATGATGCTGGAGGATGCCCCCACCGCCGACGACCAGGTCCTGGAGAGCCAGGGCATCAAGGTCTACGTCGACGGCCGGAGCGTGGAGTACGTGAAGGGCTCGGAGATCGACTACGTCGACACGCTGATGGGCGCCGGCTTCACGGTCAACAACCCCAACGCCGTCTCCGCCTGCGGCTGTGGGTCGAGCTTCCGGACCGCCGACCAGGCCGGGACGCCGCATTCCTGCAGCCACTGACGGCCGGGGCCCCTGCCCCTCGCGAGCCGAGCCGCCGGTTCCGCCGGCGGCTCTTCGATTCCCCGGCCCGCGCGCTCGTGCCCGGCCGATGGAGGTCTCAGGCGGCCCGCGGATCTGGTAGCGTCCGATCATCAGGTTGCGATCGCCGCCGACGCCCGGGCGAGCTCGCCGGGCCGCCCGACCGTCGGGAGCGAGAGGGAGGTTGAGGATGGCCGGGTTCAGGCAATTCCTGATCAAGACCAACGCCCTGGCCCTGGCCATCGGCGTGATCATCGGCGTCGCCCTCGGGACGGTGGTGACCTCGCTGGTCAACGACATCATCATGCCGCCGATCGGGCTGGCGCTCGGGCGCGTCGACTTCAACACCCTGAAATGGGTTCTCCAGGCCGGCAACGGGACCAATCCCGCCGCGCCCGGGTACGTGGCCGAGGTGGCGATCCGCTACGGCACGTTCATCAACGCCGTGATCAGCTTCGTCATCATCGCCCTCGTCGTCTACTGGATCAGCATCGTCTTCATGAAGCCGGCCCCCGAGCCGCCCGCCGCCCCGACCAAGACGTGCCCCTTCTGCAAGGAGACCGTGCCGGCCGACGCCACCAAGTGCCGGGCCTGCGCCAGCTCCATCTGACCGGCCGGTGGACCGTTTCGGCGCTCCATCGGCAGCTCAACGTCCGGCAGCCTCGCGGCCGCTCGGCTAGAGTCCGGGTCACGCACCGGGGCGGTCCGCTGCCGGGCGGAGCGGGCCGTGGGAGGCGGGCGTGGCGAGGTTCGATCGGCTGGCCGTGATCGGGGCGATCCTGGAGGTCGGCTTCGTCCCGACCTTCAGCGCAGCCGACCCCGAGTCGGCCTGGCGGGTCGTTCGTCGCTGCGCGGAGGGCGGGGCCAGGGTCGTCGAGTTCACCAACCGCGCCCCGGCTGCTGAGGCGACCTTCCGCGAGCTGGCCGCCCGCGTGGCGGCCGAGTTGCCCGACACCATCCTGGGGGCGGGCACGATCCTCGATGCGCCGACGGCAGCCATCTTCATCGCGGCCGGCGCGGAGTTCGTGGTCAGCCCCGTTCTCGACGAGGCGACCGTCCGGCTCTGCAACCGCCGCCGTGTCGCCTGCCTGCCGGGCGCCTTCACGCCATCGGAGATCGCCCGGGCCGAGGAGTTGGGCTGCGAGATCGTGAAGCTCTTCCCGCAGTCGGCGATCGACGGGCCCGCCTTCGTTCGCTCCGTGCTGGGCCCGATGCCCCGGAGCCGGCTGATGCCGACGGCCGTGGTTTTCTCGGAGGAGGCTCTGGCGGCCTGGTTCGGGGCCGGCGCGGCGGCGGTCGGCATCGGGCCCGGGCTGGTCACCGACGCGGTCCTCGAGGGCGAGGACGACGCGGGGCTCGTGGAGCGCGTCCAGCTCGCCGCGCGCTGGGTGCGAACCGGCCGCCTCGGCGCCGCCCAGGCTGCCGTCCACCCGGCCTGAGCGGACCTTCGGCGAGCCGCCGATGCGTCCCGCCCGCGTCCGCTGGGCAGAGCGGCTGCTGCTGACGGCCGACCTGGCGATCCGTCGGTGGCAGGATCGTCGGGGCCGCGCCGGCCTTCCTTGCGGCCAGGACCGGCCCCCCGGGTCGTCGTGCCGGAGGCACGGCCGCGGCTCGCCACGCTGACCACGCCGGCCTCCACCGGCGCCTTCCGGCTCCAGTTCGACAACCCGGCCGAGATCGCCCTGGTCCGCGAGGGGGTCGAGCTCTTCGACGAATTCCTCGCCCGGACCGGCCCCGACGGCTGGGAGCTGGGGAACGTGGCGCCGCACCGCCTGCGGCCGAGGCGCCGCACCGCCTGCGGCCGGGAAGCGGCCCGGAAGCCCCGCGGGCGCCGCGGGCACCGCGGTTCACTGCGGCAGGCCGGGTCCTCCACCGGGTGGCATCGAGCCGCCCTGGGCGACGAGCGGCATCGACGGCTCCACGACCTCGACGAAGGTCTGGCCCGCCGTCAGAGTGACCGGATTGCCGCTCGCGTCGAAGAGGAGCGTCGGCGCCGTGACGCTCGCCTTCTCCCAGGTCGCCTGCCGGATCAGGCCGCCGGTCGCGACCAGGGCCGGCCCGGAGCCGATCATGTTGGCCTCCAGGCGGCCCTTGCCGCTGCCGTCGTTGAGCAGCCCGAACTGGACCGTCAGGACGACCACGTTGGTCGGAGCGATCCGCCGACGGTTGAGGTGGTCCACCGACGGCACGCCGCCCTCGGAGCGCAACCAGGTGTTGCTGAGCCGGTCGTAGGTGTAGCCGACGCTCGTGGTCGGGTACTGGAGCGAGATCGTGGCCCCGACCGGGCGCCCGGAGAGGGGGCCCGGCGGCCCGAAGGTCCAGGCGCCGCTGGTGGCCGGCTTCGCCCCGAGTCGCGCGGCAAGCGCCAGCAGCTTCGGCGTGCTGCTGTAGACGTTGTGCGGTGCGGCGCGATCCGTGGTCCGCCACAGGTAGCCCGCGGGGCCGCCCCAGCGGTACTCGTCCGCGTCCACGACGTAGCTGCCGTTGCCGTACGTGAGGAGCATGGACGCCGCCTCGGTCGAGGCGCCGACGTGAACGTAGAGCGCTCGCCACTCCGCGGCCCAGGCGATGAAGTACGGCCGGGCGCTGCGGACCGGCCCGAGCGAGGCGGCGTCCTGGTCGGCGAAGATCGCCAGGTAGCGGGGGATGCCGCCCTCCGCCGGAGCCTGCCAGACGATGGAGGCGAGCGACAGCCCGGACTGGGGCCGCGCGTCGGGATGGTCGTCGATCATGACGGCGATCGGCGGCCGCGCGGCGACGGAAGGGGTCACGGGGAGGCCGGTGTAGAGCGAGGCGACGAGCGGGTCCGGCGTGGAGGTCGGCTGGGGCGTTGGGCTTGGGCTCCGCGTCGGGCCGGGAGTGGGCATCGGCGCCGCGGCCATCGCCGAGGCGGGCGTTGGGGACGGGCTCGGGCCGGCCGTCGGTCCGGTCGCCCCGCAGCCGGCCAGCACCAGCGCGCAGGCCACCCACAATCCGCGCGCGGCGACACCGCGCCGACGGTGACGCTTCACCCGTTACCCCTCCTCGCTGCGCAGGGCGATCGGTCCCGCACCCGGGCCGCCCGGTGCTCAGTCGTCGCTGAAACGCTCTTCCTTCCAGAAGTCGGCGTTGTTGTGGTAGCCGTACCGCTCCCAGAAGCCCGGCGCGTCGCGCTCCAGGAACTCCAGGCCGCGGAGCCACTTGGCGCTCTTCCAGAAGTACCTCTTGGGCACGACCAGGCGGAGCGGCGCCCCGTGCTCGGGCTCGAGCGGGCGGCCGCCGAAGGTGTCGGCGAGCAGCACGTCATCGTCCCCGAGGACCTCGAGCGGCAGGTTGGTCGTGTAGCCCTGTTCCGCGTGCTGCAGGACGAAGCGGGCGGAAGGACGGAGGCCGGCCATCTCCAGCAGAGTCCGGACGGCGACCCCCTCCCAGTCCGTGTCGAGCTTCGACCAGCGCGTCACGCAGTGGATGTCGGCGTGGACGGTCTTGCGGGGCAGCGCCCGGAACTCCGGCCAGCTGAGCCGGAAGGGGTGCTCGACGGCGCCCCAGACGCGCAGGTCCCAGGTCGCCAGGTCCACCCTCGGCACGGAGCCGTAGTGCAGGACCGGGAACTTCTCGGTCAGGTACTGGCCGGGCGGCAGCCGCCGACGGGTCTCCTCGTCCAGGTGGCGGCCGCCGCGCAGTCGGTCGAGCATGGCGGCTCCCAGCGCGGCGTGGTGCCCGATTGTGTCCCGCCGGCCGCGAGTTCGTCCAGCCCGGCGGTCGCGCCGGCCGTCGGGGGGAGCCGCAGTCCGCGGCGGCTCCCGCCACGTCGACCGCCTGCCGTGCCCGGTACCGCGGCGAGCGGGTACTCTTACGGCCATGTCCGGACCGGCCGAGTCGGAAGCAGCCGTGCCCGAGGGCGTCCCGAGCGGCGTCGTCGTGGTCATGCCCGCCTACAACGCGGCCCTGACCCTGGAGCGGACCTACGCCGACATCCCTCATCCGCTGGTCGAGCGGATCATCCTGGTCGACGACGTCTCGCGGGACGCCACCGTCGAGATCGCCCGCCAGCTGGGCCTGGACGTGATCATCCACCGCCAGAACCTGGGTTACGGCGGCAACCAGAAGACCTGCTACGACGCGGCCCTGGCGGCCGGGGCGCGGATCGTGGTGATGCTCCACCCGGACTACCAGTACGACGCGACCCGCATCCCCGCCCTGATCGCCCCGATCCTCGACGGCCGGCGGGACATGATGCTTGGCAGCCGCTTCCTGGGCGATCCGCTGGCCGGCGGGATGCCCCGCTGGAAGTACGTCAGCAACCGCTTCCTGACGGGCCTCGAGAACGCCGCCTTCGGCCTGCGCCTGTCGGAGTACCACACCGGTTTCCGGGCCTACAGCCGCCAGCTCCTCGAGACGATCCCTTACCGGCTGAACTCCGACGACTTCGTCTTCGACCAGGAGCTGGTGGCCCAGGCCGTGGCGGCCGGGTTCCGGCTCGGCGAGATCGCCGTCCCCACCCGGTACTTCGCCGAGGCGAGCTCGGTCGGCCTGCAGCGCAGCATCGTCTACGGCCTCAGCACCCTGCGCGTGGTGGCGCGGTTCCTGCTCCACCGTCTACGGATCCGCCGCTCGGCCAAGCTGGCCGCCCGCCCCCGCGACTCCCGCCGCGCCCCGTGAGGGGGACCCGGCGATGAGCCGCGGTCGGCTCCAGGGGATCCTCCGTGGCGGCCTTGGGGTCCTCGTCTCGGTCGTCTCCCTGGTCGTGGTCCTGCACGGCGTGGACCTCGCCCGGACCTGGTCGACGCTGCTCGCCGCCGTTCCCGCCTGGGTCGCGCTGACCCTGGTCGCGCTCTCGGGCGACCTGCTGCTGCGCGGCCTTCGCTGGCAGCGCCTGGTGGCGCCGATCCGGCGCGTGCCCTACGGCCGGCTGCTCGGCTACATGCTGGTCGGCTACTTTGCCAACAACGTCCTGCCGGCCCGGCTCGGCGAGCTGGTGCGCAGCCACTACCTGGGTGACCGGGAGGGCGTCAGCCGGACCAGCACCCTCGGCACCGTCGTCGTAGAGCGGGTCGTCGACACCGGCGTGCTGGTCGCGATCGCGGCCCTCGCGATCCTCGTCCTCCATGTCCGCGGCATCGTGGCCAGCGCCGTGGCGGTCGGGCTGGCGCTGGCCGCCCTGCTCGCCCTGGCGCTCGTCCTGGCGATCGTGGCCCACCGGCTGCCGGGCGCCGACCGGGCCCGGATGATGATCGGGCGCTGGCCTCGCGGGCGCGAGCTGGTCCGCAAGCTGCGCGGCGGGCTCGCGGTGGCGGCCCGGCCGCGGACGATGGCGGAGGCGATCGCCCTCAGCTGCCTCGCCTGGGCCTGCACGGTCGTGGGTTTCGCGGCCGCCGGGCAGGCGGTCGGGATCCAGCTGACGACGGGGGAGGCGGCCCTGCTGGCCGCGGGTACCAACCTGGCCACGGCGATCCCCTCCGGGCCGGGCTACCTGGGTACATTCGAGCTGGCCGCCGTCCGCATCGCGGCGGCCTTCGGAATCGGCGGCGATCCGGCCCTGGCACTGGCCCTGCTGGTCCACGCGGCCAGCCTGGTTCTCACCTCGGCTGGTGGTGCGCTCGTCCTGGTCCGGCTCGGCTGGCGGAGGGGCCCGGCGGCGCTCGGCGAGGCCAGCCCCGGCGAATGACGGACCGGCGAACGACGGCGCAGCCCGCGGGGGCGGCGGGCCGGGCGGCCCTCGAAGCGCGGCTCCGGGCGGCGTATCGTGGGCACCGTCATGAGCAGCGATCGGGTTTCGGCGCCGGTCGGCGGGCCGGCCTGGCTGGCGGAGGCCGGCCGGCTCCTCCAGAACCTGGGCTTCATCCTCGTCGACAGCGAGCCCGAGACGCCCGGGACGGCCCGCCTGCTGGTCGCCCTCCGCGAACGGCCGACCCTCCACCACTTCGACCCGGAGGAGGTCGCCTACTGGCGGACGGAAGGCGGTCGCGGCCACCTCACCAGCCTGGACCTGGCGACGGGGCCGCTTCCGGGGCAGCCCTACGCCTGGGGCCGGATCACCTTGACCGACCGGCTGGCGGTGCGCAACCAGTTCGTGACCTTCGGCGGGACGGTCCGCGCCGCCGGCCTCGACCCGGCGACCCTGGCCGTGGAGTTCTCGTCGCCGGCGCCGATCCTCCGCTGGAGCGGCCACAGCCAGGGCCTGGACCCGCTGACCGCCGAGGTCGGCGCCTTCTTCGGCCGGGTGATGATCCCGATCGACTTCGTCCCCACGGCCGAGGCGCTCGTCGCCGGAGCCGATCCTCTGGCCCTCTACGCCGCCTTCGTCCACGACACGCGGGAGCGGTTCGCCCACTCGGAGCCGCTGCGCGAGGCGCAGATCGGCCTCGCCACGTGGAGCGGCCACGAATCGGCGCGCCTCGGGGCGGCCGCGCCGGGGGCCTGGCGAGCGGGCCTGGAGCTGTGGGCCGGGCTCGGCCTGGGCGCCACCTGAGGCCGGGGCCGGAAGCGGCGAACCGGCGGTCCAGGCCGGCCCGTCGCCCCGCAGCGTCCCGGGCCTGCCTCAGGAGACGAATCCGTTGGCCTTGAGCCACTCGGTGGCGACGGCCGCGATGTCCTTCTTGTCGAAGACGATCTCCGCGTTCAGCTTGGTCAGCGCCTCCGTCGTCATCTTGGCCGAGACATCGTTGAGGATCTTCTCGAAGGCGGTCTTGTCGACCTTGGCCAGAAGGTCATTGCGCACGAGCGGCGCGATGTTGTCGGCGGGCTGGGTGTGCTTGTCGTCGGTCAGGACGACCCAGCCGTTCTTGGCGATGTCGGGCTGCGTGGAGCAGAGTTCGCCGACGTCGATCGTCTTGGCGGTCAGGGCGTCGACCATCGGCTGGTCGCAGGCCGACAGCAGGGTCACATTCGTCGGCTGGAGCCCGTAGGCGGACTTGAGGGCGGCCGCGCAGACGGGGTTGGTCGGGCAGTCGGTCGCGAGGCCCCACTTGAGCTGGTTCTGGACGGCCGTCGTGTCGCTGAGCGTCGCGAGGTGGTACTGGTCGGCCGTCTCCTTGCGCACCACGAAGGCGTTCTGGTCGGCCGCCGGCGAGTAGTTGAGGACGGTGATGCCGCCGCCCTTGCCACTGAGCACCTTCTGGAGCTCCGCCGCGTTGGCCGCCGGATCGCCGGTCTGCTTGCCCGGCTCGTAGAAGGCGAGCCCGCTGCCGATGTACTCGGGCTTGAGGTCGAACTTGCCGCTCTCCAGGGCGGGGGCGCTCACCTGCCGGGTGCCGATGCCGATCGCCGTCCGGTCCACGGTATAGCCGTTCGCCTCCAGGGCCTGGGCGTAGATCTCGGCCATCAGCTTCGACTCGTAGAAGCCGTCCGAACCGACCCGGACGGTCGGCTTGCTGCCCCCTCCCGACGAGCAGGCGCTCACGAGCACCAGCACCGTCGCCCCGAGGGCAAGCACGCGGGGAAGCCGCATGGGTCTCTCCTCCTGCTTCCGTGCCGCTCGGGCAAGCGACATCGGGTCGGCCGACTATAGCCAGCAACCCCGGATCTCACAACGGCTCAACGGCCCGAAACCCCGGCCCCTTGCGCTCCGGCCTGCCGGCGCGGCTCCCCGTGGCGGCGGCATCTCCCTAGCCGGCGGCCCGCCCCTCGAGGGCCCGGCCCCGGTGCTCGCCGCCCTCGGCCGCCCGCAGCGGGACCGGGGTGAGGGCGCGCCCGAGGAGCGCGAAACCGCCCTCCACCAGGAGCGCGAGGGCTGCCACCAGCACGACGCCACCGAAGACCTGCCCCACGTCGTTCTGGGCGATCCCGAGCACCAGGTAGTTGCCCAAGCCGCCCCCGCCGAAGATCGCGCCGAGGGTCAGTGTCGCCACGATCTGGACGCCGGCCGAGCGGAGGCCGGCCAGGATGACCGGTAGAGCGATCGGGATCTCCACCCGCGCCAGGACCTGGCGCTCGCGCATCCCCATCCCCCGGGCCGCCTCGACCAGGTCGCGGTCCACCTCGCTCACGCCGGCGGAGGCGTTGACCAGGATCGGCGGCAGCGCGAGCACGATCATGGCGATCAGCGTCGGGTAGACCCGGAACCCGAGCTGCGGGTCGAAGGCGGCGGTGATGGGCGCGGCCAGGCCGATCAGGGCCAGCGACGGGATCGCCCGGCCGAGATTGGCGGCGTTGATGGCGACCGTCGCCCCGCGGCCGGTGTGGCCGATCCAGAGCCCGAGCGGCAGCGCGATCGCGCCGGCGATCAGCATGGAGATGCCGCTCAGCGCGACGTGCTCGAGAAGCCGCGTGGGGATCCCGTTCGGGCCCGCCCAGTGGGCCGGATCGGCGAACCAGGCCGCCAGGGCGTCGAGCAGGACCATCAGCCGGCCGCCACGCCGCGCGTCGCGGCCCATGGCGTCAGGCGGGCCTGCAGCCGCACGAAGGCGACGTCGACGGCCACCGCCAGCAGGATCGAGGGAACGGCACCGACGTAGATCTCCGTGGCGAACTGGAGGTGGTAGCCCGTCAGGATGAAGTAGCCGAGTCCGCCGAAGCTGTCGCTGATGACGCCGGTGATCGTGACGAGGCCGATCGTCGAGACACTCGCCAGCCGGAGCCCGGCGATGATCAGCGGGACGGCCAGCGGCAGCTCGACCCGCCAGAGCCGGCCCCAGCTCGTGTAGCCCATGCCGCGGGCCGCCTCCACGACCTCGGCCGGCACACCGTCGAACCCGGCGACGATGTTCCGGATCAGGATCACCAGGGTGTAGAGGATCAGCGGGATCTCGGCCGTCAGGACGGAGAAGCCGGTCACCGAGATGAGGGCCGCGAACATCGCGAGGCTCGGGATGGTGTAGAGGATCCCGGCCAAGGCGGCGATCGGGGGATAGACGGCCCGCCGCCGGACCGACCAGATCGCGAGGCCGAACGAGATGACGAAGCCGGCTCCGACGGCGATCGCCGTCAGCTCGAGGTGCTGGAGGACGCGGAAGGCGAGGACGCCCAGGTGATCCGCGACCCAGCTCCAGTCGATCACGGCGCCGCCGCGGGCGGACGGGCGGCCGCGGGCCGACGCTCGGCCCTCCGGAGGGCAGCGCCGGCCCCGGCCCGCCCCGCGGCCCCGGCCCGCCCCGCGGCCCCGAGCGCCTCCATCGTGAGCAGGCCCAGGACGCGACCGGCCGGGTCGACGACGATGCCCGCCTGGACGTCGGCCGCGATCATCATCGACAGCGCGTCCTTGAGCGTCGTCTCGCGCTCCAGGAGCGGCGAGGCGGGGATGGCCAGCCGCTCGTCGACGATGCCATCGGCCGGCACGTCCCGGTCGGGCAGCCAGCCCAGCGGCCGGCCCGCCCGATCGATCAGCAGCAGGAACGGGAACGGGTCGGCCAGCGACCGCTGCCGGGCATCGCCGACCGGCTCGCCGGCCACCGCGGTGACGGCCTGATGGAGCGGCAGAGCGCCGATCCGGCTCAGCGAGAGGCGCTTGAGGCCGCGATCGGCCCCGACGAAGCGGGCCACGAAGTCGGAGGCCGGCCGGGCAAGGATCTCGTCGGGCGGGGCGAACTGGGCCAGGTGGCCGCCGGCCTGCATCACGGCGACCAGGTCGCCCATCTTGATCGCCTCGTCGATGTCGTGGGTCACGAAGAGGATCGTCTTGGCCAGCTCCGCCTGGATGCGCAGGAACTCGTTCTGGAGCCGCTCCCGGACGATCGGGTCCACCGCCGCGAAGGGCTCGTCCATCAGCATCAGCGGCGGGTCGGCGGCCAGGGCCCGGGCCACCCCGACCCGCTGCCGCTCGCCCCCGGAGAGCTGGGCCGGGTAGCGGTCGCGATAGCGCGCCGGGTCCAGGCCGACCAGCCCCAGGAGCTCCTCCGCCCGCTCGCGCTGCTGCTCCCGGGACCAGCCGAGGAGGCGCGGCACGGTCGTCACGTTCTCGCCGACCGTCCGGTGCGGGAAGAGCCCCACCTGCTGGATCACGTAGCCGATCCGGCGCCGGAGGGCCGTCACCTCCTCCCCGGCGACGTCCGTTCCGTCCACCAGGATCTGCCCGCCGGTCGGCTCGATCAGCCGGTTGACCATCTTGAGGCTGGTCGTCTTGCCGCAGCCGGAGGGGCCGACCAGGACACAGACGCTGCCGGCCGGGACCGTGAAGGTGAGGTCGTCCACGGCCGCCGGTCCGTCGCGGCGGTCGTACGACTTGCTGACGTGCCGGAACTCGACGGTCGCGGCGCACATCCCGGTCGCGTCGCGGCCGGCCGAGCTGGGAACCTTCGGATCGGCGAACACGGCAGCCTCCGGCGGAGACAGGCCGGGCCATGGTACCCGAGCCGTCCGCCCGGCGGCCCTCTCGACGCCGGTCAGGCAGGCCCGAGCTCCCGCGCGATCGCCCGCAGGATGAGGCGGGCGGCCTCCGCGCTCTTGCCGCCGAGGCGCTGGCCGGCGCCCTGCTCCAGGGCGAGCCGCAGGTCGCCGGCCATCCGCTCCAGCTCCGGGCTCCGCAGGGCGGGCTCCTCGGCGAAGGCCCGCTCCAGCCGGCCGAGGGCCGCCCGGCCGGTCTCCGCGGCATGACCCCTGGCCGCCAGCAGGGCCACCATTTCGGCCCGCAGGGTCTCCCTGGCAGCGTCCTCCGCCACGGCCCGCCCGCCCTCAGCGCCAGCGGCGCGCCGACGATGCGGCCGGGACCGGGCCCGGTCGCGCCTCGCGCGCCGGCTCCCCGTGGCGCGCCCGCCAGTCCTGGACCAGGACGCTCATGTGGAGCTCGTCCCAATGGCGGCCGTCGCGCCAGATCGCCTCGCGGGCCCGACCCTCCAGCACGAAGCCGGACTTCTCGTACGAGTGGATGGCCCGCCCGTTGAAGGCGAAGACGGAGAGCGCGACGCGATGGAGGCGGAGGTTCCGGAAGGCGTGCTCGAGCATCAGGTCGGTGGTCTCCGTGCCGAAGCCGCGGCCCCAGGCATCCCGCTCGCCGATCGTGATGTGGTAGAGGGCCGAGCCGTTGTCGCCGTCGAGCTGGCTGAAGGCGGCCGTCCCGATCAGCCGGTCGTCCGCCCGTCGGTGGATCGCCATCGCCAGCGAGTCGAGGCCCATCACCCGGCTCTGGAAGAAGCGCTCGATCTCGTCCTCCGGCACCGGCCCGTCCTGGTAGCGGGTCAGGCGCGCCACCTCAGGGTCGGCGTACCAGCGCTGGAACGCGACCACGTTGGCCGGCCGGTGGCGGCGGAGCACCACGAGCCGGCCGGTGATCGTCTCGGGGAACCAGCTCTGGCGCATCGGGCTCCTGGTCTCCTGCCGGGCGGTCCGCGGCGGGGCGAGGGAGGCGCTCGGTCCTCCCGGCGGCAAGGTATACCATCGCGCCCATGCGCCGCTGGAGCCTGCTGGCCGAGCGCGTCGCGGCGACCACGCGGACGTCGGAGAAGACCGGGCTTCTCGCGGCGTACCTCCGGTCGCTCTCGGCCGACGAGCTGCGGCCGGCCGCCGTCTTCCTCTCGGGCCGGCCCTTCGCCGAGGCGGACCAGGGGCCGGTCGGCCTCGGCTGGGCGGCGATCGCCGCCGCGGTCACGCGCTTGGCCGGCCTGCCCGCCGGCGCGCTCGGCGAGGCGTACGATCGCTCCTCCGACCTGGGGGTCGCGGTCGGCGACGTACTGGCCGCCCGTCCGGTCCCACCGGATGCGGCCGCGACCCCATCGCTGACCGAGGTCGCGGCGGCCTTCGCGGCGATGCGGGACGCGGCCGTCCCGGCGGCGAGGGCCGCGATCTTCGGCCGGCTTCTGGAGCGGTGCGACGCGCTCACCGCCAAGTACCTCGTCAAGGTCCTGACCGGGGAGCTGCGGATCGGGCTCCGCGAGGGGCTCCTGGAGGCCGCCGTCGCCCGGGCCTTCGAGCGGCCACTCGAGGCCGTCCAGTGGGCGGGGATGCTCACCGGCGACGTGGGCGCGACGGCGGTCCTGGCCCGGGCCGGCCGCCTCGGCGACGCTCGGCTCGATCTCCTCCACCCGCTCCGGCTCATGCTCGCCTCGCCGGCCGAGGACGCCGCGGAGATCCTGCGGCGCCTGGGCCCGACCGTCTGGGCCGAGGACAAGTACGACGGCATCCGGGCCCAGCTCCACCGCCGGGGCCGCGAGGTCCGGCTCTACAGCCGCGACCTGCACGACGTCAGCGGCCAGTTTCCCGAGCTGGTGGAGGCCGCGGCCGATCTGCCCTGGGACGGCATTCTGGACGGGGAGGTGCTGGCCTTCCGCGGGGGCACCGTGCTGCCCTTCCTGGCCCTCCAGGGGCGGCTGGGGCGCAAGGATCCGCCGGCCGCCGTCCTGGCCGGGACGCCGGTCATCTACGTCGCCTTCGACGCCCTGGCGCTGGGGCCGAGCTCCGACCGCGACGGCTCGGCGACGACGATCCCCGAGTCACTGCTGAGAGTCCCGCTCCGGGAGCGCCGCCGGCGCCTGGAGGCGCTCGACCTGCCGTCGGCCGCGTCCGGCGGGCGTTTCGCCCTTTCCCACCTGGTCACGGTCCGCTCCGCCGACGAGCTGGAGCAGGTCTTCGCCGCAGCCCGCGCCCGGCGCAACGAGGGGTTGATGGTCAAGGATCCGGAGAGTGGCTACTCCCCGGGAAGGCGGGGATACGGCTGGCTGAAGATGAAGAAGGCCCTCGCCACGCTCGACTGCGTGGTGGTCGGGGTCGAGGTCGGCCACGGCAAGCGCCACGGGGTCCTCTCCGACTACACGTTCGCCGTGCGTGACGAGATGGACGGGGGCCACCTCGTCACGATCGGCAAGGCGTACACCGGGCTGACCGACGCCGAGATCGCGACGATGACGACATGGTTCGAGGCCCACACCCTGCGCCGCTCCGGCCGCTACCGGGTCGTCGAGCCGAGCGTCGTGGTCGAGGTGGCGTTCGACGTCATCATGCGCTCGGGCCGCCACTCGTCGGGGTTCGCCCTCCGCTTCCCGCGGATCGTCCGGCTCCGGCCCGACAAGCGGCCCGACGAGGCCGACAGCCTGGCCACGGTGGAGCGGCTCTGGCGGGAGCTGCAGCACGGGGCAGAGTTCCTGGTGACGGCCGGGGCGCGCAAGGGCCTGGCGCCGGCCGGCTGACGCGGCAGTCCACCGGCTCGGCGCCGGTGGTGCCCGCCGGCGCCGGCGCCTTCCCCGGCGCCTTCCTGCGGGCCGGCGGCGCGGCTATCCTGTGGCCATGTTCCAGCCGCTCGCCGAACAGACGATCGAGATCACCCTCTACACCGACGCCTATGTCGTCCGGGGCCACGCCCGGACGCGCCAGCGCCGGATCACCGACCTGCTGAACC
>JAJYJO010000154.1 GCA_021789435.1 Chloroflexota bacterium
GGCTGCCCGGTGGGCATAGCCCTCGTGCTTCTGGATCATCGATTCCTTGTCGCCGGTCCATTCCGCCTGGAGCAAGGCCGCCCGCACGATCCGCGGCATGACGTGCACCTCCTGCGATCCCCTGGGGCCCTCGAGGGCGGCCGCAAAGGCCGCCCGGTCATGGATCGGTACAGGCTGACCGGAGGGACCAGTGCCGACAATGGGCCGGAAGCCCCGAAACCGCATGCTCGGCGGACCCCCTCCAACGGGGAGGTGGGGGGCTGGCGCTCTCCTGCGGCCGATCCCCGGGGCGCCGCTGGCCGGGCTCCCCGGCGGGCCGCCTTCGCGACCGGGACCGCCGGAAAAGAGGGGAATCTTCGGGCCATCAGGCCCTCTCCCGGCTCTTGACGGGTGTGCTCTAATCGCCCCTTCTCGCATCCCATTGCGGCCGCGAGGAGTGACGACGCGGCCGTCGCCTGAAGCGACTTGCCAGCGGTACTAACGTGGGCGCAAACAGTCAAGGGAGGTGCCCCGGGGAGACGACGCATCGGCAGCCTTCGACGGTAGGTCATCGGACTCGCAACTCCAGCGCGAAGAGGGCGAACCGGAGGGAGCTCATGACTGCGGCGATGAACGAGGAGGTCGCGTACCCGGACGGGCGGTACGCTCTGACGCCAGAGACGGATGCGAGCCTGGAGGGCTCCGCGCTCCACAACGCGGACCTCGCGCCGGTCCCGATCACCAAGCGCGTCTGGACCACCTACAACTACGTGGCGCTGTGGATCGGCATGTCGCACAACGTGGCGACATGGACGCTGGCGGCGGGCCTGGTCGCGCTGGGCATGGCGTGGTACCAGGCGATCTTCACGATCATGGTTGCCAACATCATCGTGCTGGTCCCGATGCTGGCCAACAGCCACGCCGGCACCAAGTACGGCATCCCCTACCCGGTCTTTGCCCGCGCCTCGTTCGGCGTGGTCGGGGCCAACCTGCCGGCCCTGATCCGCGCCGGCGTCGCCTGCGGCTGGTTCGGCATCCAGACCTGGATCGGCGGAGGCGCCATCTTCACCCTGATGGGGGCCATCGTGGGCGACCCGTGGACGAAGGCGGCCGCCTTCACGATCGGCTTCGGAGCCGCGGCCTCGCAGCCCTGGACCATGTGGTTCAGCTTCCTGATCTTCTGGGGCCTCAACATCTTCATCATCGTGCGCGGGATGGAAACCATCCGGCGCTTCGAGAACTGGGCCGCCCCGTTCGTGCTCATCGTGGCAATCTTCCTGCTCATCTGGATGACGATCCAGGCCGGCGGCTTCGGGCCGCTCGTCCAGGACCACGGCAAGCTCGGCTGGGGCTCGGGGTTCTGGATCACGGTCTTCCCGCCGGCGCTCATGGGCATGATCGCGTTCTGGTCGACGCTCTCCCTGAACATGCCGGACTTCACCCGGTTCGGGCGGAGCCAGCGCGAGCAGGCCATCGGCCAGGTGCTGGGGCTGCCGACCACGATGACGGTCTTTCCGCTGATCGCGGTCCTCGTGACCTCCGCCACGGTGAAGGTCTACGGCACGGCGATCTGGGACCCGGTCGCCCTGACCGGCCGGTTCGACAACCCCCTTGTCGTGGCCATCGCGCTGTTCACCCTCGCCGTCGCCACTCTGTCGGTCAACGTCGCGGCGAACACGGTGAGTCCCTCCTATGACTTCTCGAACGCCTGGCCGAGGCTGATCAGCTTCCGGACCGGCGGCCTGATCACGGGCATTATCGGCATCCTGATCCAGCCCTGGAATCTCTACACCGACCCTCACGCGTACATCTTCACCTGGCTCAACACCTATGGCGGCGCCACCGGCGCGATCGCCGGTGTCCTCATCGCCGACTACTGGTGGATGCGCCGCACGAACCTGAAGCTCGCCGACCTCTACCGGGCGGATGGCATCTACCGCTATGCCCGCGGCTGGAACTGGAGGGCCGTCGTGGCGCTCCTGGTCGGGATCGTCATGGCGATCGGTGGCTCGTACACCAATCCCGGTACGGACGGTCCGTTCCCGGCGAACGGGATCATCGGGATCCTCAAGAGTCCGTTCCCGTTCGCCGACTACAGCTGGGTCGTCGGCCTGGTGGTATCGTTCCTGCTCTACGGCATCCTCACCCGGCTGGTCCCGGCGAAGATGGCCGAAGCGCCGGAGGTCGCCGCCCAGCCGGCCTGATCCACGCTCCGGCCGGCTGCGCCCGGCCCGAGCCCGCACAGCGTGAGGCCCCTCCCCGGTGGAGGGGCCTCACCGTCCCGATCGCCCCTCCCGTCGGGCCGCGGGTGGGACGGAGCGCCCGGGCTGGGCTAGAAGTCCATATCCCCGCCGTAACCCTGGGCGCCAGCCGACATCGTCTCCCTCTTCTCCGGCCGGTCGGTCACGAGCGCCTCCGTGGTGAGCACCATGCCGGCGACGGAGGCGGCATTCTGAAGGGCGGAGCGGGTCACCTTGACTGCGTCGACGATGCCCTTCCTGAACATGTCGCCGTACTCGCCCTTGAGGGCGTCGAAGCCGTGGCCGGCCTTCATGGCGCGGACAGCAGCGGTGACGACCGAGCCCTCCGCGCCCGCGTTGTCGGCGATCTGGCGGATCGGTGCCTC
>JAJYJO010000007.1 GCA_021789435.1 Chloroflexota bacterium
GCGGCGCCGGGCCGCGACGCCGCTGCGGCGGTTCCCGGCCCGTCGGGGGCCGCCCGGGCCGAGGCCGGGTCGGGGGAGAGGGGTTGGGAGGCGGCCCCGGAGGGGGCGCCCGCGGAGGTGGCGGCGGCCCCCGGGGGCCGGTCGGGTGCCGGGTCGGTCGATCTCTTCCGGCTGGCGGAGCGCGTTCGCACGGGCGCGGCGGCTGAGGTGGGCCTCGCCCTGCGCGCCGTCCCGCTGGGCGCCGACACTCAGGTCGAGGTCGCGGTGGTGACGCCCGGCGGTCGCGACGCCGAGCGACGGATCGTCTTCCTCGGCGGGCCGCAGGGGCGGAGCCGGGCCGCGCTGGCCGCCGCGGAGACGCTCCTCAGGGCGATCGGGACGGCGCCGGCCACGCCGCTGCCCGGCAGGCGGAGGGACCGCTGATGAGCGGAGAGTCAGTGACGGCGGCCGAACTGGCCGCCCTGGAGTTGTTCGCGGGGCTGCCGGAAACGGAGCTTCACGACCTCGCGGCGGTGGCGAGCCGGCGGCGCCTGGCCGACGGCGAGGCGCTGGTCCTTCAGGGAGAACGCTGGGAGGCCGTGTACTGGCTCACCGCGGGCCGGATCGCGCTCCGGATGGAACACGAGGGCCGCCGGGTGCTCGTCATGACCCTGGCGCCCGGCGACCTCCTCGGCTGGACCGCGCTCCGGGAGGAGCCGCTGGCCCTGGTGACCGCCCGGGCCGTCGGGCCGGCCGAGCTTGTCTCCCTTCCCTTCGACCCTTTGCTGGACCTGCTGACCGGGGGCGGGCCCGCGGCCCGGCTCGCCTTCCGGCGGCTCATCGGCGCGGCCGCGCGGCACCTCCAGGACACGCGCGTGCAACTCCTGCGGCCCGGCAGCGAGGGCGTGATCAGCGCGGGCTGAAGGGGCCGGCCGGGCTGACGCCGCCCCGCCGCCGTCAGCGGTGGGAGGTCCGCACCAGCCGCTCCTGGTCGAGGATCACGATCGAGTCGCGCTCGACGCGGAGCAGGCCGTCGTCCACGAAAAGGCCCAGCAGCTTGTTCACGCTCTGGCGGGTGGCGCCGATCATCGCGGCCAGGTCGCTCTGGGTGAGCGGGGCGTCCAGGACGATGGTGCCGTCCACGTGGCGGACCCCCTGGTCCTCGGCCAGCCAGGCCAGGCGGGCCGCCAGGCGCCCGGTGAGGTCGAGGAAGTGCAGCTCGCCGAACTGGACGGTCAGCCGTCGCAGCTCAGCCGCGACGGCGCCCAGGAGCGCATCGCGGATCGCCGGCTCGCGCCCGACCAGTTCCCGGAAGCGAGCCCTGGGCAGCACGAGTGTCTCCGTCGGCTCCAGGGCAACGGCAGTCGCGGAACGCTCGGCCCCGTCGAGCAGCGCCAGCTCGCCGAGGAAATCGCCCGGCCGCAGCGTGGCCAGGATCGCCTCGTCACCTTCCTCGGACGGCAGGACCACCTTGACGGCGCCGGCGACGAGGATGAAGAGCGCGTCGCCCGAATCGCCCTGGTGGAAGAGCACCTCGCCACGGCGGAAGCGTCGCGTGCGCAGCGAATGGGCAAGGGTGGCCATGCTCGAGCGCTCGAGGCCGCTGAAGAGTCGGCACCGCCCAAGGGCGTCGATGGCGAGGTCCGTGGCCGTCAGCACGGCCGCATCCTAGCCGCGAGCCCCCGGGCCCGAATAGGGCTGTCCGGCCCGTCGGTGTCGGCTCGCCGACAAGCGGCGCGTCGCGGCGGCGCTCTGCCGAGACGCCCCGATGGCCGAGAGTTGCCGCGATGCCCCCACCCAAGTCCGCGGCACGGCGTCCCGCGCGGCCGACGCCGGTCCCTCCACCCCCACCGCCCCGCTCGCCTGCCCCGGACGGGCTCGAGCTGGTGGTCCTCGGCTGCGGCCCGGCCGAGCCGCAGCCCGACAGGGCGGCGTCGGGCCTGCTCGTCCGCTCCGGGCGACACGCGCTCCTGCTCGACTGCGGGCCCGGCGTGGCCGCACGGCTGGTCCGGCTGATGCGGCCTGCGGACCTCGACGCGGTGATCATCAGCCATGTCCATGCCGACCACTTCCTCGACGTCGCGGCGCTGCGCTACTCCTTCCCCTGGCGCTCCGACGGCCACGCCCGCCGCGTGCCGCTCCTCCTCCCGCCGGGCGGCATGCGGCACCTGGACTCGCTCGGCCGCGCCATCGGCGAGCGCCCCGGCTTCCTGGCCGAGGCCTTCGAGGTGCATGAGTACGACCCCGGCTGTCCGACGCGCGCCGGCGGCCTCGAGGTCCGCTTCGTTGCCGGCCAGCACTACCTGCCGTCCTGGGGGGTGCGGCTCGAGGACCTCTCCGGCCGGACCCTCGTCTACACGTCGGACACGGGCCCCACGCCCCGGATGGCGGAGGCAGCGCGCGGGGCGGACCTCCTGGTCGCCGAAGCCACCCTCGCCTGTTCGTCGGATGACGACGCCCGACGCGGTCACCTGACGGCGGCCGAAGCCATCGAGATGGGCCTGGCAGGCGGGGTCCACGAGCTCCTCCTGACGCACTTCGCCGGCCGTCATCGGGACGGGCTTGCCCGGCTGGCGGAGCGGGCGCCACTCCGGACCCGGCTCGCCCGGCCGGGCCTCCGGCTCCTGATCGGTGAGCATGCCACCGCCCCGCCAGGACGGGCCGGCCGTCCGCGGGAGCGGCCACGGACCCGGCGGTCGGGACTCGGTCCGCCTAGCCCGGGGCGGGTGGGCCGGCGGGTGGGCCCGCCGCGTCGAGGCCGGGGCTCGGCGCCGAGAGCCTCCGCCGCCAGCCGGCTGAACTCCGCCAGAGCCCCGCCGCCTCGACCAGCGCTCCTCGTCTCAGGAGATGGTGAGGACGGGGCCCTCTGCCGCGGCGCGCACGCTGACGCGGGCGGCCACGGCCTGGGCGATCGCCGTCATGGCCCGCGCGGCCGGCCCCGGCTCCCGCTGGGCAACCGCCGGCACGCCGGCGTCGCCGCCCTGCCGCACGGTGACCTCGAGCGGGATCCCGCCCAGGAAGTCGATCCCGTTCTCCCGGGCGAAGCGCTCGCCGCCGCCCCGGCCGAAGATCTCCGTCCGCTCGCCGCAATGGGCGCAGACGAAGCCGTCCATGTTCTCGACGATGCCGAGGATCGGGACGCTCATCCGCTGGAGCATCGCCAGGGCCTTCGTCACGTCGAGCAGCGAGACCTCCTGTGGCGTCGTGACCAGCACCGCTCCGCTCAGCGGCACCGACTGGGCCAGCGTCAGCTGGGCATCGGAGGTGCCGGGCGGAAGATCCACGACCAGGTAGTCGAGCTCGCCCCACTCCACGTCGCGGAGGAACTGCTGGATCGCGCCGCCCACCAGCGGGCCGCGCCAGACGACCGGCTGGCCCGCCGGGACGAAGAAGGCGATCGAGATCACCTTCACGCCGAAACGCTCGAGCGGCAGGATCTTGTTGTCGGGGCTGGCCGCGGGCTGGCCGTCGACGCCGAGCATGAGCGGGATGTTGGGCCCGGTGATGTCGGCGTCGAGCAGTCCGACGGAGGCGCCGGCCTGGGCCAGCGCGACCGCCAGGTTGGCGGCGACGGTCGACTTGCCGACTCCGCCCTTGCCCGAGGCGACCGCGATGATGTTCTTGACCCCGGGGACCAGCTGCAGGGGCTGCTGGGGTGTCGAACGGCGCACCGTGGCGGCCCAGTCGATGGCGACCGCGTCGACGCCGAGCGGCTCCAGCGCGGCCGTCACCCGCCGCTCGATCTCGTCCTTCAGCGGGCAGGCAGGCGTGGTCAGCTCGATCGTGAAGGCGACCCGGCTGCCGTCGATCCGGAGGTCCCGGACCATCCGGCGGGTGACGAGGTCGCCACCCAGCTCGGGCTCCTGGACGGTGCGCAGCGCATCGAGCACGGCGGCTTCGGTGAGGGCGGTCATGGGCGGGTCGGGAGCCTCCCTGGCGATGGCGCGGTCGGCGCCGGGGTTGGGACGCGACGGGTGGGGCGCTCGATCGTTTCGACTGCCCACGCGTCGATATCGTACGCCGTCTTCCCGACACCCGCCGTCGGGCGCCTTCCCCGCGTGGCGCAGGGGGGCGCGACCGCAGGTGGCGCGATGCAGGGGCGACGGCGTCAGCGCGGCCCCGGTCGGACCCAGGCGCAGGTCACTCGCGCGACCTGGCCGCCACCTCGAAACGGTTGCCTCGGTAGGCGGGGGCGCCGCGGAGCGCGGCGGCGGCCGATGCCGCGAGGTAGGCCGGCAGGAAGAGGGGGCCCAGGCGCCGCCACTGGCGCACGTGCTCGAGCTCGTGGCGGAGCGTCGCCTCCGGCAGCTCGGTCCGGCAGAAGATCCAGCCGCCGACGGTCTGGGCGAACGGCCGGACCGGCATGAAGTCCAGGTAGCGGGCCAGCCGCGGGTCCTCGACGACCCGGGCCCGCCCTCCGTCCGGCAGCGGGACGCTCCGGCCGGTTCCGCGCACGCCGCATGCGTGGAGCACCAGGCGCGCCAGCGGTTCCGCGGGGAGCGCCGCCCACGCGGCGGGCAGCGCGGCCCACGCGGCGGCGGCGAGCCGTCCGGCGGCCAGCCGGGCGTCGATCAGGGCGGCCGCGATGCGGATCAGCACGGGGCCGAAGGTCGGTCGGGGCGGCTGGCGATCGCGCGACCGGCCCCAGGGTCGGCTGAACGGCCCGCCGCTCGAGTGGCCAGGTCCTCCGGGAAGCGGCCGCGCATCGGGTTCTCCCACGGCAGCGCAGAGGCGGGAGCACGCAGGGCGCGTGCCCACCCGGCGTGTGCCCGGCAGGTCGTTGGGCCCGCACTGCAGAAGGCAGTATGGCGATTCCGGCGTCACCACCGCGGGCCACGACCGGCGCAGCGTCCCCTCCCGTCGGGCCGGGCCCGGGCCCCCGGTGACCGGCCGGCGCGTCGCGGAGGCCGCGAAGACTCCGCTGGTGCGACGGGCGAGGTCGGGAGCGTGGGGCCTCGGCGGCGCTCCCCGTGGCGCCAATGCCCTGGTAGCGCGTCAGGTGGCGCAGGTCGCCGCGTCCGGCAGCGGCGGCGGCACGGAATTCGTGCCCCGGCGGGCCTTTTCGCTGCGAGTCTCGCCCGCCGACCTGCGGCCGACCTGCGGCTTGACACGGCATTCGCCGCGCCACATACTCCGCGGCTACTGCAGGCGGATAGGGTTGTCGAACTCCGGGTAGCTTGAGGAGGCCCGGAGCCATCGGCGGCCCGTGCCGGCGGACCCGGATCCGTCCCGTCCGGGTCCACGTCCCCGTCGCACTCTTCCGCAGCGGCAACCAGCGATCAGACCTCATGCACGATCGGAGGGTCGTCAGGCTCGTGCCCGCTGTCGACGTCCGTCTCGTCGATGTCACCAAGCGGTTCGGCGACGTCGTCGCCGTCGATCACATCAACCTCGAGGTCCAGGACGGCGAGTTCTTCTCGCTCCTCGGACCCTCGGGCTGCGGCAAGACCACGACCCTGCGCATGATCGGCGGCTTCGAGGAGCCCACGAGCGGGCTCATCGAGCTGCAGGGACAGGACGTCACCTGGCTGCCGCCCTACCGCCGGAACGTCAACACCGTCTTCCAGAACTACGCCCTCTTCCCCCACCTCAACGTCTTCGAGAACGTCGCCTTCGGCCTCCGCCGCCGAGGGGTGAAGGGCCCGGAGCTGAGCAGCCGGGTCGGCGAGATGCTGCGGCTGGTGGAGCTGCCTGGTTACGAGAAGCGGCGGCCCTCCCAGATCTCGGGCGGCCAGGCCCAGCGCGTCGCGCTCGCCCGGGCCCTGATCAACCGGCCCGCCGTGCTCCTGCTCGACGAGCCCCTGGGGGCGCTCGACCTCAAGCTGCGCAAGCAGATGCAGGTCGAGCTGAAGCGGATCCAGCAGGAGGTCGGGATCACCTTCATCTACGTGACCCACGACCAGGAGGAGGCGATGACGATGTCGGATCGCATCGCCGTGATGAGCGCCGGGCGCTACGAGCAGTTGGGCAACCCGGAGGAGCTCTACGAGCGACCCCGGACGCGGTTCGTGGCCGGCTTCCTCGGCGTCAGCAACCTCCTCCAGGGGACGCTCGAAGGGGGCGCCGATGCCTACGCCGTGATCCGCCTGCGGACGGGCATCGGGATCCGGGTCCCGCGTGGGCTCACCAACGGCCACAGTGAGGTCGAGGTCGGGGTGCGGCCGGAGAAGATCCGGCTCTTCGCCGAGACGGCCGATCCGCCCGGCGACGCCAACGTGCTCGACGGCGTAATCCGAGACGCGAGCTACCTGGGCGTCAGCACCCAGTACATCGTCGAGACGTCGATCGGCGAAGGCGTCGCCGTCTACGAGCAGAACGTGGAGCGGACCGAGCACGGCTCGCTCCACCGGTCGGGCGAGCGCGTCCGGCTGGCCTGGTCACCGGATCACACGTTCGTCGTCAGGGCCGAGGGCGAGGCCGCCGCGCCGGCCTCGCCGAAGCCGGAGACCTGAGGCGCGCCGACGGCGCGCCGCCTGCGAGGAGGAGTCCATGGCCGAGCACGTACCCGACACGTCTCTCGTCAGTCGCCGCCGCCTGCTCCAGGGCGCGGCGCTGGCCGGCTTCGGAGCATTCCTGGCGGCCTGCAGCGGCAGCTCCCCCACCGCCTCTCCGAGCACCGCCGCGAGCACGGCCGCCAGCGCCGCCGCCAGCCCGACACCGACGCCGGTCCCGACGCCCAAGGTCCTCGGCAACATCCTCAACTTCGCCAACTGGCCGGCCTACATCGATGTCGCCTCCAGCGGCCCCGACAAGGGCAAGTCGCCGACCCTGATCCAGTTCCAGCAGCAGACCGGCGTCAAGGTCAACTACCAGGAGAAGATCGACGACAACGCCACGTTCGTGGCGACGATCCACGACCAGCTCCAGGCCGGCCTCGACACCGGCTGGGACCTGATGGTCCTGACCGACTGGATGGCCGCTCACCTGATCGGGCTCAAGTGGATCGAGAAGATCGACCAGGACAACGTTCCCAACTGCGTCGCCAACCTGCAGGACTCGCTGCGGAACCTGCCCTGGGACCCGCCCAACGACTACCACTACACCTGGCAGTCGGGCATGACCGGCGTCGGCTACAGCAAGAAGGGCGTGGCCAAGGCCGGCATGCAGGCACCGACGAAGGTCGCCGACCTCTGGGACAGCCGGCTGGCCGGCCATGTCACCTTCCTGACGGAGATGCGCGACACCTTCGGTCTCGGAGCGCTGAAGCTCGGCATCGATCCCCTCCAGGTCACCACCGACGACGTCAACAACAAGATCGTGCCCGACATGCAGCCGCTGGTCGGCCAGGGCCTGCGCTTCACCGGCAACTCGTATCTCCAGGACTTCGCCAGCGGCAAAGTCTGGGCGGCCATGGTCTGGTCCGGCGACCTGGCCTCGTCGGGCGACCCCGACCAGCTCTTCGTGTTCCCCGCCGAGGGGACGATGATCTGGTCGGACAACATGCTCATCCCCAAGGGCGCCCAGCACAAGTACGCCGCCGAGACGTTCATGAACTTCGTCTACCAGCCCAACATCGCGGCCCAGATCGAGGACTTCGTCTTCTACGTCTGCCCGGTGAAGGGCGCCGCCGTCGAGATCAAGAAGATCGATCCGGGGGCCGAGTCGAACCCGCTCATCTTCCCGACGCCCGACATCGTCGCCAAGCAGCACGCCTTCAAGACGCTCACCGACACCGAGAACACGCAGTTCAACGACGCCTTCAGCACGCTGACCGGCGCCTAACCGGACGAGCAGCCCGGGCGCCGCTCCGGGAGCGGCGCCCGGCATCCCGGAGACCCCACCCCGCGATGGTCCGCTCCCGCCACTCGCTCCTGAGGACCCTCACCCCCTACATCCTGCTGGCGCCCGGCATCCTCTGGCTGGTCGTCTTCTTCCTCCTGCCGAGCGTCCAGATGTTCCTCTACTCGGTCTCGCAGGGGACCGTGGACACCGGCTACCACGTGGCCTGGGTCTGGGACGCCTACGCCCGCATCCCCCAGCTCTTCAGCCGCCAGTTCGGCAACTCCCTCATCTACGGCGGGCTGGCGACGATCCTGACCTTCCTGATCTCGTATCCCCTGGCCTACTTCATCGCCTTCCGGGGCGGCCGCTACAAGAACCTGATCCTCTTCCTGGTGATCGCCCCGTTCTTCACCAGCTTCCTCATCCGGACGATCTCCTGGCAGATCATCCTCGGCGACAACGGGCCGGTGATCGTTGCCCTGCGCGACTACCTCAAGGTGGTGCCCGCGAACTTCACCTTCCTGGGCGAGCCCGTGGCGGTCGTCTCGGGCATCGTCTACAACTTCCTGCCGTTCATGACGCTGCCGCTCTACGTCGCCCTGGAGCGGATCGACCTGCGCCTCGTGGAGGCTGCCCGGGACCTCTACGCCGGACCATGGCGGCCGCGCGGCCCGGTCTACGGCGCGGCCTTCGGCGCCCTGCTGGGAGGCGTCGTGGCGTGGGGCGTCGAGTACGACACCCCGTTCTTCGCGGCGCTCGGCGCGCTGATCGGCCTGCTCGTCGGTGCGTTCGCGGTCAACGAGTCGTTCCTGCGGGTGACCTTCCCTCTCTCGTTGCCCGGCGTCTTCGCCGGCTCGCTGCTGACCTTCATCCCGGCGATGGGCGACTACGTCAACGCCTCGCTGCTGGGCAGCCCCAAGACCCAGATGATCGGCAACGTCATCCAGGGCCGGTTCCTCGTCGTGGTCACCGTCCGGGCCCGCATGGCGGGCTTCGACCGGCGCCTGGAGGAAGCGTCCATGGATCTCGGGGCGAACGAGTGGACGACCTTCTGGCGGGTGACCTTCCCGCTGATTTTCCCCGGGATCATGGCCGCTTCCCTACTCGCCTTCTCCCTCTCGATCGACGACTTCGTGATCACGAACTTCACCTCGGGCCTCACCAACACCTTCCCGATCTGGGTCTGGGGCTCGATCCGGATCTCGCTGCCCGTCCAGATCAATGTGGTCGGCTCGATCATCTTCCTGACGGCCGTGGGGCTGGTCGGCTTGTCGACGCTGCTGCAGCGTCGGGGAGACCGGTAGCGCGGCGATGACCGCCGAGAGCGAGCCCGCTCCTTCTGGCCCCTTCCTCCGCGACGATGGCCCGGATGGCGGGACACCCACGGGTGGGCTCTTCCGGATCACCGAGGCTGCCGAACACGTCGGGGTCTCCCCCTCGGCGTTGCGCCTCTGGGAGCGCCAGGGCCTGGTCGGACCGCGGCGCGGCAGAGGCCGCCACCGCCTCTACAGCCCGGCCGACCTGGCCCGCCTGCGCGCCATCCGCCGGCTGCGGCAGGTGGAGGGGCTGAACGCCGCGGCGATCCGGAGGGTCCTGCCGGCCGAGTCGCCGCCGACGCCCGGGATCGACCCGCGGGCCCGGCTGGGGCGGTCGCCGTCTGCCGCGTCCCGCCCGGGCGGGGGTGGGCCGGACGGCGGGCCGGATCCCGGCCTGGCGAGCCGGCTGCGCCGTCTGCGCGGAGCACGGGGCCTCTCCCTGCGGGAAGCCGGCGCCGCCAGCGGTCTCTCGCCGTCGTTCATCTCGTCCCTCGAGCGCGGCCTCACGGGGGCCTCGCTCGACGCCCTCCGCCGGCTGACCCGGGCCTACGCCACGACGCTGGGCGAGCTCCTGCGGGACCCCGGCCTGGCCGGCGGTCGGCTGGTCCATCCTGCCGATCGCACCGTGCTGGAGGCCGGCAACGGGGTGCGGATCGAGGACCTCTCCCGGGCGCCGACGCAGCTCGAGTCGCAGCTCTTCGTCCTGGCGCCGGGCGCCAGCAGCGACGGCTACTACTCCCACCCGGGCGAGGAGCTGATGTACCTGATCGAGGGTGCCCTCACCGTCTGGCTCGACGAGAGCGAGCGCTACGAGCTGGGGCCGGGCGACGCCCTCACGTTCCCGTCCACCGTCTCGCACCGCTTCGAGGCGCCCGGCCCGGCCGAGACACGCCTCCTCTGGATCAACACGCCGCCCACCTTCTGAATCGACCTGACTCGACGAGAGGTCCGCCATGCCCGAGACCGCCGCCCCGAACCCGCCCGGCCACGGCGCCCTGGCCGGCGTCGAGCCGATCCCGGATCGCTCGGTCGTGCCGCCGGTCTGGTCCCGCTACACCGACATCCTGGTGGACCACGGCGAGGGCTCGTGGCTCGTCTCCGCGGACGGCGAGCGTTACCTCGACTACAGCTCGGGGATCGGCGTCACGAGCACCGGCCATGCCCACCCGCGGGTGGTCCGGGCGATCCAGGAGCAGGCCGCCCGGCTCCTCCACGGCCAGCAGAACATCGTCTATCACGAGGCTGGGCTCCGGCTCTACGACCGGCTCTCGCGCCTCCTGCCGGGCGAGGACTGGAGCGCCTTCCTGGCCAACAGCGGCGCCGAGGCCGTCGAGGCCGCGGTCAAGCTCGCCCGGGTCGCGACCGGCCGGCCGGTCATCATCACCTTCCGCGGCGGCTTCCACGGGCGGACCGGCCAGACGATGGCCCTGACGACGGCCAAGAACGTCTATCGGGGCGACTTCGAGCCGCTGCCGGGCTCGGTCTACGCCACGCCGTACCCCTACTGCTTCCGGGCGGCCGGCGGAGCGCACGATCCGGCCGCCTGCACCTGCGACTGGGAGGACCAGCTCGAGCTGACCTTCGCCCAGCTCGTCCAGCCCGACCACGTGGCGGCGATCGTGGTCGAGCCGGTCCTCGGCGAGGGTGGCTACGTGGTCCCGCCCCCGGCCTTCCTGCCCCGGCTGCGCCGGATCGCCGACCGCCACGGGATCCTCCTGGTGGCCGACGAGGTCCAGAGCGGCTTCGGGCGGACCGGCCGCTTCTTCGCGTTCCAGCACTGGGACGCCACGCCCGACATCGTGGTCATGGCCAAGGGGATCGCCTCGGGGCTGCCGCTGTCGGGGATCCTGGCTCGGCGCGCCCTGATCGAGCGCTTCCCGCCCGGGACGCACGGCGGCACGTTCGGCGGCAACGTGGTCTCGTGCGCGGCCGCCAACGCCACGCTCGACGTGATCGAGGACGAGGGGCTCGTCGACAACGCCCGGGAGCGCGGCCGGCAGCTCCTGGCCGGGCTTCGGGCCTTGGCCGCGCGGCACCGCTCGGTGGGCGACGTGCGGGGGCTGGGGCTGATGGCCGCCCTGGAGTTCGTGCGACCGGACGAGGGCGACGGGCGCGTCCCGGACGGGGCCCTGGCCCACCGGGTGATCGCCGCGTCCCTGGAGCGGAAGCTGATCGTGCTCTCCGCCGGGACCTGGAACCAGGTGGTCCGGGTCATCCCGCCGCTGGTGACGACGCCGGACGAGGTGGACCTGGCCCTCCGCACCCTGGGCGCGGCGCTCGGGGCCGCCGGCGCCTGACCGGCGCCTCACCCGCGGCCGGAGTCGCCGGCGTCCACCGTGCCGGCCGGCGCCATCCGGGCCGGCCCGTCCCCGAGCTCAGACGAGGAGCGACGGGTCGAGCTGCTCCCGGCAGAGCGCCTCGAGCGCGGCCGGGTCGGTCCGGATCTCCGCGTCGCTCATCTCCGGCCCCACATCGAGCGTCTCGACGACCTCCAGCGAGAAGGCGCCGAGGCCGAACCGCTCCGCAGCCTGGCGGAGCCGGCCGTCCAGGGCAGAGGCGGTCCCGGTCGAGCGGGCGAAGTCGAGCCGATTGCGCAGGCTTGCCAGGTCGGTCGTCGAGCCGAGCAGTGCCTTCCCGGTCTGGCGATTGCGGATCAGGCAGACGGCCGCCTGGGGTCGAGCCTGCCGGTAGGCCTCGCGCAGCTGCCTGCGGCGGGCCCGGTCGGCGCTCCGGGCAGGATCAGCCATCGGCGCGCAGGCGGCCGAGCAGCTCGTCGTGGAGCAGCCCGTTGGAAGCGACGCAGGAGGCGATCCCCGGCGAACGCTCGCCGTCCACCGAGGTGAGCCGGCCGCCGGCCTCCTCGACGAGTACCAGCGGCGCCGCCAGGTCCCAGCTGTGCATCCCCGTCTCGATCATCGCTTCGGCCGCGCCCTCGGCCACCAGGGCGTAGCCCCAGAAGTCGCCGAAACCGCGCTCGCGCCAGGCGGCGGCGATCGTGGCATCGAAGCCCGGCAGCAGGCCGCTGCCCACGCTCTCCGTCCGCGACCCGTAGAGCAGCTGCGCGTCGCCCAGGGACGCGACGTCCGAGACCGACAGGCGCCGCTCGCCGTTCCAGGCGCCGCCGCCGCGCCAGGCGACCCAGCGCTCACCGAGAGCCGGCGCGCTGATCACGCCGGCCTGCAGCTCCCCGTCCCGCTCCACGGCCAGCAGGGTCCCGAAGAGGGGCACGCCGCGGATGAAGTTGTGGGTCCCGTCGATCGGGTCGATGTACCAGCGGACTGATGCCCCGGCCTCCTCCTCGCCCTCCTCCTCGCCGATCAGCCCGTGGCCGGGGAAGCGGTCCTGGATCCGTTCGCGGATCAGCCGCTCGATCGCCCGGTCGACCTCGGTCACCAGCGTGCGGTCGGGCTTGGTGGAGACCCGCATGTCGCGCCGGAAGGCGCCCATCGCCATCCCGTCGGCCAGGTCGCAGCAGGTGACGGCCAGATCGAGCCAGGCGCGCAACTCGTCATCCGAGGCACGGCGAAGGCCGGCGCTCCAGTCCGGGCCGAAAGGGGCAGGCGGGATCACGCCCCGAATCCTATCGCCCTTCGGGTCCCAGAGCGGCTCGGCCGAGACGCTGGCCGGCACCCAGGTCCCGAAGACCTCCACGTCGACCCCCGTCCCCACACCGACCGACGGCGGCGCAGCGCAGCCCCGGGTCGGAACGGACTGCGAGGCAGACGTACGACCTGACCAGCCTGACGGGGTCGAACCGGGGATCAGGGGCCAGTCTCGGCTACCACACGCTCCACATCGTCGAGCTGCGCTACTACGCGACGATCACCGGAGACCGCTTCTTCTCCGCGTATGCCGCCCGGTTCCAGAGCTACCTCAACTCGTGCGGCCGAACGACAGCGTGCCCGACCTGAGGAAGCACTGGGCGGCACGGTAGCCCTCCTGGAGGGACCAGCGCGCGGACTGGGACCAATCTCCAGGCGGCGGCGCCGACCGACCGCCGCGCGGGTCGGCGGCCCGGCACGACCTGCCCGAGCGCCCGGCCGACCCCCCGTGCGGGCGCCTCAGCCGGCGGGAACGGCCTCCTTGAGGACGTCCGGGAGCGGACGGTGCAGCACGACCGGCTTCACGTACTTCTCGACCAGCGCCCGGGAGCCGGGCACGCCGAGCTGGCCGAACAGGAAGTCCACCTTCTGAGCCTGCGAGGCCAGGATCTCGTCCCTGGTGGCCAAGTCCCAGAGCTGCCGCTTGAAGGGTCCGATCGCCCTCTTGCGCGTGCTGTAGACGAACTGCGCATCCGTCTGGCCTTCCTTGCGCTCGTCCGCCGCGTTGGCGAAGCACCAGGCCTCGATCTCGCGGTGCAGCTCGGCCGGGAAGGCCGGGTGCTCGTAGAGCGCGTTCTGGAAGCCCGTCGCCAGGTGGATCTCGGCCGTGCCCACGCCCGGGAACCGGTGGAACAGCTCGTCCGGGAGGGTCGAGGCCCCGTGCTGGACCGCTCCGGCCAGGCCGGCGGCGCGGGCCTCGGCGGACAGCTCGCGAAGCACCTCGAAGTCGAGCTTGACCTCGGCCACGCCGCCACCGGGCAGCGGGACGCCGCCGTGACTCGTGCCCGTCTGGACGCTCACCTTGGAGAGGCCGACGAACCTCGAACCTCGGGCCTCCAGCTCGCGGCGGTAACCCTCGAGATAGGCCCGCAGCTCCTGGGGGGTCGAGTTCTTCTTGCCTACCTCGCCGATCTCGCCGCCCACCGAGATCGTGACCCCGTCGGTCTCCAGCGAACGAATGAGCGCCGTCAGCTCGGCCGCTCGGCCGTAGTTCTCGCGCTGCTGCTCGTCGAGCGTCGCCTTCGAGAGGTCGACCAGGGTCGAGCTGTCGATGTCGATGTTGCGGTAGCCGGCGGCGATGGCGTCCCGGCAGGCTCTGCGGATCTCCTCGGTCACGGCCTCCGGGTCGCTCGCGTACTTCTTGGCGTTGAACTGGTAGTGGTCGCCCTGGATGAAAACCGGGCCCTGCCAGTCGGCCGCGATGGCGCCGGCCAGGACGCTCGTGGCGTACTCGAAGACGCGCTGGTAGGTGTACGTCTGCTCCGAGCGAGCGAGCTCGAAGATCACGGCCGCCGCGTCGTTCTCGCGGGCGGTCTCGAGGATGACCCGGGCCATGTCGAAGGTCTGGGCCCGCAGGTTGATGGCCGGGACGGTCAGGCCCTCGTACTCGTTCCGCGCGCGGGCCCGGTAGAGCGCTTCGATCGAGGCGGAACGGGCATCGAGCTCCTGGCTCGCCTCCCAGACGATCCAGCGGGCGGCCTCGACGGTGGCAGCGTCCTCGCTGAACGTGGCGGTCCAGGCCAGGTCGGCGGCGGCGCGCGCCCGGAAGGCGACCTCGTCGGTCACGACCAGGCGCTGCCCGTCGATGCGGGCAACGCCCTCCAGGCTGGCCAGCAGCTCCGGGACGGAGCCGGCGACACGGGGCATCGCTTTCCTCCTGTTCGGGCGGGCGTGATCGGTCGCCGGTGGTCTGCGCGTCGCCGGGATGCCCGTGCTCGGCCCGAATCCTACCGCCACCGGCGGAGCGCCCACCACCCTGCCGCCCGGCCCGTTTGCGGGCCGTCCCGGCAGGACCCTCGGCCTGCCTCCTGCAGGCTGCGCGGGCCGGCCGACCCACGCGCCAGGCCTGCGCGCCGGCCCGCCCGCCGGGACGGCTCAGTGCCGGTGCGCCGTCCGCTGGCCGACCCAGTCGACGAGGACGTATTCGCCCAGGCGCTCGGGAGAGGCGTAGAAGGCCCGCCCCCGGTTCAGGCGGGTCAGGTGGGCCACGAACTCGGCAAGGGCGCGCGACCGCTCCAGCATGAAGGTGTTGATCGTGATCCCCTCCTTCGTGCAGCGGGCGACCTCGCGCAGGGTCTCCTGGATGGTGCGTCGCGTCGGCGGGTAGCTGAACTCGACCTGGCCGTCCTCGAAGTGGGCCGTCGGCTCGCCGTCCGTGATGACCACGATCTCGCGGTTGGCGCCCCGCTGGCGGGCCAGAATGCGGCGAGCCAGCATCAGCCCGTGCTGGAGGTTCGTGCCGTACTCGTGGCCGTGCCAGGAGAGCTCGGCCAGCGCGCCGGCCCGGATCTCGCGGGCGTAGTAGGCGAACCCGATCACCGTCAGGTGGTCGCGTGGGTACTGGGTCCGGATCAGCGCGTCGAGCGCGACGGCGACCTTCTTGGCCGCCACGAAGCAGCCCCGCAGCAGCATCGAGCGGCTCATGTCCACGAGCAGGACCGTGGCGGTCCGGGCCGTCTCCTCCGTCCGGAAGACCTCGAAGTCCTCCGGGCGCAGCCGCAGCGGATCGCCCCGGGCGCGCCCGCCGGCGGGCGCCGGGGCGTTCTCCGGGCGGGTGAGCGCATTGGAGATCGTCGCCCGCAGGTCCAGGTGGAACGGATCGCCCCATTCGAGCCGCTTGGTCGTCTCGGTCCGCTCCCCGCCGGCTCCGGCGCGGTCGATGGCGTGGTCTCCGAAGGCGTCGCGGCGGAGGCGGGCGAACAGGTCGTCGAGGACCTTCTGCCCGATCCGCCGGGAGCCGCGCGGCGTCAGCTGCAGGCGGTCCCCGTGGCGCTCCAGGTAGCCTGCCTTCTCCAGCTGCTCGGCCAGCCGGTCGAGCGCGGCCAGGTCGCGCGTGGCGTCCTCGCCGAGCAGGTCGCGCACCTGCTCGCGATCGATCCGGCCGAGGTCGCCCGGCTGCTCGATCGACCCGAGCTGCTCCTCCAGGGCGTCCATCCGCCCGAGGCGGCCCACCTGGTCCAGGGCGCCCTCGAGCCCCAGGCTCTCCTCGCCGCGGAACCGGAACCGCTCCCCGAGGCCGCCGGGCAGCAGCGCGTCCAGCGTCCCGGCCAGCTGGGCCAGGTCCCAGCGAAGCCGGTCGTCGCGGAGAAGGGCATCGACCATCGCCGCGAGCTCCGCCCGCTGCTCGGCGCTCATCGAGCGGAGCAGCGACTGCATGGCCGCCATCCGGTCGGCCAGCTGCTCGATGACGTCGTCCAGGTTCCGCGCGCCGGGGAAGAAGCGGCCGTGCCGGGCCAGGAAGTCCGAGGCGTCGGGGTCGCCGCCCTGGAGCCGTTCCTGGAGCAACCGGTTCAGGTCGCGGACCATCTCCCGCTGGGCCGCCAGCTGCTCCGGCGTCATCCCCTTGAGCGCGTCGGACATGCCCCGGACGTACTGGTCCAGGACCTGCTTCTGCAGCTTCTCGACGAGGGCCTGGAAGCGGTCGCGCGCCTCCGGCTCCAGGAACTCGTACTCCTGCAGGCCGCGGATGCGCCCGCCGACGTCCTCCGGCAGGGCGTCCAGCCGCTCGAGGTGCCGCGACGCCATCTCCCGGAGCATGCGGCGCAACCCCTCGTCGGGGGCCGGCGGCTCGGCGGAGGAGGCGGGCGCCTCGGCGGCTCGCCCCGCGGGTTCCGGTCTCGGCGCCGCCGCCGGTCCCTGGGCCGCCTCCGGTCCCTGGCCCGCCTCCGGTTCCTGGCCCGCCTCCGGTTCCTGGCCCGCCTCCGGTCCCGTCGCCGACCCGCCGTCGGGCGGCGGGGCGCTTCCCTCGTCCAGCCGGCGTTGCACGCCGCGGCGCTCGATGCCGAGGATCGCCTCCAGCTCCTCCCGGATCTCCTTGAGCACGTCGCCGAGGCCGTAGCGCTCGAGGGCCTCGCGGCGCCGATCGCGCAGCCGGCGCAGGAGGTCCTGGAGCCCGGCCATCTCGGGCCGCGTCGGGTCGTCCGAGGACCAGCCCCGCTCCATCAGCCGGCGCAGCGCCGTCGCCAGGTCGCCTTCCGCCATAAGGTCGTCGGCCAGGGCGTCCATGATCTCGTCCCCGGCCAGGTCCGCGACCGACTGCGTCCCGTCCCACTTCGAGAAGCGGTTTCGCCCGTACCTGCCCGCTCCCGCCGGCCCGGCCTCCGGGTCGGCCGCCGGGTCGGGGACGAAGCCCCGCAGGTCGCGCCGGTCGGGGACGTACCCGCTCATCGCCGGTAGACCGTGCCGCCGGCCCGGCGGTCCTTGTTGATTCGCCGCTGGAGGTGGAGTCCCTCGAGGAGGAACTCCACGGCGGAGGCGACGACGGCCGGGTCGTCGGCCGCGGCGGCCGTCCGACGGCCCGACTCCGCGGCCGCGGCCTTGCCCTCGCCGTTGACGCCGCCGGCGATCCCGGCCGCTGCCAGGAGGCCACGCACGGCGGCGGGCAGGCCTGGCGTCTCGTGGACCCAGCGGACGTAGTCCCGGGACGGAACGAGCTCGCCGGTCTCGACCACCAGGCCCGCCTCGAAGGCGGCCACGACCTCGTCGAGATCGTCGAGCGAGACGCGCCGGTTGAAGGTGCTGAAGAGGGCCTTGGTGAGAAGCCGCTCGACGACCCGCTCTTCCGGCGTCTCGTCGCCGACCGTCTCCAGCTCGATCTTGCCGGTCGTGGAGGCCACCAGGGCGCCGAGATCGGAGACGCGTGGCGCGCCGGAAGCCTCGCCGAGGCGGACGGCCCGCTTGAGCGCGGCCGCCCGCAGGACCTCCAGGTTGGCGACGGACACGCGGACGGAGACGCCCGACCGCTGGCTGATCTCCGGCGAACGACGGGCCAGGTGCGTGAGCTCGGCCAGCAGCTCCTCGACGAAGAGCGGGACCAGGACTGGGGGCACGCCCTCCTCGGCGGGGAAGCGGTGGGCCTCCTGGCGCATGATCGCGATCTCGTGCTCGAGCGAGCGCGGGTAGTGGGTCCGGATCTGGGACCCCAGGCGATCCTTGAGCGGAGTGATGATCCGGCCGCGGCTCGTGTAGTCCTCGGGGTTCGCGCTGGCCACCACGAAGAGGTCGAGCGGCAGACGGATGACGTAGCCGCGGATCTGGACGTCGCGCTCCTCGAGGATGTTGAAGAGGCCCACCTGGATCCGCTCGGCCAGGTCGGGCAGCTCGTTGATGGCGAAGATGCCGCGGTTGGCGCGCGGGATCAGGCCGTAGTGGAGGGTCAGCTCGTCGGACAGGTAGCGGCCCTCGGCGACCTTGATCGGGTCCACCTCGCCGATCAGGTCGGCGATCGTGATGTCCGGCGTCGCCAGCTTCTCGGCGTAACGGCGGTCGCGCGGGAGCCAGTCGATCGGCGTGGCGTCCCCCGCCTCGGCGACGGTCGCCCGGGCCGCCGGCGAGACCGGAGCAAGCGGGTCGTCGTGCAGCTCGCCCCCGCGAACGACCGGGATCTCCGCGTCCAGGAGCCCGACCAGCAGGCGGGCCATCCGCGACTTGCCCTGGCCGCGTTCGCCGAGGAAGACGATGTCCTGGCCGGCCAGGATCGCGTTCTCGACGGCCGGGACCACGCTCTCCTCGTAGCCGACGATGCCCGGGAAGATCTCCTCGGCCTCGCCGAGGCGGAGGAGCAGGTTCGAGCGCATCTCCTCCTTGACGCTGCGGGGTCGGTAGCCGGCGGCGCGCAGCTCGCCCAGGGTGGCCGGGCGCTGGGGGTCGGCGGCGGTGGTCCGGTTCATCGGGTCCTCACGCGGGGCTGGGTCGAAGGGATCGGTCGGGGCGGACGGGTTCATCCACCGGCCGGGCGAAGGCGGCGATCGCCTCGGCGACCTCGCCGGGCGAGGTCCGGGGTCCGGTCACCAGTTGACCCAGGAAGGCGGCGCGGCGCGCCCGCTCGCGCTCGAAGTCGGCCGCCGCTCGGCCGACCCGTTCGGCGAGCTCGGGCAGGACGCCCCAGGCGAAGTGCTCGAAGCGGTCCCCCTCCGGCTCCCAGGTCGTCAGGACGGCGGGCGGGCGTCGCCGGAGATGGCCGCCGGCGTCACGCTCCAGCGGTCGCACGTAGTGGGCGGCCACAACCCGACGACGGGGCGCGGCCGGCTCCGCATCCCACCACGGCGCCGGCCGCGGCTGGTCGGCGCGGGCCACGCCGAGGACCAGGACGATGCCGAGGCTGCGGAGTTCGTCCGCCGAGAGGCCGACCGGCCGCGCTTGGAGCTGCTCCAGGACCTCGCCCAGTGACTCGGCATGGATCGTCGCGCCGAACCCGTAGCCGCGACCGGCGGCGCGGACCAGCAGGCGGGCCGCCTCCCCCCAGGTGTAGGCGGCAAGGTGGTCGCTCAGCTCGGCGGCCAGCAGGTAAGCGCGGGCAGGATCGGCCGCCGCGAGCCGACGCTCGCGGGGCGACGGCTCGGCGCCGGTCGACTCCGCGCTGGAGGCGGGCCGGTGCCAGCCGAGCGCCTCGGCCTCGGGCAGCCAGCGGAAGTCCTCCGCCGCGCCCTGCAGGAAGAAGCGCCGCGCGTCGGTCGGCAGGAACGCGAGCAGCGCGGTCAGCAGCGTCGATTTGCCGGCCAGCGGCGGGCCGGCGGCGATCACGACCGGCAGCCGCGCCTCCAGCCAGAGCCAGAGCAGGGCGGCGAGCTCCGAATCGAGGGAGCCGGCCCGGAGCAGCTCGACGATCGAGCGGGGGCGAGGCGGCGACCAGTGAGGGCCCCACCAGTCCCGCGGCAGAGAGGACGGCGTGGGTCGGACTCCGCGCGTCCGAGGGTACGGCGCCGGCCCCGTCAGAGGACGCTGGGGCGCCGGGCGGCCTCGGACCGGCAGCGTACGGCCGACCGGCGGAGGCGTCAAACACGCCGTCCACGCGCTCCACGGGTCGGGCCCGAGACCGTTCCGGGCCACCGCCCGCTCCGCTGCGGCTCCCGGGCCTGCTCAGGGCGCCGGCTCGTCCGCCCGCGTCAGCGGCGGGTCACCAGGATCCGCCAGGCCGCCCGCCAGAAGTCGCCGCCCACGACGACGACTGCCAGGACGGCCCCGAAAACGATCACCGCATCGATGCTCTCGCGGCCCTGCGGCGCCCAGTAGACATCGGCCAGGTTGAGGAGGAGGGCGAACTCGTCGAGGATCAGGGCCGCCCCGATCCCGAAGAGCAGCGCGCGGCCGACGCGGGCCAGATCGAGCAGGTCGAGCAGGCCGGCGGCGAGGACCAGCAGGAGCCCCGGCACCATGTGGTGGATGTGGACGGCTCCCGCCACCACGTCGTGGAAGAGCAGCCCCTGGAGGAAGCCGGCCCGGATGGCGTGGGTCACGAGGCGCACGACGATGAACGAGGCGGCAAAGGCGGATGCGGCGACCAGGCGGGCCTCGTTGCCGCTCTCGCGGACGTGGCGCCGATAGGCGGCCGCCAATTGCTCGGCGCGGCGCTCGGTCCTGGCGATCTCTTCCCTGGCCACGCCCGCACGCTGCGCGGCCGATGCTCCCCTGTCAAGTGGAGCCGTGCCCTGCCCGCGGAAGCATTGACATTCCGGCCGCGCGGCGATTACACTCCCGCTCCGGCGCTCGCCGAGCGCCCTCGACGCCAGCAGATGGGAGACGCCAGCAGATGAGCGCTCGCATCCCGTATCCGCTCCTCGCGGCCGTCGCCGCGATCGGCGGGAGGAGTCTGCCCATCTCAGGCTGACGCGAGGCGGTAGCGCCGCCGGACGACGAAACCCTGAGCCGTGGGCAGATCGGGCCCACGGCTTTCTTGATGCCCTGCGCCGGGCGCGACCAGCGTCGCCGGCCCCGGGGCTTCGGAGCCGCGAGCCCACCCCGACGACATCGTCACGGGCCCGCGGCTCCGCCGTATCGGGCCCCCAGCGCCAGGAGCATCCTGTGACCACGACCCTCGACCCCGAACTGAAGAGGCTCCAGGTCCCGGCGACGTCGTCCCAGCCCACGAACGGCCGGCGCCGCCCCGCGCAGGCTGCCGCGGACCGGCCGGCCCTCCTGGTCCAGCACGTGACGAAGCGGTTCGTCGTCGGTCGGCACAGGAAGCCGGTCCAGGCCATCCGGGACGTCTCGCTGCGCCTTGAGCAGGGCGAGATCTACGGCATCCTGGGCGCCAACGGGAGCGGCAAGAGCACGCTGATCCGCCTCGTCAGCGGCCTGCTGACCCTCGACGAGGGGCGGGTCGAGGTGTTCGGCCTCGATCTCGCCCGGCAGGAGCTGGCGGTCAAGCGGCTGATCAACCGGGTCAGCGTCGACGCCGCCTTCTTCAAGAAACTCTCGCCGGCCGAAAACCTGGCCTTCGCGGCCCGTCTCTACGGGCTCGATCCTCGGGCGGCCGCCAGGGAGGCCGTCGCCATCCTGGCCCGCCTCGGCATCGCTGAGCGGCGCCTGGGGCGGCCCGTGGAGCAGATGAGCCGGGGGATGCAGCAGAAGGTGGCCATCGCCCGCGCCCTGCTGACGAGCCCGACGCTGCTGCTGCTCGACGAGCCGACGACCGGCCTCGACCCGCGCTCCAAGCTGGAGGTCCAGGCCTTCGTCGAGGAGGTCCGGGCCACCCACGACACGACGATCGTCCTGACGACTCACGACCTGGCCGAGGCGGACCGCCTCTGTGCCCGGATCGGGATCCTGGACGGCGGCCGGCTCGTCGCCGAGGCGACGCCGGCCGAACTCAAGGAACGAGTGGCGCGCGAGCGAGGCCTGCCACCGACCCTGGAGAGCGTCTTCATGACCTACACGGGCCGCTCGCTCGACGACGACGAGGAGACGGCCGAAGAGGAGGGCGATTGAGATGTCGACCGCGCGCCGATCGTTCGCCCGCCCGACCAGACCAACTCGAAAGGAGGTGAGTGCCATGTTCGACCCGCGCGACCGGACCTTCGCCCGGCAGCTCCATGCCGAGCGCGTCCGAGACTTCGAGCGGCGGGCCCGTCTCCGCCGGCAGCTGCCGGCCGGGGCCGCCGTCCCGTTCCGTCGTCGCGTCGGCATCCGGCTGATGCGCCTCGGCGCCAGGCTGGCGTACGCCGACGGACCATTCGAGCCGGCTCGGTCCCGATGACCGGGCCGAGCCGGCTCCTCCAGCCCGGAGGGTCTCCCGTGACCGCCGCCGTGCGCGAGATGCGGGCCTCGTATGCCTTCGTCGAGCGCAACTTCAACCTGACCAAGCGCTATTTCGGCTGGGAGCTCGCCTTCCTCGTCTACAACGTGGCGGGCGCCCTGGCCATCTCCCTGATCGGCAAGCAGTTCGGCAACAACCGGCTCCTGCTGTCGTTGATGATCGGGGCCGTCTTCTGGAACTACCTGTCGATCATCTTCAGCTTCATCGCGGAGACGATCGCCTGGGAGCGCTGGGAGGGGACCCTCGAGTACACCATGATGGCGCCGGTTCGCCGCGCCACCCAGCTGCTCGGCTCGACCCTCTACGCCGTCCTCTACGGCCTGGTCCACACCACGGTCGTGCTGGCGGTGCTGGTCCTCTTCTTCGGGCTCGACATGTCCCGGGCCAACCTGGCGACCGGGGCCGTCTTCATGGTGGTCGGCTCGCTCAGTTTCATCGGCATCGGGATGATGGCGGCCATCCTGCCGCTGATGTACGTCGAACGGGGGGCCCAGATGACCTTCGTCCTCCAGTCGCTGCTCCTGCTCGTCAGCGGCGTCTATTACTCGGTGGACATCCTGCCGGGCTGGATGCAGGTGCTGTCGCACATCTCGCCGGCGACCTACGTTCTCGACGGCGTGCGCAGGGGTCTCGTCGACGGTCTCCCCGTCACGTCCCTCTTCGGTGACATCTGGCCGCTGCTCGTGATGGCGGTGGTCCTGATCCCGCTCGGGGTCTGGGCCTTCGGCCGGGCCGAGCGCTACGCCAAGCGGACCGGCAAGCTCAAGCGCGTGGGGTGAGCGATGACCACCATCGACACGGGCCACTCCACCAGGGGCGTCGTCCTCCGGCTCTTCCGGGGGCCGGAGGACTTCGGCCCGATCTCCGCGGTCGCGGGGGCCGCCAGGTCGGCCGAGGGTCACCTGGAGCTGAACACGCCCGAGATGACCCGCGTCCACTACGAGAGCATGCCCAACACCGTGCTGACACGCGACGTGGCGCTCGCCTTCGTCGCGGGCCGGCCAGCCGGCTATGTCCGGACGGACTGGCGGGAAGAGCTCGCGGGGGAGCGCGTCCACCAGATGATCCTCTTCGTCGATCCGGCGGTCGGCGAGGCGGCGGCCACCGCCGGCCGTCTCCTTGCCTGGGCCGAGGAGCACTGCCGGGCCGTGGCCCTGGTCACTCCCACGGGCCGGCCGCGCCTCCTCTCCCTCCAGCCCTTCGGCGCAGGACCGGTCTTGGCGGCGCGCCTCGAATCGGCCGGTTACCGCGCCGTGCGGCACGGCTTCACGATGCGCCGTCGTTCCCTCGAGGGCGTTGCGGATCTCCCCCTCCCGGACGGGGTCGAGCTCCGGCCGGCCCGCCTCGAGCAGCTGCGGGCGATCTTCGCGGCCGATCGCGAGGCCTTCCGCGACCACTGGGCGGCTTCCGCCGAGGACGAGTCCGAGGAGTCCTACCGGCAGTTCCGCGACGACCCGACAAACGACCTCTCCCTCTGGCGGATCGCCTGGCAGGGAGACGAGATCGTCGGCCAGGTCCGCGGCTTCGTGAACGCCCCGGAGAACGAGGCGAGCGGCCGCCGGCTCGGCTGGTGCGAGTGCATCTCCGTCCGGCGCCCCTGGCGTGGCCGGGGCGTGGCCCGGGCGCTGATCGCCAGCACGCTCCGCGAGTTCCGCGCCCGCGGGCTGACGGAGTCGGCGCTCACCGTCGATGCCCAGAACCCGACCGGGGCGGTCCACCTCTACGAGCTGCTGGGCTTCGAAGTGGCCGCCCATTCGACCGAATGGCGCCGTCCCCTCGTCCTGGCGCCCGAGATCCGGTCATGACCGGCCCGGTCGCCCTCGGCTGGAACGACGAGGTCGCCGCGTCCCTGGCGACGGCTGCGGGGCGCTCCGGCCGGGAGCTGATCCCCGGCCGAGTGGTGATCCAGCACCGCGACCGCTCGATCGTGGCGGCCGGCCCGGACGCGGTGGAGGTCGCGGCGGTCGTCTCGGGTCGCTTCCGCCACGCGGCGGCCGCGGCGGCCGATTTCCCGGCGGTCGGCGACTGGGTCGGCCCGGAGCCGCCCGCCGACGGGCGCGGCCTGGCCGTGGTCCAGGCCGTCCTCCCCCGCCGGAGCGCCTTCGTCCGCCGGGCCGCCGGCAGCGCGGTGGGTGCCCAGGTCGTGGCCGCCAACGTGGACGTCGTCCTCCTGGCCACCTCCCTGGACGAGGACCTGAACCCACGGCGCCTGGAACGCTACCTCGCGGTTGCCTGGGAGAGCGGGGCGCAGCCGCGCCTCCTGCTGACCAAGGCGGACCGCTGCCCCGACGAGGACGACCTCGAGCGTCGCCTGGCCTCCGTGGCCCTGGCGACCGGCCCCATCCCCTGGCTCGCCGTCAGCGCGCGCACCGGCCAGGGACTGGCCGAGCTGACGGCCTGGTTCGACCCGGCTCGCACCGTTGCCCTGCTCGGCTCGTCCGGGGTCGGCAAGTCGACGCTGATCAACAGGCTCGTCGGCGCCGAACGGCAGGTGACCCGGCCCGTCCGGGCCGGCGACAGCCGGGGGCGCCACGCGACGGTGCGCCGGGAACTGGTGCGGCTGCCGGGCGGTGGCCTCGTCGTCGACACGCCGGGCCTGCGGGAGCTCGGGATCTGGGAAGGCGACGGGCTCGGCGATGCCTTCGGGGAGGTCGAGCGGCTGGCCGAGGGTTGCCGCTTCCGCGATTGCCGCCACAGGGCCGAGCCCGGCTGCGCGATGCGGGCGGCGGTCGCCGAGGGCCGCCTGGACCCCGCGCGCCTCGGGAATCGGCGCAAGCTCCGCGAGGAACTGGCAGCCCTCGACGAGCGACGCGCCGGCCCGGGGGCTCACCGTCGCTTCTGGCGTTCGATCCGCGACGCCTCGAAGGAGCGGCTGGCGGCCAGGAGCGATCCGTCCCTCGGCCCGGAGCGGTGAGCGGCCGCGGGTCGGCTCGGACTCGGGCTCGACCATCGGCCGCCGTTCGGCCGGTCGCCGAACCTCCCAACCCGGCTCAGGCGTCGCCTCGCGCCGGCGCGGGATCGGCCGCGCTGTCGAGTGCGGCGCCCTCGGCCAGCCAGCCCCGGTAGGCGACCGGGTCCACGTTGCCGCCGCTCAGGACGGCGACCACGCGGCCGCCGGCGGGCAGCTCCTCGACATGGAAGAGCAGCGCCGCGAGGGTGGAGGCGCCCGATGGTTCGAGGACCAGGCGGGCGTCGCGCGCGGCCCGGAAGATCGCGCGCTTCAGCTCGTCCTCCTCGACCACCAGGATCCCATCGACGAGGCGGCGGAGATGCTCGAACGGCAGCCGGCCCACCGACGTGAGGCGCTGGCCGTCGGCGATCGTGCGGACCGTGCGTTCGGCCGGCCAGGCGATGATCCGACCCTCGCGGAGCGACTCGCGGGCGTCGGCCGCCAGGGCCGGCTCCACGCCCAGGACCCGCGCGTCCGGCCGGAGCGTCTTGACGGCCACCGCCACCCCGCTGGCCAGCCCGCCGCCGCCGACCGGGACCAGGACGGTCAGGCCGGCCCGCGTCGTCGCCGCCGAAGCCCGCCGGTCCAGCTCGTCGACCTGCTCGGAGATCTCGAGGCCGACCGTCCCCTGGCCGGCAATGACGGCCGCGTCGTCGTAGGACGAGATGAGGGTCAGGCCGGCCTCATCGGCCAGCCGGTGGGCGACCTCCAGCCGCTCGTCGGAGGACGGGCCGACGAAGACGATCTCGGCCCCGTCGGCGCGGACGCCGGCCACCTTGATCTCGGGCGCGTTCCGGGGCATCACGACCACCGCCCGCACGCCGAGCAGGCGAGCCGCGCGCGCCACGCCCTGGGCGTGGTTGCCGCTGGAGTGCGTCACCACGCCCCGTCGGCGACGCGCCGGCCGCAGAGCCGCGATGGCGTTGTACGCGCCACGCAGCTTGAACGCCCCGATCGGCTGGAGCGACTCGGGCTTGAGCCAGGTTCTCGGCCCGCCCCCCGGCAGGTCCGGGTCGGGCGGACCGAACGGCAGGAGCGGCGTGCGGAGGGTCACGCCCCGGAGGCGCCGGGCGGCACGCCGCACGTCGTCGAGCGTGACCAGGGAGGGAGCGTCGACGGTCACGGTTCCTCCGGCTGGCGGGCTGGTCCCGGCCGCAGTCTACGGCCGGCGCCGTCGCGGCGATGACCCGGCGATGCCACCGCCACCAGGCACTGCGCGCACCGGCGCCGGAGCGCCAGAATCGCGGGGTCATGCCGTTGTCCCGGCCGCCACGGCAGGCGGTCCCAGCAGCAGGGAGCCCACGATGGCCTTCACCCTCACCAGCCCGAGCTTCGAAGCGGGCGGGGCCATCCCCCGCCGGTTCACCTGTGACGGAGCCGACCTCTCGCCGGCCCTCGCCTGGGAGGGAGCCCCCGCGACCGCGGCCGCCTTCGCCCTCATCGTGGACGACCCGGACGCCCGCGGCTTCGTCCACTGGGTGGCCTACAACCTGGCCGGCTCCGTCGCCGGCCGTCTCGCCGAAGGGGCCGCCGCCGCCCCCGGCGCCCCGGCCCAGGGCCGCAACGATTTCGGCCGGATCGGCTACGGCGGGCCCTGCCCGCCTTCCGGGACGCACCGCTACGTCTTCACCCTGCTCGCCCTGGCGCGGCCGCTTTCGCTCCCCGGCGCCCCGTCGGCGGCGCAGGTGCGGAGCGCCGCGCGAGAGGTGACGATCGGCGAGGCGGTCCTGGGCGGAACCTACACCCGCCGCCGGTAGGGAGCGGCCTCCTTGCCGCTCGACCCGGGCCGTCAGGCGGGCAGCCGGCCCTGGCGCGCCACGAGCTCCAGCAGCGGTCGCTCGCGGCCGATCGTCGTCGTCGGCCCGTGGCCCGGCAGGACCCGGACCCGGTCCTCCAGGCCGGCCAGGCGGCGCAGCGAATCGGCCATCGCCTCGGCCGAGCCGCCGGGCAGGTCGACCCGACCCCAGCCCGCCCGGAAGAGCGTGTCCCCGCTGAAGAGAAGCCCTTCGTCAGCCGCGAAGAGGCAGACGGAGCCTTCGGTGTGGCCCGGCGTGTGGAGCACCTCGAGGTCGATCGAGCCGAAGCGGACCCGCCCGCCGTCGGCGAGCTCGACCGCCGGCACCGAGGGCGGGACCTCGAACGGCGCGAAGAGCGAGACCGGATGGACCAACCGCTCTCGGTCGAGAGGGTGAACGGCGATCGCGGCCTCGGTCGTTCCCGCCGTCAGGTCGAGGCCGTGGCCGTGCTCGGCCAGGTGCTGGAGCTGGTCGCGCGACCAGGTCTGCAGCCGGGCGTTGTCGCCGATGTGGTCCCAGTGGCCGTGGGTGGAGACGATCAGGCGCAGCCGCCAGCCCCGCTCGAGCAGGCGACCGGCCACCCAGTCGAGGCAGGGCGTGGCCGTGTCGATGGCGATCGCCTCGCGCGTCGCAGGATCGGCCAGGACGTGGACGTTGGTCGCCAGCGGGCCGACCGCCTGGCTCAGCAGCTCCACACGTCGCCCCCGCCGGGCCCGGCCCCGCCGCTGATGGGACTCACGTCTCCGCCTCGAGGCGCGCCTTGAGGCAGCTCAGGATCGCCTCCGCCTGCGCTCTTGCCGCCGCCTCGACGGGGCCGCGGAACGAGGCCAGGGACCCCCCGAGGGCCACCTCCGCCGACCAGCTGACGGCCGTGCGGTCCGCGGCGGCCGCCGCAAAGGCGAGCCGGAGGCCGGTCCGGAACGTCCCGCCGAGGAGGGTCGCCGCCAGCTCGAAGGCGGCCGCGTCCGGCGGCGCCGCCTCCGTGAGGGCCACCTCCAGGGTGGTGCTCGCCCGGAGGAACCCGGCCTCCAGCCGGACGGGGGCGCGGTAGTGCGTGGCGTCGACCCGTTCCACCCTGGGGGCGCCCGGCAGGCAGGCCGCGACCTGGGCCGGATCCGTCAGGGCCGTCCAGGCGCGCTGCGCGGAGACCGCGATCTCGATGCGGCCGTCCAGGCCCACCCGGCGGCCTCAGGCCGACCCGCCGGCCGGGCCCGGGACCCAGCTGACCACCCCACTTCGGCCGGGGCCGGCGCCGATCGCCAGCCGCCCCTCCCGCTCCTCGAGGAAGCCGGGCAGCGCCGCGGCCAGGCGCCGGTCGCGCTCGCTGCCGGGGCGGGCCCAGAGCTGCCGCCGGGTGAATGCCAGGGCCTCGTCGAGCGAGCCGAACCCGGGGCCGGTCCGCTCCACCAGGCGCACCTCGAAGAGGCGGCCGCGGGCGAGGAGGATCGCCTCGAGTTCTGGCAGAGCCGGCAGGGCCAGGCGTGCCTCGCCCACCACCTCCGGCCAGAGTGCGTCGACCGCCGAGGATGGTGCCCGCTCGGCCATAACGGCCACACAGAGTCGGCCCGCGGCCGCCTCCAGCGCATCGAGGAAGGTGCCGATCTCCGCCACGTCGTGGCCGACGTTGGCGATCAGCGCCACGTCCGCCCGAAGCCCGGCCGCCGCGCTCCCCGGCGACGGCGGCCAGCGGTCCTCGATCGCCCGGACGTTCCCGATGCCGTGCTCGGCCGTCCCCTCGCCCAGGGCCGCCAGCATCCCCGGCGACGGGTCGACGGCGACCACGTCCCGCACGGCCAGGGCGAGCGGCAGCGCGTACCGGCCGGCGCCCGCCCCGACGTCCAGCCACGTCTCGCCCGGTCGGGCGAGGGCGAGCAGGACGTCCAGCGTGGGATCGTCCCGCCGACGGGGATCGGCCCGGAACCGGGCCGTGGACGGGCCGTAGAAGTCGGGTCCGTCCTCCACCTCGCGGAGCCGCTCCACCTGCTCGCGCTCGGCGCGGACGCGCCGGCTCCAGCTCGCCTCCAGGTCGGCGGCGGCGGGGTACAGCGGGTCGGGATCGGTCACGGGGTCTCCTCGGCTGGAGCCGGCGATCGGCTCGGACGCGATCATAGCCGGGCGGCGAGACCGGCCCGCCCCGTTCCGGCCGGCGCGCGGGCCGGGTCCGGCCGGTGCGCGGGCCATGCCGCTGCGCGGACGTGGGCGGAGCGCGGGTCCCGGGGGCGCGGACCCCGCGCGCGGAACGAGTGCAGGCGCGGGACTCCCGCCGCGCTACGCCGGGCCGGCCGCCACCTCAGAGAGGGCCGCCCGGAAGCCGGCGACGAGCCGGTCGATCTCGCTCTCCTCGATGACGAAAGCGGGCGAGACATGGAGACCGGGCCCGCCGACCAGGCGGGTCACCACGCCGTGCCGGCGGGCGGCGCCGACCACTCGCTCGGCGATTCCGGGATCCGCGGCCACGACGTCGGCAGCCAGCTGCACGGCCGCCGTCAGGCCCACCGCCCGGGTCTCGCCGACGAGCGGGGCGTCGGCCAGCCCATGGATCCGGTCGGCCAGGTAGGGCTCGAGTCGCCGCACGCGCGCGAGCAGGTCCTCCCGCTCCAGGATCTCCAGGTTGGCCAGGGCGACCGCGCACGCCGTGGCGTGGCCGGAGTAGGTGTAGCCGTGGCGGAAGACCGGGCCGGACGGGCCGTCCCAGAAGGGCGCCTGGACGCGCCGGCCCACGATCACCCCGCCCAGCGGCGCGTAGCCCGACGTGACGACCTTGGCGAAGGTGATCAGGTCGGGAGCGATCGCGAAGCGCTCGCTCCCGAACCAGGTCCCCAGGCGACCGAAGCCCGTCACGACCTCGTCGGCGATCAGCAGGACATCGTGGGCCCGGCACAGCTCCTGGACCCGGGACCAGTAGCCGGGCTGCGGCGGGATGACCCCGCCGGCGCCCACGACCGGCTCGGCGATGAAGGCCGCGATCTGCGGGCCGCGGCGTTCGAAGAGGGCGGCGAGCGCTTCAGCGTCGTGGACCGGCACGTGCTCGACCGCCTCGACGATGGTCCCGCCGTAGCCCTCGCGGTTCGCGGCGATGCCGGCCAGCTCGGTGCCCCACGCGTTCATGCCGTGGTAGCCCTGCTGGCGCGAGACGATGATCCGCCGCTCGGGGTGGCCGGTCGCGTCCCAGTAGCGCCGGGCGAGCTTGGCCGCCGTCTCGACCGCCTCCGACCCGCCGGTCGTGAGGAAGACGACCGCCTCCGGGATCGGGGCCAGGGCGGCCACCCGCTCGGCCAGACGAAGCGTCGGCTCGGTCACGTACGACCCGAAGCAGGAGTAGGCGTCCAGCTCGCGCATCTGGCGCGCGGCCGCTTCGGCGATCTCCGCCCGGCCGTAGCCGGCCGCGCAGTACCAGAGACCGGCCGTCGCGTCCAGGTAGCGGTTGCCCTCCACGTCCTCCAGCCAGACCCCCTCGCCCCGCCGGAAGACCACCTCGTGGTCGCGGACGAGGTGCATGTCGGCGAAGCCGTGCCAGAAGCGGGTGGGCATCGGGTCCTCCTCGGCCGCGTTCGGTGGGCAATGGGCGAATCCTGCCACCGGACCCGCCCGACCGCCTCGCGTCGTTCGTGGCCGGCCGAAGGGGCCGGCGCGATGGGTCGTATATCAGATCCCAGGTGAGCTTCTGCGCCAGGCTGACCAGCAGAGACGGATCCCGACCGCGGCCTCCCACCAGGCGAGGACCAGGTACCCGAGCAGCAGCACGGTGATCCCCAGGAACAACGGCACCGGAGCCGCCTGTGCTCCGGGTTGTGTGGGCGTGGGCATCGTGACCGGCACAAAGAGGAGGGCCTCGGTCACCGCGCGCAGGGTCATCAGCACGGCGACCGGCCACACCTCCAGCGGTCCGCGCTCCCCGAACGCCCTGCTGATCGCCAGGAGCCAGGCGGCGAACACCACGTCCGCGAGGACCAGGGCCCCGATCCGGACCGTGTCATACGTCAGGAAGTTGTCGCCGAAGAGAGACAGCCATGTCCCCGCCGAGACCAGGCCGGCGATGATGGCGGCGCGCTCCAGGCGAGGGAGCCACCCCCCGCTGGCCGGCGGACGCTCGAGGCCGACGGCGGCGGCACCCGCCGCCATGCCGAGGCCGGCGATGGTGCCGATGGCCTCGAAGGTGGCGGGCCCAGGGTCGAGCACACGGCCGAAGGCGGCCGCCAGTCCGACCGGCTGGGCGAGACCGAGGATCACGACTACGGAGCCGAGGACGGCCCGCCCGGGTGAACGTCCTGAGTCTCGCCTCGGCTGCTCTCGCGCCCCGGCGACGCTTTCTTCGCTCGTCCGCTGGTCCCCCAGTGCGTGTCTCCGGCACGGTGCCTCGCGCGATCCGCCCAGTCAAGGGTCCGGCGGCGTTCCGGGCCGTTGCCCGCCAGGTCGGCACGGCACGACCGAGTCGGCACCGGCAAGCAGCCCATCAGGGCGGGCAGGCTCGGCGGGACCGGGCCGACGCCGCCTCCCCCGGAGGGCGACTCCGGTCGACCCTGCCCGGCGTACCGCGTCCGCCGAGCGGATGAGGTCGATCATGCCCGGTCAACCGGTCAGCCGGCAGATCGGAACCGGACTCACCCGTGGCCGAGTCGCCCGAGCCGCGGCCTCGACGCCCCGCGGCGCGCCCCGCCGCCATGGCGGGGGGCGCTCAGCTCGCGAGCGGCGCCCCCTGGGCCCGCCCGGCCGTCGGCCGGCCGTCCGGCAGCGCGTCGCCGATGCCACGAGCCGCCCGGACGCGGCGGACTGCCTCGACGATCACCCGCATCTTGGCCTCGGCCTCCTCGACGGTCCGCGTCTTGAGCCCACAGTCCGGGTCCACGAAGATGCGCTCCGCCGGCATGACCTCCAAAGCCGCCTCGATGCCCCGGACCGCCTCGTCCACCGTCTCGATCCGGTGGCTGTGGACGTCCACGACCCCCAGCCCGATCGCCTTGGTGAAGGGAATCGCCCGAAAGCGCTCCAGCAGGTCGTAGCCCGAGTTCGACATCTCCAGGTCGATCTGGTCGACCGGGATGTCGAGCATGGCCGGGTAGGCGCGGGCGAAGTCGCCGTAGCAGATGTGGGTGATGGCGTGGGCCTGGAGCCCGTCGGTGACGATGGCCATCGCCTCCGCCACCAGCGGCAGCTCGTCCATCCGGGCCGACGCAGCGGGCTCGTCAACCTGGATGAAGCCCGCCCCGGCGGCCGCCAGGTACATCGCCTCGGCGTGGATCGCCCGGGCCAGGTCCAGGACGAACTCGCGGCGGGACGGGTAGTGCTCGTCGAAGCTCCAGTCGGCGATCGTGTAGGGCCCGGTCAGCATGCCCTTGACCGGGCGATCGGTCAGGGACTGGGCGAACCGCCAGGCATCCACCGTGATCGGATGCGTCCGCCGCACCGCGGCCACGGCGATCGGCTTGCGGTAGTAACGGTTGCCGTAGCTGCGGACCAGGCCGCCGATCTCGAAGCCGGCCAGCTCCTCGGCGAAGTAGGTGGCCATGTCGCCGCGGTACATCTCGCCGTCAACCAGGATGTCCACCCCGATCGACTCCTGGAAGCGGATCCAGGTCTCGGTCGCCTGTCGCTCCAGGGCGGCCAGCTCTTCGTCGGAGACGCGGCCCGCGGCATGCTCGGCCCGCGCCTTCAGCAGCTCGGGCGGCTTGGGAAACGAGCCGACCGAGGTCGTCCACAGGCCGTTCATGGCGTTCCCTCCTCGCCTGCCTCGACGGCCGCCACCGCCGGATCGACGGGGTCGTCGCCGGCCCGGGGCGTGCGGCCGAGAGCGGCCTCCCGGATCCCCAGTGCCCGCGGGTCGAGCTGGCCGGCCAGCTCCTCGCCGGCCGGCAGCATGGCCAGCCGGGCGACCTCGCCGAGCAGCTCGATCTTGGCCCTGGCCCGGTCGCGGGGCAGGTACTCCAGGCCCGTGGAAGGCGCCAGCCCGACGCGGTCCTTGCCGCGCCCCTGGGTCGAGGCGGCGTAGAAGGCTGCCCAGAGGACCACCTCCTTCTCCTCCGGCCGCGTCGTGCGGGCGTCGACGGCGCCGCAGACGATCCCTCGCTCGTGCGGCGCCTGGGCGATCAGCCGCCAGTTGTCGGGGCCGGCCCGCAGGTCGAAGAGGTAGCTTGCGTACGGGGCATCGAAGAAGGTCGCCGGACCGGCCGCGTCGGCGTCGCCCATCGTGACCGCCAGCGAGAGGTGGGTGCCCGCGACTCCGTCCAGCAGCCGCCGCTGCGCCTCGCGGAAGAGCCGCTGCTCGGCCGCGTCGTCGCCGATCAGGGTCGCCGCGTTCTCGTCGACCTGGATCAGGGGGCAGCCGGCCGCGGCCAGGGCGCGCAGCTCCTGGTTGAGCGCCTCGGCCAGGGCCAGCGTCAGCCGCTCCCGGCCGATCTCGCCGGCGTCGGCGAGGCGGGCCAGCGTGTAGGGCCCCGTGACGCACTGCTTGACCGCGCGCTCCGTGCACGACGCGGCGAAGCGCCAGTCCTCCACCGTGATCGGGCCCGTCCAGCGCGGCTCCGCCAGGGCCCGTGGCTGGCGGTAGTAGGTGTTGGTGTCGAAGTAGCGGAGCAGGCCGGTGACCTCGAAGCCGGCGAGGCCACGGGCGAACGCGGTCTGGGCGTCCTCCCAGCGAACCTGGCCGTCGGTGATCGGCTCCAGGCCGGCGGCCTCCTGCTCCGCGACCAGTTCCCGGACGAGCTCGTCCTGGACGGCCCGGAAGGCGGCCGCGTCGATCTCGCCGCGCTCCAGCCGGCCGTACGCGGCGCGGAGGCGGAACGGCTGCCCCGGCAGCGGGGTCCGGGGATAGGCGCCGACCAGGGTCGCGAACATCGAGCCTCCGTTGACACTGCCGGGCGGGCCCCGGCGGCGGTCATATCTCCCCCGGCGTCGTCCGGTGGCCCACCCGCCCGGCGCCGCGGCGCCGGCCCTGCGCGCGGGCCGGGTCGCCGATGGTAGCGCATCGGGCCGCTTCGCCCCGTGCGGGCCGCCCCGCGCGGAGACCGGGGAGCGGCGCCCGCCGCCGGGGAGCGTCACGCGCGGCCTGGCACGAAGAAGCCCGGGCGAGGTCCTCGCCCGGGCTTCTTGCTCGTCGGCCAGACCGGCGGCGGAACCGCCAAGCCCGGTCGGCACCGTGTCCTTGGCTGCGTCCCGGTCAGGCGCCGCTGGTGCCGGTCGACGGCGACGGCGTTGCCGCCGGGCCGCCGAAACCCCCGAACGGGCCCATGCCGCGGCCGCCCATCGGGCCAAAGCCCTCGCCCATCGGGCCGAAGCCCTCGCCCATCGGGCCGAAGCCCTCGCCCATCGGGCCGTAGCTGTAGGTGCCGGCCCCGGCGGCGCGCACCAGGCTCGCCTGGATGGAGCCGTCTGCGTTGCGCGTGCCCTGGACCGCGATCCGGTCGCCGACCGCGACGTCGGCGAAGCCGGCGCTGGTCTTGCCCGCGACCTCGTAGGTCGTGGAGGAGCTGACCTTGACCGTCACCGACGAGCCGCCGGCCAGCTTGAGCGTGATGGAGGCCGCTCCCTTGGCCGTGACCGTGCCGGCCGCCGTGGTCGGCAGAATCTGGACCTTGAGGGCGGTGAAGGTGCCGTCGCTGGCCTGCGTGCCCTCGACCTCGACCCGCGATCCGACGGTCAGGGCGTCCTTGGTCGCCGACTGCGTGCCGAGGGTGAAGGTCGTGGAGGAGGTCAGCTCGACGGTCCTGGACGAGCCGTCGTGCTGGGTGATGGTCACGCTTGATGCGCCGACGGCGCTGATCGTGCCGCCGACCTCGGGCAGGACCACGTTGATGGCCGTGACCTTGAACGTGCCGTCGGACTGGCGGGTCTCGCTGAAGGCGACCTGGTCGCCGACCTTGAGATCGCCGACCTTGATCGTCTGGCCGGCCCGGGTGATGGTCGCCCCGGCGGCGTCGATCGTCCGCGTCCAGCCGTCCGTGGTCTGCAGCGACAGCTTCGTGCCGCTGATGCCGGTGATCGTGATCGTTCCGAAGGGTCCGTGGCCCATTCTGCCGCCGGAGCCCATCCAGCCGCGGCCGCCACGGGGACCGGCCCAGCCGGGAGCGGCCAGGCCGCTTGTCGGGCTCGGGCTGGCTGCCGTCAGAATCGCGGCTCCGGGCGCAGGAGTGCCGGCGCCCGAGGCGGCGACGCTCACGACGACCGCGACGACTCCCACGGCGGCGAGGGCCAGCGCGGCGAGCCAGCGGGGTCTCGGACGTCTGATGGCGGGATCGTTTCCCATGAAGTACCTCGCAGAGCTCCTCGGCGAAACATCCCCCTGACCCGGGCCCGGCGAGGGAGGAGGTCCCGCCGGCCCGTGCCACCCTTATGCCAGACGTCCCTGAGAAGGTCCTGAGAGTCGCCCGGTCACCGCCGACCGGGCGCCCGAGGGACGGGCGCGGGCGTCGAAGCCCTCCTATCATGCGCCTTCCACGGGTCGCCCGGCGGCGCCCGGATCGCCGAAACGGGTCCGGGGCGAGGTCGACCAGGCAGGGCTGCGGGCGGTCAGGCCGGGCTGCCGGCGATCGATCCGGTCACGGATCCGTCGCCCGCCACCTGGAGCTGGATCTGCAGGTTCACCGCCTGGCCCGCGGCCGTCGAGCAGCTCGCCGCGATCCGGTCCCGCCGGACTCCGGTGATCTGGCCCTGGCAGACCTCGGTCCCCGCGCTGAGCGAGAGCTGGCTGCCGGTGATGGTCGCCCCTCCGTCGTCCCCGGGGGCCAGGTCCAGGACCAGCCGGAGATGAGCTCCCTGGCCGACGCTGGCGTCGAGCAGCGCGCTGCTGCCGTCGCTCGACTGGGTCAGGGTTCCCTGCATCGACGCCTGGAAGGGCGACGCGAAGGGTGAGGTGCCGGCCTGGCCGCCGGACGCGCCGCCCCCGCTCGTGCCGCCGGCGCCCTGGACGGCACTCACCACGCCGGGGGCCGCGCCCGAGCCGTGGCCGTTGTTGGCGATGAGGTTCCAGCCCGGCTGGAGCGGGCCGTTGATCGTCCAGGTGGAGGCCGCGAGCAGGCCCACGACCGTCAGGGCCGCGACCATCGGATGCCGTCGCGCGCGAGGGTCCTCCGGCCAGAGGCGGAGGGCCAGCAGGCCGCCGACGACGAAGAGACTCCCGGCGTAGACCGCCATCGCCCACGGCGTCCGCGTGTCGCTGCCGTTGCCCAGGCCGTGGAGGGTCGCCAGGACGAAGACGACGAAGCTGAGGTAGTGGAACCGGCGCCACCAGGCGTAGCCGATGCGGGGCCGGGCATACTCGCTCAGGTAGACGGCGATCAACAGGTAGGCGGCGATGATCCCGAGAGCCACCCACAGGGGTCGGTAGTGGCTGACCATCGGCACCAGCACCTCGGCCGGAGTGAAGCCGATGAACGGGTCGACCGCCACCGCCAGGGTGTGGATCCCGGTGAAGACGAGGGCCACGAGCGTGACGAAGCGGTGGAGGTCGCTCGTCAGCCAGCGCGGCCAGTTCGGGCTCCGGAACTTCAGGCTGACCGCCAGGCCGATCGCCACCGAGGCCGTCAGCAGCAGGTAGGCGATGAAACCGCCGGCCCGCGCGACGTCCCAGGTGACGCTGCTCCAGGCGGGGCTCATCGGCCGGCCCCTGCCGCCCGGCCGGCCTCCGGCATGGGAGCTCTGCCGGCCACGACCGTGGCGCCCGGGGAGGTCGCGGATCCGGCCCCCCTCACTTCATCCCCCGGTGGGGCGGACCACGTCCAGGCGCCCACGGGGAGCTCCCGGCCATCGTCGAGGACCAGCAGGCCGGTCAGGCCGTTGCGATCGAGGAACGCCGGGCCCGCGTCGGGCCCCAGGATGAGCGCGACCTTGGCCGCCACCTCCGCCTGACGGCAGCTCGCAGCGGCGACGCTGGCCGAACGGACGCCGCTGCGAGCGGGCAATACCGTCCGCGGGTCGAGCAGGTGGTGCTGCTCCAGGCCGCCCGTCCGCCAGTGCCGGCGGGAGACGCTGGATGTCGCCAGGGCGCCGTGCGGCAGGCCCACGGTGCGCAGCCCGCCGTCGATCTCGATCCCCACCGGCCAGGCCGGCAGGCCCGCCGGGCAGCCGACGACCGCCAGGTCGCCGCCCGCCTCCACGAGGGCCGGCGTCACCTCCAGCTCGGCCAGGCCGCGCAGCGATTCGTCGACGGCCATCCCCTTGGCGATCCCGCCGAAGTCGAGGTGGGCGCCGGCCGGCAGGTCCACCGTCCGGTGGTGCACGTCGAGGCGAATCCCCCGCCAGGCCCCGCCGGGGCGCGCCGGCCCCGGGTCGGCCGGACGGTCGGCGGGCAGCTCCGCGAACGTCCGGTCGTAGCCGGCCGCGGCGAGCTGGTCCAGCATCGCCGGATCGAACAGGCCGTCCGTGGCCGCCGCGGCCTCCAGGGCGGCCCAGGTCACTCGGAAGAGCAGGGAGCTCACGGCGACGGTCTGGCCCGCCGCCGCGTTGAGCGCGCTCAGCTCGCTGTCCGGACGGAAGCGGCTGAGGCGCCGGTCCCACTCGGCGAAGACGCCGCGCACCACGTCCGCCGATTCGTCGCGGCCGGTGGGCAGGATCGTCGAAACCTGCGTCCCCATGCTCGCGAAGACGAATCGTCGGAAGCCCGGCGGCGTGGACAGGTCAGGAGCCACCGGACTGGACGACCGGCTGCTGGAAGCCGCCACCGGAGAGACCCGGGTTGGCCGCAGCACCGGAGTTGAAGAAGCCGCTGCTGCCGGCCTGCCCGCCGAAGGGGTTGGCTGCCGTCGGTGCCGGCGTGGCCCCGGAGGCGGCCGCCTGGCCGGCCGCGGTCACGCCGACGATGTGGCCGGCCGCCAGGCCCCAGAGGGCGGCGAACGCGACCACGGCGCCGGCGACAACCTGGCGCTTGAGGCGCGTGAGTCGAGCGTGGGGGTCGGGGCGCGGGCTGGGCTGGGACGCGTTCATGGGCTCGGAGGCTAGGGTTGGAACATGAGACGAGTCTGTGAACGGGCCGTCACGACTGCCCGAGATGGGCCAGGTCCACCGCCCGCTCGGCCCGGCCGCCGACGGGCAGCTCCACCGTGAAGAGCGCGCCGCCCTCCCCGCGGTTGGCCGCCCTGATCGACCCACCGTGCCGCTCCACGATCCAGGCGGCGATCGCCAGGCCCAGGCCGGTGCCCCCGGTCGGCGCGCCGGGCGCCCGGTAGAAACGGTCGAAGATCCGGGGCATGTCTTCCGGTCGAACGCCGGGGCCCTGGTCCTCGACGTCGAGCCGGACGTTCCGGCCGGCGCTGCGGACCCGGACGGTGACCAGCCCGCCGCCCGGCGAGTGGGCGATCGCGTTGTCGGCCAGGATGGTGACCAGCTGGCGGAGGCGGAGGGGGTCGCCCTTGACCGGCGCCGGCTCGGGATCCAGGAGCAGGCGGACGTCCCGGCCGGCCGCCAGGGTGGCGAGCGCGGCCATCGCCTCGGCGGCGACATCGGCCAGGTCGAGGGGCAGTCGCTCCATCTCGACCGCGCCCGAATCGGTCCGCGCCAGGAGCAGCAGGTCGCCCACCAGGGCGGTCAGGTGGTCCACCTCGTCGCGGATGTCGCGGAGGGCCTCCCCCACGGCCCCGACCGGGGCGTCGCGGTTCCGCTCCAGGTCCTCCACGCTCGTCCGGATCACCGCCAGGGGCGTCCGAAGCTCGTGGCTCGCGTTGGCGGCGAACTCGCGCTGGCGGCGGAGCGAGAGACGGATCGGCACCAGGGCACGGCTGGCGTAGATCCAGCCGGCGATCAGGGCCAGGCCCAGGACCCCCAGGCCACCAACGAGCAGGACCGTCAGCAGCAGGTCGAGCGTCCGCACCTCGGCCGTCCGATCGCCGATCACCTGGACGACGAAGGTCTCGCCGGCCAGCGAGATCGGCTGCGACAGGACGCGGACGGGCACGCCCTGGATCGTGGTGTCGCGGACGTCGACCGAGCCGGCGCGAGCCGCGGCCAGGCCCGCCGCGTCCGGGATCCCCAGGCTCGCCAGGTTGGACGGGCCGATGGTCTGGCCGCTCGGCGGGATCACCATGGCGATCGAACCCGAGGCCGGTCCGCCGAACGAGAAGCCGAACCGGCCCGGCAGGGCCAGCTCGTCCGGGTTTCGATCGATCTCGGCGACGATCGTCGTGGCCCGCGCCCTGAGCTGCGTCTCCGAGTCGTTCGCCAGCGAGCGTGAGACGCTGAAGTAGACGGCCGAACCGAGGGCCAGCAGGAGAACCAGGGTGACCCCGCCGCTCCAGAGCACCAGGCGCCAGCGGACGCGGCGGAGCAGCCGGGTGTCCGGCTCGGCCGGGTGCGGACCCAGGATCGCGAGCCGCCAGCGGGCCAGGCGACGGCGAAGCCCGGCCATCAGCCCGCGCGCATCCGGTAGCCCACCCCGCGGACCGTCTCGATCTGGCCGCCCGCGGGCCCGAGCTTGTCACGCAGGTAATGGACGTAGGTGTCGACCGCGTTGGGCGTGACGGCCACCCCGTAGGGCCAGGCCTGGTCGAGCAGCTGGTCGCGGCTCAGGACCTGCTCGGGGTGGCGAAGGAAGCATTCGAGGAGGGCAAACTCGCGGGGGCTGAGTTCCACCCGGTGGCCGTCCACGGTCACCTTGCGAAGATGCTCGTCCAGGGTCACGGGCCCGCTCTCCAGGGAGGCGCCGCTGCGGGCCGGCGCGGCGCCGGCGCGGCGGGCGAGCGCTCGCAGACGGGCCGACAGCTCCTCGTACGCGAAGGGCTTGACGAGGTAGTCGTCCGCCCCCGCGTCCAGGCCGATGACCCGGTCGTTGACCGTGTCTCGGGCGGTCAGCATCAGGATCGCGAGCTTGGACTTGGCGGCCCGCAGGCGGCGGGCGATGTCCAGCCCGGAGATGTCCGGGAGGCCGATGTCGAGGATGACCGCCTCCAGGCCGGGCGCCTCGAGCGCAAGCTCAAGGCCGCTCCGGCCGTCGGGGGCGAGCTCCACCACATGACGGTCGCCCTGGAGAAGACGCCGGAGCAGCGGGCCGAGCTTTGGGTCGTCCTCGATCACGAGGAGGTGCATTGCTTCCGTCCGTCAAGGTGCGCCCGGGACGCACGGGCGCGATGGTTTCAAGGTAGCGCGTTCGTCACTGGCCGACCACCGTCACGTCCCGGGCGGGGCCGAAGGTGAGGGTGCGGGTCGCGGGGCTGCTCCCCGGGGAGGGACTGGCGCCGGCCGTGGCTCCACCGAGTGTTCCTCGCTCGAAGCTGCCGAGCTCCACGATCACCTGCTTGCCGGCCTGGACGTCGCTGGCCGTGCCGCTGGCCTGCTGGTGGTAGGTGGTGGAGCTGTTGAGCGGGATCGTGACCGTCTGGCCCGAAGTCAGGGTGAGCGTCAGGCTGTCGGCGGTGACGGCGGAGACGGTGCCCTGCACGGATATCCCCCCGCCGGCTCCGGCGGCCCCGGCGCCTGCCCCGAACAGCCCGCCGCCGAAGGCGCCGCGGCGCACCGCGCCGCCGGTCGTGCCGGTGCCGCCCGTGGTTCCCGCGGTGCCGGTGTTGGAGGTGGAGCCGGTCGTGCTGGCCGCCGCGGTCGGCGCGGTGAACCGGCCGGCCGCGAAGGTCAGGCCGCCGATGGCCACGAAGGCGGCCGCGAGGAAGAGCACGTTGCCGGGCGAAGACGAGGTCCGTCGGCGTCTGACCGGGACGACGGGCAGCACGGGTTGCTGCTGCAGGTCGACAGCGGGCTCTTCGACGATCGGGAACTGGGGATCCATGGACGCAACTCCTTATTCGTAGCGCAGGGCGAGGATCGGGTCGAGACGGGCCGCCTGGCGGGCCGGCCAGACGCCGAAGATCACGCCGACCGCCAGGCTGAAGACCACGGCCACCAAGACGGTGAGGGGGTTGAAGACGAAGCCCCAGCCGGCGATGAGGCCGATCACGGCGGTCGCGGCAACCCCGATCGCGATCCCGACCAGGCCCCCGATCAGCGAGATCGCCAGCGCCTCGATCAGGAACTGGGCCATGATGTCGCCGGCCTTGGCGCCGATCGCCTTGCGGATCCCGATCTCCCGGGTCCGCTCGCGGACCGAGACCAGCATGATGTTCATGATCCCGATGCCGCCCACCAGGAGCGAGATCGAGGCGATCCCGGCCAGCAGGATCGAGAGCAGGCCGGTCACCGAGCCGACGGTCTGCAGGAGCTGCGACTGGTCGGAGATCGAGAAGTCGTCCACGCCGCCGGGAGCGATCCCGTGGCGGCCTTCCAGGGTGACCTGGATGTCGGCCTTGACCAGTTCGATCTGGCCGGCGCTGGCGACGCTGACGCCGATCGTCCGGACCGACTGCGCGTTGTCGAAGTGGTCCTGCATGGTCGTGATCGGGATCACCACCTCGTCGTCGGCGCTGACGGCGCCGCTCGTGCCCTTGGGCTGGAAGATGCCGACCACCTGGAACGGCAGGCCGCCGACGGAGATCGTCGTTCCGATCGAGCCCTGGCCCAGCCCCAGGTTCGAGGCGGTCGTCGCGCCCAGGACGGCGACCCGCAGGTGATTGGTGACGTCCGCGGGCGTGAGGAAGCTGCCGAGCCAGATCGTGTAGTCGCGGACGGAGGCGTAGGCGGCGCTCGTCCCGATGATCGGCGCCGTCTCGTTGCTGGTCCCGGCGATGACGAGCTGCGAGCTGTCGATCTCGGGCTCCACGCCGGCGACCCCGGGGAGGGCAGCGATCGCGTTCGCGTCGTCGACGGTGAGGGTGTTGGCCGACCCGGCGGCGCCCCGGGTGAAGCCCGTCCTGGTCGCGCCGGGATTGACGGTCAGGAGGTTGGTGCCCAGCCCCTGGAGGCGGCTGGTGATGCCGCTCGTGGCGCCCTGCCCGACCGAGACGAGGGCCACCACGGAGGCCACGCCGATGATGATGCCGAGCATCGTCAGCGCGGTTCGAAGGCGGCTGTGGCCGAGGCGGGAGAGGCCGAGCCGGAGAAGCTCGATCGTCCTCACGCCACGATCCTCCCGTCGCGCAGATGGACCTGGCGCGTCGCGCCCTGGGCGACCTCGGCGTCGTGGGTGATCATGATGATGGTCCGGCCGCTGCGGTTGAGGCCCTGCATCAGCTGGATGACCTCGGCCCCGGAGGCGCTGTCCAGGTTGCCGGTCGGCTCGTCGGCCAGGATCAGGGCGGGGTTCGTGACGAGCGCCCGGGCGATCCCGACGCGCTGCTGCTGGCCGCCGGAGAGCTCCGTCGGCTCGTGGTCCAGCCGATCGCCGAGACCGAGGCGCTCCAGGACCGCCGTGGCCCGGGCGAGCCGCTCCTTGCGCGGCACGCCCTGGTAGAGGAGCGGCGCCGCGACGTTCTCGAGGGCCGAGGTCCCCGGCAGCAGGCTGTAGTCCTGGAAGACGAAGCCGATCGTCCGGCTGCGGACCTCGGCCAGGCCGTCGTCATCGAAGTCGGCGATGTCGACCCCGCCCAGCCGGTAGCGGCCGGTCGTCGGGCGGTCCAGGCAGCCCAGGATGTGCATCAGGGTGGACTTGCCCGAGCCGGACGGTCCCACCACCGCCAGAAAGTCGCCGGACGCGACCTGGAGGTCGATCCGGTCGAGGGCCGCCACCTGGACCCGGCCGGTGTCGTAGACCCGGCGCACGCCGTCCAGCTCGATGAGCGGCGCGCTCACTGACCGGTCCCGCCGGTCGTCCCGCGGCGGACGAAGTTGCCGCCGCCGAGACCTCCGAGGCCGCCGCCGAACCCGCCGGCGTTCGTCGTGGCGGTCGAGCCCTGCAGGCTGCTGACGGTGCCGATGACGACGGTGTCACCCACGCTGAGGCCGCTCTGGATCTCGGCCAGCGACGTGGTCACCAGGCCGACCTGGACGGGCTTGCTGACGACCCGGCCGTTCTGCATGACGCGCACCGAGTAGTTGCCGGTGGAGCCCTGGATGGCCGCCGAGGGCACGGCGAGCACGTTGCTGGCCGCGGCGGTGGCGACGGTCACATCGGCGGTCATCCCCGCGTCCAGGCCGCTCGTCGTGTTGCCGAGCGAGATCACGATCGGATAGGTGACGACACTGCTCGTGCCGGACGACGAGGCGGTCGGCGAGATCTCGGTGACCGTGCCGGTCAGGGTCTGCTCGGTGGCCGGGATGGTGACCGTGGCCGCCTGGCCGACGGCCACCGAGGTCAGGTCCGTCTCGGCGACGCTGGCGTTCACCACCATCGGGCCGGCCTGCAGCTGGATCGCGTCGCCGCTCGGCGCGGCGGCCCCGACGTCCAGGCTGACGGAAGTGATCACGCCGGCCGCGGGCGCGACGATCGAGGAGAGGCTGAGGGTCTGCTGGGCGGAGGCCAGCTGGGCCTGGGCCGCGGCGACCTGCGACTGGTCGGAGGCGATCTGGGCGGCGGCCGCGGGGGCCACCTTGGCCTGGTAGGCGTGCTCGGCCGACGTATAGGAGAGCTGCGCGCCGGCCAGGCTGGTGGCAGCCTGCTGGTTGGAGGCGGTCACCTTGAGCTGGGTGGACGAGAGCGCATCCTGCGCCTGGGTCAGCGCGCCCTGGTCCACGTCGATGACAGTGGAAGGGGCGCTCGCGGCCTGGTCGCTGGCGAGCTTCTGCTGGGCATCGACCACCGCGGCCTGGGCCTGCTGGAGCTGCAGGTTGTTCTGCGCGATCGTCTGCTGCTCGGACTGCCTGGCACTGTTGAGCTGGAAGGCGGACTGGTTCAGGGAGTCCTGGGCCTGAACGAGGGTGGAGCCCGTGGCGCCCGACTGGTCAGCCGCTAGGCGAGCCTGGGCCGCGGCGAGGTTCGCCTGGGCCGTGGTGACCGCGAGCTGGGCGTCGCCGGGGTCGGCGGTGGCGAGGACGGCACCCTGGCTGACCCGCTGACCGACCTTCGCGTTCAGCGTGGCCACGATCCAGGTGCTGGCGCCCGAGGTGCCGCCCGAGCCGCTCGAGCTGCTGCTGGCGCTCGTGGTCGAGCCATTCGTCACCGTCGGCACGCGGCCGAAGTTCAGGCCGTAGGTCGTCTGCGCGCTGACGGAGCCGGTCGCGACCACCTGCTGGACCACGTTGGTCCGGGTCACCTGCGCCGTCAGGTACTGCTGTGACTGGGTGGAGCCGAAGACCGGGCTGAACATGGTGAGCCCCACGGCGGCCACCCCGACGACGACCAGGGCGAGCGCGCCGAGGATCTTGAGTCGCATCTGCGGACCTTCCTGCATCAGGGGACGCCAGGCGGCGCCCCTCGCCGGACCCGAATCCTCTGGCTTTTGGATGAGAAGGTCCTGAGAGTGGCGGCGGGCTCGGCTCCAAGGTTCCGCCCGGGAAGACCTCAGGGCGCTCTCAGGATCTTCTCATCGATCTTGTCTAGAACCGGGCGCATGCTGCACGCGTCCAGTCCCTCCTCGCTCTCCCCCGACCCGACCACCCTCCCGGCCGCCGGCCGTCGCCGCCGTCGCCTGGCGCGGCCGGGCCGGCGGGCGCTCCTGGCGACCCTCGGCCTGATCCCGGTCCTCGTGATCGGCGGCGTCTTCGCCTCCCCGTTCATCGTCCAGCACAGCAGCATGGTCACCACGCTCGAGCCCGGCGCCGTGCTCCTTGTCGACCGGGTCAGCCCCGAGCTGAATGGCATCCAGCGGGGCGAGGTGGTGGTCTTCCGGCCCCCGATCGCCGGCTACACCGGCGAGCCGTTCGTCAAGCGCGTCATCGGCCTGCCCGGCGAGCACGTCTCGATCCGGGCCGGCCACGTCTACATCAACGGCCAGGAGCTCGCCGAGCCGTACGTCTACGACGGCGAGCTGACGACGACGTCCGTGGCCGACTACGAGCTGACCGTGCCGGCCGGCGACGTCTTCGTCCTCGGCGATCACCGCGCCGACTCCTATGACTCCCGCGGCTACGGTCCGGTCCCGATCTCCAGCATCCTCGGCCGGGCCTGGCTGGCGCTGGAGCCCGGAGCCTCACCTGCGCTGCTCTCCTCTCCGGCATACCCTTCGGTGGTCGGCTGAGGCGGCAGCATTCGCCAGCGAGCTCTCAGGACGCTCTCATCAACGAGGCCTACACCAGAGCCATGAACGAGATGCTTCACCCGCCGTTCCCGGGCGAGGACCCGGCGGCCCCCAAGCCCGTGGACCCCATCCCCGAGACGCCGGCGGACGCGCTGCCCGCCCCCGAGCCCGACCCCTGGACGGCCGCGGCACGGGAGCCGGTCGCACCGGAGCCGGCCGCGCCGGAGCCAGCCGCGCCGGCGGCCGGGTTCTGGACGCCCTCGGCCGCGCCGGCGCCCGGCCCCTCGGCCCCCACCCCGGAGCGCAGGGCCGGCCGCCTGCTGCCCCTCGTCGTGACCTCGGCACTGCTGTCGGCCATCCTCGCCTCGGCCGGCACTGCCTTCCTCGTGGGCGCGACCGCTCCCCCGGCCGCCACCAGCGCGCCCGGGACCGCCACCCAGACCTCGACCTCGAGTGGCTCGAGCCAGTCCACCTCCTCGGTGACCGTGACCGACCCCTCCTCGGCGATCGTCTCGGTGGCGGCCAAGGTCAGCCCGGCCGTGGTCACCATCACCAGCACGGACACCGCCTCCAACCTCAACCCGTTCTCGGTTCCATCGACCGGTGTCGGCTCCGGCTTCATCTACACCTCCAACGGGCGCATCCTCACCAACTACCACGTCGTGGAGGGCGCCAGCAGCCTGACCGTGACGCTCGAGGACGGCCGCCAGCTGGCCGGCCGCGTGGTCGCCAGCGACCCGACCCATGACCTCGCCGTCGTGGCCGTGAATGCCACCGGCCTGCCGACTGTGGCGATCGGCGATTCCTCGACCCTCCAGGTCGGCCAGACCCTGGTCGCCATCGGCAGCCCCCTCGGGACCTTCACCGACACCGTCACCAGCGGCATCCTCTCCGCCACCGGACGTTCGATCCAGGTGGTCGACGACCAGACCCGCCAGCTCCGCAACCTGACCAACCTGCTGCAGACGGATGCGGCGATCAACCCGGGCAACAGCGGCGGCCCGCTCCTCGACCTGGCCGGCCAGGTGATCGGCATCGACACCGCGACCGCCTCGAGCGCCCAGGGGATCGGCTTCGCGATCCCGATCAACGCCGCCAAGGCGATCATGACGCAGGGGACGGCCGCCTGACCCGCGACCCGTCCCGCTCCTCCCCCTCCCTCCCCCGCCACGCCGGCCCCCGGCGTGGCGGGTCCCTGTCCGTCACTCGCCGACCCTGAGGCGGCCCCCGTGGGGGACCGCGCAGGTCCGGCGCCCGTCTTGGCGGCCGGCCACTTTACCCGGCGCTTACATTCGCCCCCACGAGGCGGCGGGCCGGAGGGTATCCTGCCCGGCCATGAAGACCGTCCTCGTCGTCGACGACGAGCGCAACATCGTGGAGCTGCTCCGACTCTACCTCGAGAAGGAGGGCTATGGCGTCCTGGCGGCCGCCGACGGCGAGGAGGCGCTGACCCTCCACCGGCGCCACGATCCGGATCTCGTGATCCTGGACCTGATGCTGCCCCGGATGGACGGCTTCGAGGTCTGCCGCGAGCTCCGCCGCCGTGGCGAGACGCCGATCCTGATGCTGACCGCCCGCTCGGACGACGTCGACGCGATCGTCGGCCTGGAGCTCGGCGCCGACGACTATGTGACCAAGCCGTTCAACCCCCGGGCCCTGGTGGCGCGGGTCAAGGCGATCCTGCGCCGGACGGAGGCCACGGCCCGCGGCGGCCGGCCCATCGAGGTCGGCGAGCTGCGGATCGATCCACGCCGGCGGGAGGCCAGCGTCGGCGAGCGCCACCTGGAGCTCCGGGCCCGTGAGTTCGACCTCCTGGCGGCGCTGGCCCGCGACCCCGGCGTGGTCCTGACTCGGGACGCGCTCCTCGAGGACGTCTGGGGGACGGACTTCCCGGGCGAGACGCGGACCGTGGACGTCCACGTCGCGGAGGTGCGCAAGAAGCTCGGCGACGACGGACCTCCGATCGAGACGGTCCGGGGCGTCGGCTACCGCCTCATGCCGCCGCCCCGCGCGCCACTGCCCCCGGCGGACCCGGCACCGACCAGACGCGGCTGAGGCGGCGATGCCGCGGGGCCTCTCCGGGCGCATCCTCCTCGCCTTCGCCGGCTTGGCCCTCGCCGTGCTGCTGGCCGTCGGAGGCACGCTGGTCGTCGTCCTGACCGGCCTCCACCGCTCGTCCGCCCAGGACAACCTGGCCAACGTGAGTGTGGCGCTGGTGATCCAGCGCGGCCGCGCTCTCAGCTCGCAGAGCGCCACCGAGACGCTCCTGGCGACTCGGGACGAGCTCGCCCGGCGGGACATCTCGGCCGGGCTGGTGACGGCCGGCGGCCAGCTGGTGGACCTCGAGGGGACCGCCCTCCTGGCGATCGGCGCGCCCCGGCTCTCCCCGACGGGTGCCCGCGGCACGACCCAGAAGGGCACCTTCACGGCGCCGGACGGGACACGCTACGACTATGCCGCCACGATGCTCCGGGCGCCCGTCGGGCTCGGGCCACGGGCGCTGGTGGTGGCGACCCCCGATCGCGCCCGCGCCCAGGCGCTGGGGGACCTCCTGACGGCCCTGCCGGTGGTCCTGCTCGTCCTGGTCCTGGTCGGCGCCCCGATCGCCTGGCTCCTCTCTCGTTCCGTCTCCCGGCCGCTCCACCGACTGGCGGCCGCGGCGGCCGACCTGCCCGCCTCGGGGACGGCGCCGCTGCCGCTGCAGGGCCCGGCCGAGGTGCGCGAGCTGACCGAGCGCTTCAACGCGATGAGCGCTGCCCTCGCCGAGACCCGCGACCGCGAGGAGGAGCTGCTGGCGAACCTGCGCCACGACCTCCGGACCCCCCTGACGGTCATCACCGGCTTCGCCGAGGCGCTGGCCGACGGCACGGCGACGGGCGAGGCGGCCGGCCGCGCCGCGCGGGCCATCGCCGAGGAGGCGGGCCGGCTGGACCGGCTGGCCGGCGAGCTGGGCGCCATCGAGCGTCTGCGCAGCGGGGCGGCGGGCCTCCGGCCCGAGAACCTCGAAGCCGGCCAGCTGCTCCGGCGGACCGTCGAGCGCTTCGCGGCCCGGGCGACGGCCCGCGGGGCATCCCTGGCGGTGACGGCGCCGGCGCCGGGCGACCCGCCGCTCGCCTTCGCGGCCGACCACTTGGCCGTCGATCGGATCCTGGCCAACCTGGTCGACAACGCCCTGGCCGCCCTGCCCGCCGAGGGCGGCCACGTCTGGCTGGAGGCGCGGCCCATGCCCCCGGCGCCCGGCTACCCTGCAGGCGTCGCCTTCGCCGTCACCGACGATGGGCCCGGCTTCCTGCCGGGCACGATCGAGCGGGTCTTCGAGCGCTTCTTCCGGGCCGACGCCGCGCGGGCGGGAGGCGGCTCCGGGCTGGGCCTGGCCATCGTCCGCGAGCTGGCCCGCGCGCACGGCGGCGAGGCACGGGCGGAGAACGTCGCGCCGCACGGTGCCCGCGTATCGGTGGTGCTGCCCGTCCTGCCCCGCCAGCCGGCCGGCACTCCCGCGCCGGGGACGACCACCGCCGTGGAGGATGCGGCGCGCCGCCGTGCCCGGCCGTCGGCGACCGGATAGATTCGCGGGGTGCCCTCCAAACCCGACGGTCCCGATCGGCTCGCCAATCCCGACGCAGCCGAGCCGCCCGGCCCCGCCGCGCGGCTCGAACCCTCGCGGGAGGACGTCGAGGACGCGCGGCCGCAGCCGTTGGACGACGACGACCGGGCGCCGGAGGCCCTGCGCGACCTGGTCCGCCGCCGCTCGGCGGCTCGGGCCCGCCGGCACTGGGCGACGGCGGACGCGCTGCGGGCCGAGATCGAGGCCGCCGGCTGGAAGCCGCTCGACCGTGGCACGCACACCTCCCTGCGGCGGGCCGTGGCGCCGGACCGCATCGCGGACGGCCTCGTCCGATACGGCACGTCGGCCGCCGTGCCCTCCCGGCTGGCGGATCCACCCACGGCCGCCTGGACCGTGGCGATCGCGGCGGGCTCCGACCCGGAGGCGCTGGCCCGCCTCCTCGCGGGGCTGCGCCGGCATGCCCCGGCCGGGACGCAGGTGGTGGTCGCGGCCGACGACCCCTCGCGGGAGATGGACGAGCGCCTCCGGCCCGGCGCGCCCGACCTCGCCCCGATCGCCGGCCTGGCCCTGGAGGTCGTCCGCACCTCCGTCCCGATCGGTGCGGCGGGGGCGCGCAACGCCGCCCTCCGGCGCGCCGTGGGCGAGCTGGTGGTGCTCGCCGACCCGTCCGTGCGGCCCACCGGCGACGCCTTCGCGCCGCTGGCGGCTGCCCTGGCCGACCCCGCGGTGGCGCTCGCCGGGCCGTTCGGCCTCGCCTCGACCGACCTGCGCCATTTCGCCCCGGCCGCCGGCCCGGAGGCCGTCGCGATCGAGGGCTGCTGGCTGGCGTTCCGGCGGTCGGACTACGCGGGGCTCGGTCCCCTCGACGAGCGATTCCTCGAGGCAGCCTACCTCGATGCCTGGTGGAGCGCCGTGCTCCGCGTCGGGGCGACCGGGACCGGCCCGGAGCCGCCGCCGCTCCGACGCTCCGTCGTGGTGCCGCTGCCGCTGGAGCGCGACCCCGGCCCGGGGGTGACGCTGGCCGCCCAGGCTGCCCGCTCGGCGCGCCGGCAGTTCTACCGGCTCCTGGACCGCCTCCGCGACCGGCCCGACCTAGCGGTGACGCCGGCGACCGGATCGACGCCGCCCTGAGCCGGTCCGTGGCGCCGCCCTGGGCGCGGCTCGTGTCAGCCGGGCAGCATGTCCGGCCGGGGCAGAACAACCACGGCGCTGGAACCGGGTGGGGCCGACCCGCCCGCGACGGGCCGGCTGGGGTCGCTCCCGATCAGGAGGCCCACCACAAGTGCCACCACCAGGGCCGCCACGCCGAGCACGCGGAGGAGGGTCGGCGACCCGCCGGTGCTCTCCACGGCAGCGGTGGCGCCCGGTCGCTGCCACATGCCGGCCAGGGTCGGTGCGCCCGTCGGCGGCAGGATGAAGCCGAGCCAGAGGCCCGAGACGAGGCCGCCCAGGTGGGCGAAGTTGTCGATGATCCCGCCCAGGCTGAAGCCGAGCAGAAGATTGAAGACGATGACGAAGCCGACCTGGCCGAGAATCGCCTGGCTGCGCCGGTCGACCATCGGACGATGGGCCCGCGAAGCGGCGAAGAGGACCCCGAACAGGCCGAAGATGGCACCTGATGCCCCGACGCCCTCCGCTCCGGAACCGAAGACGAAGGTCCCGACCGAGCCGCCCGCCGCCGCCAGCAGGTAGATCAGCCCGAAGAGTCGGGCGCCGTAGAGCTGCTCGACGATCGGGCCGACCAGGTAGAGCGCATACATGTTGAAGCCCAGGTGCATCAGGGCGAAGATCGGGTCCTGCTGGAACGGGAAGTGCAGCAGCGTCACGGTCCACAGCCGCCAGTACTCGCCGGCCGCCACGCCGGCCCTGGTATAGGCGAGGGCCGCGTAGATCTCGTTGCTGTTCGGGGCGAACCAGGCGGTCACGCTCACGCCCACCGTGACGGCGATGATCAGGTAGGTGAGCCAGGGCAGTGGGCCGGCCGAGCGGCTGCGGGCGAAGTAGCGCCGGGCGGAGCGCCGGTCCCCCGTCTCCTTGGACAGCCAGCCCAGCCGCGAAGCGATCTCCTGGCGATCCTCGGGCGGGGCACGCCGCTCGGCTTCCCGGTAGGCCCGCAGGGCCGCCGGCAGGTCGCCGAGGCGCACCTGGGCGGCCGCGACCTGGCGCCAGGCGGGGTACGCCGAGGGTGTCTCTCCAAGGTCGGCGGCCTGCTGCCAGACGGGCAGGGCCGCGGCGTCGCCCTCCGAGCGGTAGACGACGTTGCCGATCCCGAGGAGCGCGGCGGCCGATACGTCGGGATCGGCGTGGCCGAAGACGCGCCGGTAGAGGCTGCCGGCCGACTCCTCCTCCCCAGAGGCGAAGAGCGCATCCGCACGCTCGAGGAGGCTGAGCGCGGTCGCCCGGTCGAGCGGACCGGGGCGGGTCGGGTCGGTCATCGCGTCGGACTCTACCAAGGATGCCGGCAAGGATGCCGGCCCTCGGCCGCGACATCCGGCAGGCCGGGCCGGCAGGGTCGAAGGGCGGCCGCAGCTCCCGGCCGCTGGCCGCGGCCGGCCGGGCCAACCAGACGGCGATGCTAGACTCCCGGCCATGCTCGGAGCGCTCCCCACCCCGGCCCAGCGGACGCCGCCGCCGCGCCGCGCGGCCCGGGTCTGCATGAACGGCCACCTGCTCGCGGCCGAGGAGGACCCCGGGCTGGCCCGCGGCGCGGCGACGAACCGGGCCGACCCGCTGGCGGTGCGGACCACCGACGTGCGCTGTCCGGCCTGCGGCACGGGGACCATCCTCGCCTGCCCCGGCTGCGGTTACCCGATCCCGGGCGCGACCCCCACGCTCGCCTTCGACGTGCCGCACTTCTGCATCGTCTGCGGCGAGTACTACCCGTGGACCTTCCGGGGCGAGTTCTATGCGACGCTGGCCGAGATCCTCGACGAGTCGCCGCGGCTGGATCGGGCCGCGCTCCGGGCGGCCCTCGGCACTCTGGAAAGGCAACGGGAGGGCCTGGCGGAGTCCAGCGAGACGCGCGGCCTGGTCGAGACGTTCCGCTCCCTCGGTGGCTCCGACTGGGACCTCGCGGCCCAGATCCTCCAGGTCGTGCTGACCCCGGAGCAGCGCGCGTCGCTGGACCTGCGGGCGGCCTTCGCGCACTGACCGGACCGGGCCGGCCAGGCCGACCCTGCCACGGGCGAACCGTTCCTCAGGCGGGCGCCGGCTCCCAGCCGATCCGGTCGATCGCGGCGCGGAACGCCTCCCCGGGCGCTCGCCCGCCGTCGAGCTCGGCGGCGTACGCGCCCACGAGGCCGGCGAATCGGCCGTCGGGGTCGGAGACCGGCGATTCCAGCACGGTCGCATCGACCAGCTCGGCCGGCCCGGTCGCGCCGGGCTCCACCACCAGCACCACCTGGGCCGAGCAGAAGGCCGCCGCGTCCCGGACGACCGCCGCGGCCGCCGCGTCGAGCGGCTCCGCGACGACCACGACCCGGAAATCTCCGAGGTAACGGAGGCCGAGCTCCAGGTCCGCCGCGTCGAGTGTCGGCTCCCCGGCCACTCGGGCCGGGGACGCCGCCTCCGGCTCCGCCAGCGCGAGCAGGACCGCCTCGCGGAGGTCACCGTTCAGGTCGCCTTCCGGATCCGGTCGCAGGCGCTCCGACTCGCCCTCCGGCCGCGCGGCGACGACCGGCGTGGGCCGGCCCGCGTCGCGCAGGAGGGCGACATGCCCGACCCTCGCCGCCGCCAGAGCCAGGACCAGCGCCTCCCCCGCCGGGTCCTCGCCGACCCGGCCCAGCAGCTCCACGGTCCCGCCCGCAGCGGCGGCGGCGGCCGCGATCGCGAAGACCGGGCCGGCTCCTCCGCCCGGCCCCCCGTCGGGCGGGCGATACGCGGGCGAGCCGATGACCACGATCACGGGCGCAGCGTAGCCCGCTGCCGGGGGTCGCCGCAAGCCGGGCCGGAGACCCAAGCCCAGCCGTTGCCGTCGGGCAACGGTACCGCGCCGCCGCACGCTCCTGACAGTGTTCCTGCAAGGTGCGGCGCGGTACCATCCGCGGGCCGGGGGATTACGGCAGTACCATCGTGACCCGAAGCGCTCTTCGTCCCTCCACGGCCCCTAAACCCCTCGCCGACGTCAGGCTGTGCGTGCCTGCTTCCGGTTCGCCATGCTCTCCTTCGGGTCGAGCCGAGTGAGCCGGCTGGGCTTGCAGGCTGCGCGCCGCGCCCGGTCCGCCAGGGGCCAGTCCCTCGTCGAGTTCAGCCTCATCCTGCCGATCCTGCTCGTGTTGTTGCTCGGCATCGCTGACCTCGGCCGCGTCTTCGCGGCGGGGATCGCCATGCAGGCGGCGGGGCGCGACGGCGCCGAAGCCGGCGCCCAGACATACACCCAGATCTACGGCGAACCGGCCATGACGAGCACATCGCTCTACGGCGCCACCGATCAAAGGGCCCTGTCCGTTGCCTGCAGCGAGTTGGCCAACGTGCCGGGTGTCCAGCTGGATCCCACCGTGGGCTGCACGATACCGGCGATCAACGGCCGCATGCCGGCCGTCGCGGCGTGCGTCCACGACTCCTCGTACACGCTCCCGGACGGCGCCAACCAGCCCGGCGACACCTGCGGGATGGCCCCCCCGTCCGACCCGACGGACGCTGCCTTCTTCGCCCAGAGCTGTCCGAACCTTCTCACCCCTGGGAATGGCGGCACCTGGAGCACGGCCCTTGATCCCAACGGCCTCCCCTTCGTCGAGGTCCGCATCTGTTACCGATTCGACATGCTGACGAACGTGCCGGCGTTCTTCCACGTCGGGCCGGTCTTCCTGCGCCAGAGCTCGAACTTCGTCGTGGCGGCGTACTGATGAAGCGTTCCGCCCGGACCCGGCCGTTCGGCCAGGCCAAACGAGGGCAGGCCCTCGTCGAGTTCGCGCTGGTGTTTCCGATCTTCGCCCTCATCCTGTTCGGGATCATCGTGGTGGGGCTGGGACTCTTCTACCAGGAGCAGTTGACCAATGCTGCCCGCGAGGCCGCCCGCTACGCCTCGATCCACAGCGCGACCGCCCAGAACCCGACGGTTTCCCACCTCGATCCGTGGCAGAACGTGCCGCCAAGCTACGCGCGCTCGGATGCGCCGGAGAACGGCTGGCCGTTGATGACCGCGGCAGGTCGTGACGCCACCTGGGGCCTGGATCGCTCGAAGATCTACGTGGCCGCCTGCTGGTCCGGCTACGTCGATCCCGACTGGACGACGAGCGGCGCTACAAACTGGTGGGACTACCCGCCGCCCGGGACGTATGACATCTCGGGCTCTTCCGTCAACGTCGCCAGCGTGACGGCGGCCTGCAGCATCGGCGGCGTTGCCGATCCACAGAACAACGTCTCGCAGATCGCCTGCGCCGCCGGCCTGAGTACCGCGGACACGGCCAGTGACCAGTCGGACCGGACCGGCGAGATCGTTGCGAACAGCGTCACCGTCTACGCCTGCTACCAGTGGACGCCACCGATGGCGGGCTTCCTCATGATCCCGAACGTGGTGACGATGAGGGCCGTCATCACCGAGCCGATCGAACGCCAGCAGTAGGGGGTTCCCGGGTGAGTGACAGCTTTCGCCAGCGCGGACAGGTGTTGGTCATCTTCACGGGGACGCTCTTCGTCCTCCTCCTGATCGCTGCGCTCGTGTTCGACCTCGGCATGTCCTGGATGCTCCGCCGGCAGGAGCAGAACGCCATCGACCCTGGAGCCATCGCGGCGGCCAAGTACGTGCAGGCCGACTTCCAATACGGCGCGACGCCCCAGATGATCGAAGCCGCGTGCCACTATGCCCGCGCGAGCGGATTCTTTCCCTCGGCCTCCACCGACGATGGGTGCGTCCAGGCCAACGATCCCGAGAGCGCTCAGCTGACGGTCAACTATCCTCCGGTTGGCACCTCCGCGGGCAGGTTCGAGGGTTATTTCGGCTACGTCCAGGTTTCAATCACGCGCCAGCACCCCAACTTCTTCTGGCAGATCTTCGGCAACCCGACCTCATCCGTCACCGCCTCTGCGGTCGCGGCCAACACGTCGGGTGACTCCAACTCCTACTCGCTGATCGCGCTCGATCCCAACAGCGACTCGGCCAGCGGCAAGATCGGCGGGAACGGGGGAACCGCAAAGGTGTCGATTGTTCCGGCGACGGATCCCGCGACCGGCCAGCCGTACCAGGGCGGTTACGTTCAGGTGAATTCGACCTTCGGGGGCGTCGTCTCCCCACCGACGTTGGCCAGCTGCGCGCTGGCGGGCAGCAGCGGCACGGGGGCGCTCCAGGTGACCGGCGGATCCGGCATCACGGCGCCGGCGATCTTCGTGACCGGGACGTGCGCCGAGAACAACAACGCCACGATCACGACGAGCGCGCCGGGGAATGGCGTCACCCAGGGGGCACTGCAGGTGGGCGATCCGCTGGCCGACCTGCAGCCACCTGATCCGAGCGCCTACCCGGCTGGCCAGTGTGGCGCCGGTGGACCGACGACAGGTCCCACGGGAAATGCCTCGAAAGGCTGCGGTGTGGGCAGCATGGCCTGGTCCGCGGACGCCACCTGCTCAGTGACCGGCTCGACCTGCGTAACCTTGAATCCAGGGACCTACTACGGCGGCTGGAACATCAGCAACAACGTGACGCTCCAGCTCACCCCCGGCATCTACATCATGGCCGGCGGCGGCATCAAACTGAATTCCGGGGGCTCGCTCACATCGGTGATGGGCGGCTCGGGTTCGCCTGCCCCGGTCCTCATCTTCAGCACGGACAACCCCGCCTCCCACAGTCAGTGCATCAACGGCACCGCCTCGAGCACAGCCACTCAGTGTCAGGGGCCGATCGACCTGGAGGCTCAGGCCACCCTTGACTTGGCACCAATGGATAGCGGCCCCTACAAGGGGATGCTCCTTTGGCAGGACGGCAATGCGAGCGGGAGCCTCCTGAGTCCGAACTCCTCCGGCGTCACGATCGGCGGGCAGGTGAACATGAACATTGCCGGCACGATCTACGCGCCGAAGGTTCAGGTTACGCTCGTGGGCGGCGGCTCGGTCGGCGGCACCGCGTCCATCCAGATCATCTCGTGGCAGTGGATGATCGGCGGCGGCTCCAACCTGACGATGCCCTACGACCCGAACCAGCTCTACCACCTGGAGCAGCGCGGCCTGGTGCACTGACCGTGCGGTAGCCCGACGGGGGGTCGCGCGAGGGACGTTCGGGGGATGCCCCGACTCTCCACCAGAGCAGATCGTTGCCGCATGGCCAAACGACTTGTCGCCGCCCTACTCTGGTTCCTTGTCGGCTGGTGCTTCTATGAGCTGGCTTGGTCCCTGCTCGCGTTTCCACGCGCGGTCGGCCCGCTCTTCGGCACGGCACTCGCGGCTCTCGTGACGCTCGACCCGCTCGCCGTCTTCTGGCCCAAGAGCGAAGGCCAGCGACCGCAGGCCAGCCTGCAGGTGCCGATCCGGGCGGAAGAGTAACCCGGGGCCGGCCTGATCCATCGCCGCTGGATCACCGATCTTCCGTCCGGCGCGGGGGCGAAAAGCGAGTCGGGGCGACGCGCGCCAATGGCCCGCCGGCGGTCGCCGGAGGTTGTCCCCCGATTTGTTGAAGTAGGGCGGTGGTCCGCCATCTGAGGCCTTGCCTCTGGCAAGGTTCGGGGTGTCCTGCAAGACGCCCGCAGAGAAGGAGGACCACCGTGGGAAAGAAGATAC
>JAJYJO010000155.1 GCA_021789435.1 Chloroflexota bacterium
TCCGGCGGTTCCTGTCAAACGCACGGCCGGACCCAGGTGTGACATCCACGAGCTGCGACGCTCGCGGGCAGCGCGACGTCCCGGGGTGCCACCACCCCTGGGACATCCACAGGATCCTCGCAGCGGCGATCGCGGCGGTGCCCCATCCCGTGCCGCTGCGACCTCAGGACGCGAAGAGTGCCTCGACTGCCGCGCGGAAGACCTGGGTGTGGCGGTCGACGTCCGCCTCGACCGTGGCGGGCGACATCAGGGCCATGTTGTGGAAGGGGGTCATCAGGATCCCGCGGTTCAGGGCATGGAGATGCAGGAAGCGCTCGAGCGGGAAGTCGCCCGCGACGGCCGCCTCGGCGCCCGTCCGCGGGGGCGTCGGCCGGAAGTGGTACTCGGCCCGGGCGCCGAGCCGTGTGACGTGCCAGGGGACGGACCGCTCGGCGAGGGCCGCGTTGACGCCCGCCTCCCAGCGCTCCGCCAGGCGGATCATCCGCTCGAAGGCCGGCGCGGTGAGCACCTCCGTCAGCGTCGCCCGCATCGCCGCCAGCGAGAGGACGTAGCCGGCCAGGGTCCCGCCGATGCCGCCGACGTCGCAGTCCTCCAGCTCGATGGCGGCCGAGATCCGCTCGGCGACCGCCTCGGTGAAGCCGTACGTCCCGGCGGGGATCCCGCCGCCGATCGGCTTGCCGATCACCAGCATGTCCGGATCGAGGCCGTGGGCCCGCGTGTAGCCGCCGGGCCCGGCGCAGATCGTGTGCGTCTCGTCGATGATCAGCAGGGTCCCGTGGCGACGGGTGAGCGCGCGCAGGGCGTCGTGGAAGCCAGGCGCCGGCAGGACGATCCCGATATTCGTCAGGGCCGGCTCCGCGAGGACGGCAGCCACGTCCCCGGCGGCCAGCGCCGCCTCGAGCGCGGCCACGTCGTTGAACGCGACGACGCGAGTTGTGACAGCCGGGTCCACGCCCGGCCCGATGTTCCCCTTCCGGGCTCGGACCGCACCGGTTGCCGGGTCCAGCGTAGCGAAGGTCTCGTCGACCGAGCCGTGATAGCAGTAGTCAAAGACCAGCCTCCTCCGCCGGCCGGTTACCTGGCGGGCCAGCCGGAGGGCGAAGCGGTTGGCGTCGGTGGCGGAGAGGGTGAACTGCCAGAAGCGGAGCCCGAACCGTCGCTGGAGCTCTTCACCCACGATCGCCGCGTCCTCGGACGGGAGCATGGTGGTGATTCCCCGGCCGACCTGGCGCCGGACCGCCTCGACGGTCGGGCCGGGGGAGTGGCCGGTCATCGCCCCTGTGTCGCCCAGGCAGAAGTCGACGTACTCGTGGCCGTCCACGTCCCGGAAGCGGGCTCCCTCCGCCTCCGCGACGAAGACCGGGTAAGCGCCGGCCCACTTGACCATCCAGTTCATCGGCACGCCCGCCAGCAGCGAGCTCTCCGCGCGCCGGAAGAGCTCGCCGGAGCGGGGGTGCGTGGCGAGGAAGGATCGCTCCTCGGCGGCCATCAGGCGGCGAAGCCGGTCGCGATCCACGGCCGCGATGGGCGAGGGCATGGGGCTTCTCCCTGTCGGTGCAGCGGGCGCCAGCGTGCCCCAGCGGGCCGGATGCCGCGCGTGGGTCCCGGACGACGCGACGCGCTCACGTGGGGCCGCGGCGCTGGTCGCGGCGCGAGCGGCGCTCCAGAGTCCGTCGCTGAATGCCGCGACCGCCGCGCTACGATCGCCGGCCACCTGAGGAGGGCTTCGTGGCCACAACTCGCACCAGCCTGGGAGCGTTCAAGCCGCAGGCGCAGACCCATGTCAACACCCACAAGAAGGTCCTGGCAGCCTGAAGCTCCAGGACCGGATCGCGCTGGTGATCACCGGCGCGATCGGGACGATGTACGCGGTCTACTTCTTCGCGGCCTTCATGGCCGCCTGGATGCTCTTCCAGGTCGCCTCCGGCAAGGCCGCCTTCGACCCCTACCCGTTCGCCTTCCTGCTCTTTCCGGGCAACATCGTCCAGCTGCTGCTGATACCGCTGATCATGGTCGGCCAGAACCTCCAGGGCCGGCATGCCGAAGTCCGGGCGGACGAGGAGTACCGGACGGTGGGCAAGACCTTCCCCGACCTGGAGTCGACGATGGCCCACCTGGACGCCCAGGACCGCGAGCTGCTTCGCCAGAGCCACCTCCTGACCGCGCTGGTGGAGGGGCTGCTGCCGCCCGAGGCGCGTGACCTGATCCTGGCGGAGGTCCAGGGCGGCGAATCGAGCGCGCCGGCCTGAGGCCCTGCGCCCGAACGACTGACCGTCCCCGGCGCCTCCCCGGGAGGCGCGGGCACCTGACCGGGCGGTAAGCTTCGCGCGTGGGCCAGGCTGCCAGGACCGGCGCGGGCGCCGGGCCGGAAACGAGCGGAGCGGCCGATCCGACCGGGGCCGCCGTTCCTGGCGGATCGGACGGCTCGCCCGGAAGCGCCGACCGGCACGACGTCCGGCCGGGTGGGCTGCCACCCCTCGCCTGGCGGCCGCGCCAGTACCGTCTTTTGCTGCTGGCCGGTGCCGCCCTGCTGCTCCT
>JAJYJO010000156.1 GCA_021789435.1 Chloroflexota bacterium
CCTTCGAGACGGCACCAACGACCTCGTGCCGTTCCCAGATCTCGCGAAACGCCGGCGACGCCTCGCTGAGCCGACCGACCAGCGACGACCAGGCCGGCTCCCCGACGTGCCGACCCATCGCCGCACGGAACCGCGCGACCATCAGCGAAACGTCGGTCTCGTAGTCGATCAGCAACTCGCGCCAGGCGGGATCGGTAAAGACAAGCCAGAGCATGTTGCGGTCGCGCCTGACCAGCTGCTCGAAGCCGCCGACGAGGGCGGCTTCGGCCCGATTCCAGGCGAGGACGTCGTAGCGCGCGTTCAGGACGTAGGCCGGACACGGGTCGAGCGCATCGAGGATCGCCTGAACGGAGGCCGGGATCTCGTGGCCACCATCGACGTGGCGTGACTGGGGCGTGCCGGCGAGGGCGTGCAGGTGGTCGCGTTCGTCGGCGTTCAGCCGGAGCGCCGTTGCGACGGCCTCCACGACGTCCGCGCTGGCCCGGATCTCGCGGCCCTGCTCGAGCCAGGTGTACCAGGTGAGGCCGACGCTGGCGAGCTCGGCGACCTCCTCGCGGCGGAGGCCCGGCGTTCGGCGACGCCGTCCGGGCGGCAGGCCGACGTCCTCCGGCGCGAGGCGAGCCCGGCGGGACCGGAGGAAGTCGGCCAGCTCGTGCCGGCGAGCGGCGGGACCTTCGAGCTGGCTCGGCCCGGCCGATTCGACGATGTCGCTCCGGGGCATCCGGTCGGGCGGCGGCGTCGGGTCGGTCGGTCGATGTCGGAACGGCGGCCGAACCCGGCTGGCCGGGACGGCCTGATCGATCGCGCTCATGCGACCAGCATGCCTCATTCGTGAGTCTGTTGCCAGGTGGCGTGGATACCAGGATGAGCATGCTTCTGGTACCAGCCCGGTAGAGCGGTGATGCTGCCCCGCATGACCACCGCTCTCACCGCGGAACCCGCGGTTCTCATCCAACCCACCGCCGCCTTGGATCGCTCGCTCACCTGGGCCGGCGTGGCCGTCCTGTTGCTCGGCCTGTCGATGGCCGTCGGCGACTTCTTCATCGTCAACGTGGCCCTGCCGAGCATCGCTCGGACGCTCGATGCGAGCTCCGCCGCCCTGGAGCTGATCGTGGCCGGGTATGGCACCGCCTATGCCGTCTTCCTCGTTCCGGGCGGCCGCCTGGGCGATACCCGTGGCCGGCGCGGCGTGTTCCTGATCGGGATCGCCGGCTTCACGCTGGCGTCCGCGCTGTGCGGCCTCGCCCCGAACGCGGCCATGCTGGTCGGCGCACGCATCGCCCAGGGTGTCGCGGCGGCGCTCCTCGTGCCGCAGGTCCTGGCCGCGATCCAGGCCGGCCTCAGCGGGCGCGATCGCCAGCGTGCGCTCGCCCTGTACGGTGGGACCCTCGGTGCGGCGGCCGTCACCGGCCAGCTTCTCGGCGGGCTCATCGTCCAGGCTGACCTGGCCAGGCTGGCCTGGCGTCCCGTGTTCCTCGTCAACGTGCCGATCGGGCTGCTGACGATGGCGCTCACCCTCGGGCTCGTGCCGGACACGCGGGGAGCAATCCGGGCGCGTCTCGACATCCGGGGTAGCGTCCTGCTGGCGGTGGCGCTGCTGAGCCTGCTCGTGCCGGCCACGATGGGTCGCGAGCTCGGCTGGCCGGTATGGGCACTGGCGCTGCCGCCAGTCGTTCCGCTGGCACTCATGGCCCTGGTCCGCCACGGGCGCCGGATGGAGGCGGCCGGGGACGAGCCGCTCCTGCCACCGACGCTCCTGGGCTTGCCCGGTCTGCGGATCGGTCTGGGTGTGGCGGTCGCGCTGTTCCTCGCGCTCGGAGGCTTCTTCCTCACGACCGCGCTCTCGCTCCAGGACGGCCTCCGATTCGGGCCCCTCGAGGCCGGGCTGACGATGCTCCCCTATGCCTCGGCGTTGTTGCTCGTCTCGCTGACCGGACGCTGGCTGGCACGCTCCATCGGGAGCCGGATCGTCGTGCTCGGCGCGGTCTCATTCACGGCGGGCATGGGCCTGCTCGCCCTCGAGGCCGGGCTGTTCTATCGGTTTGAGACGTACTGGACGCTGGCGCCGGCGATGGTGCTCCTTGGCGCCGGTCAGGGCCTGATCCTGGCCCCGCTGTTCGGGATCGTGCTGGCGGGTGTGCCGGCGGACCGGGCCGGCGCGGCGAGCGGGCTGCTGTCGACGACGATCCAGGCGTCGCTCGCCGTCGGGGCGGCGGGTCTCGGCCTCGTGTTCTTCAGTCTGCTGGGTTCGGTCGCGGGCCCCGTCGCATTCGGTCGGGCGACGGCGGCGGCCGCCGGCACGGGTGCGCTGCTCGGTCTCGCGGTCGCCTGGCTGGCCCGGCGGCTTCCCGATCCCGGCATCGCCTGAACGCGTCCGTCGGGTGCGGCCGTCGGAGCCGGGGTCGGGTGGGCGCGCCTGCGCTGGTCGGACGGCTCCGGTGCGCACGCTGCGGTCACGAGCCGGGCCGGCCAACGACCCGCCCCCGGCTCGTCTGCGCCGG
>JAJYJO010000077.1 GCA_021789435.1 Chloroflexota bacterium
GCGTTCGCGCTGGGCACCACGTTCGCGCCGGGCGCCGCGTTCGCGCCCGGCATCGGGGCGGGCGGCGACGCGACGGCCGCGGGGGTGGAGGCGACGCGGATCTGGGAGGCGCGTGTCGCGGAGCTGCGGGCGCAGCGGGACCGGCTGGCGGCGGAGGAGGCGGAGCAGGAGCGGGTGCGCCGCGCGCAGGAGGAGCGTCGGGCCCGTGCCGCGGCCGCGGCGGCCCTCGACGAGGACCGCCTGGCCCGCGCGGGGCGCGAGAGCGCGGAGCTCGATCAGCGGGAGCGGGGCCTGGGCCTGGCGCGCGAGGAGATCGACGGCGAGCTCGCGTCCGCTGGCGCGCGGGAACGGGCGGCGCGAGCCGCGCTCGAGGAGCTGCGGGCGGCCGACGCGGCCGACCGGGAGCGGCTGGCCGCGGCCCAACGTGCCGCGGCCGATGCCCGCGACCGGCTCCGCGGAGCCGAGGAGCGGCTCCGCGGAGCCGAGGTCGGTGACCTCGAGGCCCGGCTCGGCCTCGACGCGATCCGGGAGCAGGTCCTGGTGGAGCTGGCCGGCCTCGGCGAGCTGGGGCAGCGGCTGCTGGAGGAGGCAGGAGCGGAGCCGCCGGCGGCGGGCGTCGCGACTCTTGAGGCACCCGATGACATCGGCGGGCGGCCGGACGAGCAGGCCAGGGGGACGGAGTCGCTCGAGGCCGCTCTGGCGCTCGTGGTCGAGCGCTGGGCGGCGGAGCCGCCTTCCGGGGAGGCGATCTCGCCAGCGCGCCTGGCGCTCCTCCGGCGGCGGTTCCACGACCTCGGTGCCGCCAACCCCTTCGCCCTCGAGGAGCATCAGCAGCTCAAGACACGCCTGGAGGGCCTGGAGGCCCAACGGGACGACCTGTTGACCGCTATCACCCGGACGCGGGCCCTGATCGAGGAGCTGAACACGCTGATCGCGGACCAGTTCCGGACCACCTTTCGGGCCCTGGAGACGGCCTTCGACGTGCGCTTCCGGCGGCTCTTCGGCGGCGGCTTCGCGCGCCTGTCGCTGACCGAGCCGGACGACCTGGCGGCGACGGGCGTGGAGATCGTCGCCCGCCCGCCGGGCAAGAAGGCGCAGGCCCTGGCCATGCTCTCTGGCGGCGAGCGAGCCCTCACCGCGGTCGCGCTCCTCTTCGCCATGCTGGAGGTCCGGCCGGTGCCGTTCTGCGTCCTCGACGAGGTGGATGCGGCCCTGGACGAGGCCAACATCGGCCGGTTCGGGGAGAGCCTGCGCGAGCTGGCCGAGGCCACCCAGTTCGTCGTGATCACCCACAATCGCGGGACGATCGAGTCGGCCGACGCCCTCTACGGGGTGACGATCGGCGACGATGCCGTGAGCCGCGTCGTCAGCCTCCGCCTGGAGGAGGCACGCGCCCTGGCCGACGGTTCCCGGCGCGGCGATGCCCTGGGTGCCGTCGCGGCCGACTGACCACGCCTGACCCTGCCTGGAGGAACCGCCCTGTTCTGGCGACGCAAGTCGAAGGAAGAAGCCCCGCCCGAGCCGGGCGCTCCCGAGCCGGCGGTCGAGGCGGCCGTCGAACCGGCCGCGGAGGGGGAGGCGGCACCGGATCAAGCCGCCGGTCCGCCGGGCGGAGCGGGCGCAGCCGGCTCGGAGACGCAACCCGGTCAGGCCGGCGGGCCCGGGCCCGGGGCACTCTCGCCCTCGGCGGCCGAGCCGGCGGCCGAGGCCCCTGCGGACCTCCCTGCCGGCCCCGGCGGGACCGTCCCGCCCAGCGAGCCATTCTCCGGGCCCGACACGGGGCCGGCCGGGGATCTCGACGAGGGGGTCGGCCGGAGCCGCCGCGGCTTCATGGCCAGCCTCCGTGGTCTGCTCGGCAGCGGTCAGCCCGACGAGGCGACCTGGGAGGAGGTGGAGGAGACCCTGATGACGGGCGACGTGGGTCCCGCCCTGGCCATGCAGGTCGTCGAGCGGGCCCGCCGGCGGCGGGACGGCCTCTCACCGGAGGCCGCCGTTCGGACCGAGCTGGCCGCCCTCCTCGCCCCGCGCGACCCCTTTTGGCGGCCCCAACCAGCGGCGCCCGGGCAGCCGGTCGTGATCCTGGTGGTCGGGGTGAACGGGACCGGCAAGACCACGACCATCGGCAAGCTGGCCCATCGCGAGCGGGCGGCCGGCAGGACGGTCCTCCTCGCGGCGGCCGACACGTTCCGCGCGGCCGCGATCGAGCAGCTGCGGATCTGGGCGGAGCGGTCGGGAGCTCAGGTCGTGGCCCACGCCCCGGGAGCCGACCCCGGCGCGGTCGTCTTCGATGCCCTCGACGCCGCGATCGCCCGCAACGTGGACGTCGTGATCGCGGACACGGCCGGACGGCTGCACACCAAGTCGAACCTGATGGACGAGCTCGCGAAGATCCGCCGCGTGGTGGACCGCCGCCTGCCCGGCGCACAGCCCGAGGTCCTCTTCGTGCTCGACGCGACGACGGGCCAGAACGGCCTGGCCCAGGCGAAGGTCTTCCACGAGCGGGCCGGCCTGACCGGGATCGTCCTGACCAAGCTCGACTCGACGGCCAAGGGCGGCATCGTCTTCGCCATCGAGGATGCCCTCGGCATCCCGGTCCGCTTCGTCGGCGTCGGGGAGCGGGTCGGCGACCTGCTGCTCTTCGATCCCGAAACGTTCGTGGCGGCGCTCTTCGCCTGAGGCCGTCGGCCCGGGGCCGGTCAGCGCGAGCGGCGGCAGGGTCTGACTCAGTCTGGCCGGGGCCGGCGGGAGGTGTCGCTTGTGGGCGGTAACGGACCGCCGGCGGGTGCTCCGACAGCGTTGCGGGAGCCCGGATCCGGCCTGGACGAGGCCGTCCCGCTCTTCGGTGCCCGAGGCGACAAGGACGGCCCGATGCAGATGCCGGATCCGCGTCTCGCGCTCGATCCGGCGCCGACGCTCGCTTCGGCCGAGCGGATCAGGAGTCTGCCGCTGACGCTGCTCCTGCCCGGCCACCGCGCTCCCGTGCGGCGAGGTGCCGGGCCGGCGCAGCGGCCGGTCAGCGGGCGAAGAACTCCCGCAGGTCGTTCGCCGCACAGCTGGCGGCGAGACACGGCAGGCCCCAGGCGTCCTGGATCGTGCGCAGCAGCGAGTAGTGCGTGTGGGGCGTGGCCGACTTCGCGCCGGCAGCGACCAGGGGGCTGACCACGATCGTCGCCACCTGGCCGCCCCCGCCGGCCGAGCCCGAGCCCTCGTCCCAGGTGATGAAGAGGACGCTGCCGGCGAAGGCGGGGCTGGAGGTGATGCGGGGCACGAAACCCTTGAGGAAGGCGTCCCCGGTCGCTGTCGAGCAGTCATGCATGTCGTTGCACAGGTTCGGGACGATCAGCTCGAAGTCGGACGCGGCCGGATCGAAGTGGCTGAAGTCGGTGATGTTGGCGCAGCGCGCCGGCGAGCCGCTGATGTCGGTGAAGCTGATCGCCGGCTCGTGCTTGCGGGTGTACGTCCCGCTGCCGTCCTCGCCGCCGCGCGACAAGTAGCCCGGGTAGCAGCCGAGCGGCACGTTCTGGGCGAAGACGCGCCAGCTCCGGCCGGCGGCGTCGAGTTGATCGGCCAGGTTCCGGCCGGGCAGGTTGTAGGTGCCGTCGGTGGTCACGCCCTGGGTGGAGCCCGAGAAGAGGGCGACGTAGTTGGGCTCGGACGGATGGGCCACCGCGTCGTAGTCCGTCGCCAGGCCGTACCGCGCGATCAGGCTGTTGATGTAGGGAGCAGCCGAATTGCCCACGATCTCGCCGTAAGTGCGGTTCTCCATCACGATCAGGTAGACGTGCCGGAAGTCGGGCACGGCGCCGGTCGCGGGGGGCGCCGCGGTCGCCGCCGGTCGAGGAGTGGGAGTCGGGGCCGTGGTGGGCCGCGCCGTCGCGGAGGGGCTCGCCGACGGGCTCGCGGATGCGGAGGAGCCGGCGGAGGCGAGGGAGGAGGACGCGGCCGACGGCGCGAGCGAAGCGGGGAGCGCAGGGGAGGGCGTGGGGGACGCCTGGCCCGCGAGGAGCGGCGCCAGCAGCGTCAGGCCGAGGAGGGCAGCCACGGCGAGGAGCGCTCCCGCGCGCCAGCCGGGGCCGCGCCGCCGGCCGGCGGTCCCGCCGCCGCCCGACCGGCGCCCGCCGGACCGGCCTCCGCCGGATCCACCCTTCGCCATCAGCTGTTCCTCCGCGTGGCCAACTGGCGCACGATATCCCAGGCGGCGATGCGGTACACTCCGGCCGCCTCGGGTGTCGCCAGAATCCGCGCGCCCCCGCCGGCCGTGCCCACGGCCGGTGACCTGACCGCCAGGACGCCAGGACCTCAGGACAGCAGGAGTCCGTCCCGAACGTGTTCGATGCCCTCAGCGAGCGCCTGCGCCGGACGCTCGGCGCCCTGACCGGCCGCGGCCGGGTCAGTGCCGCCGACGTGGAGGCCGCGATGCGTGAGGTACGCCTGGCCCTCCTGGAGGCGGACGTCAACTTCAAGGTCGTCCGCGACTTCGTGGCCCGCATCCGCGCGCGGGCCGAGGGGGCGGAGATCCTCGAGTCGCTCACCGCCGGCCAGCAGGTCGTCAAGATCGTCCACGAGGAGCTGGTGGCTCTTCTCTCGGCAGGCGACCGTACCTTCCGCCTGCAGGGCTCGCCAGCCGTCATCGTCCTGGTCGGCCTCCAGGGCTCCGGCAAGACCACGACGGCTGCCAAGCTCGCCCGCCACGTTGTCAAGCTCGGACGCCAGCCGATCCTCGTCGCGGCGGATCCCTACCGCCCGGCCGCGGCCGACCAGCTGGAGACCCTGGGCCGCGGGCTCGGGCTCCCCGTCTTCCGGGGCCCGGCCGGGACCGGCGTCCTGGAGATCGCCCGGGGCGGGATCGAGCAGGCGCACCGGACCGGTCGCGACGTGGTCATCCTCGACACCGCCGGCCGCCTCACGGTCGACGAGGCGCTGATGGGCGAGATCGCCGACCTGGCCGCCGGGGTCCGGCCCGCGGAAACCCTCCTCGTCGTGGATGCCATGACCGGCCAGGAGGCCGTCGGCGTCGCCGAGGCGTTCCACGCCGCCGTCCCGCTCAGCGGCCTCGTCCTGACCAAGATCGACGGTGACGCCCGGGGCGGGGCCGCCCTGAGCATCTCCGCGGTCACCGGGCTGCCCGTCAAGTTCCTGGGCACGGGCGAGAAGACCGACGCCCTGGAGCCGTTCTATCCGGACCGCCTGGCCGGGCGGATCCTGGGCATGGGCGACATCCTGACGCTCGTCGAGCGCGCCCAGGAGACCTTCGATGCGCGGCAGGCCGCCCAGATGCAGGAGAAGCTCCGGCGGGCGAGCTTCACCCTGGAAGACATGCTCGACCAGATGCAGCAGGTCAAGCGGATGGGCCCGATCGGCCAGCTGGTGGAGATGATCCCCGGCCTGGGCGGGCTCGCCCGGGAGGCCCAGGCCTCGGCGGACCGGGGCGAGCTGCAACGCGTTGAGGCCATCATCCGTTCAATGACCCCGGCCGAGCGCCGGGACCCCTCCATCCTCAACGCGTCGCGAAGGCGGCGCATCGCGGCCGGCTCGGGGTCGTCCCTGCCCGAGGTGAACCGGCTGATCAAGCAGTTCGGCGAGCTGCAGAAGATGATGAAGCAGGTCGCGGGACTCCGGCGGCGTCCGGGGGCCTTCGGCGGCTTCGGGGGCTGAGGAGCAGCGCGATGGACGAGCAGCAGCGTTCGTACGGCGGCGGGGCGAGCGAGGAACAGCCGCAGCCGCCGCTCCGGGGCAGCGTGGAGGAGATCAGCCTCCCGCCGGCAGGCACGCCGGTGGACGTCGGGCGGCCGGGTCCCGCACTGACGGCCGTCCCGGCCAGGCGCGGGCTGCGCTGGGCGATCGCCCTCCTGGTGACCGCCCTGGTGCTCGCGGTGGGGGCGGGGGCGTTCCTCGCCCTGACCGGGAGCGCCCAGACTTTCGCGACCGCCACCTACGCCCCGGCGGACAGCCTGTTCTACGCGGGCGTCCGGACCGACCTGCCGGGCGACCAGCGCCAGAACGTCATGGACTTCCTGGCTCACTTCCCGGGCTTCGCCGACCAGTCGACGTTCGATCAGAAGATCGACGAGTCGCTGGACCGCCTGTTCAAGAGCGCCTCGGGCGGCGCGACCGACTACACGACGACGTTCAAGCCGTGGCTGGGCAACGAGATCGGCTTCGCCATCACGCGGCTGCCGAGGCTGTCGAGCGGCGCCACCGAATCACCCTCACCTGGCGCCCTCGCGCCGGCGGCGATCGACTCGGGTGGCTTCGTGGCCGTTGTCGAGGTCAAGGACGTCGCGGCGGCCCAGGCCTGGTTCGCCTCGACCGTCAAGCAGAGCCCGGTGCGGACCGAGTCGCACGCCGGGGTCTCGGTCAACGTCTACGGCCCGGCGGCGAGTGGTAGCGCCGGCGGCGGCGGCCAGCTGTTCGCCGAGGCGATCACCGGCCAGGTGATGCTCGTCGGCGACCTCACCTCGGTCGAGGCGGCGCTCGACGCGAAGGGCGGCGGCGGCCTGGCGGCCACGAGCGGCTATCAGGCGGCCCGAGCCACCGTTTCGGGCGACCGGGTGGGCTGGGTCTACGTCGCCACCAAGGGCTACCTGGACGCCGTCCTGGCCCGGCTGCCCTCCGCTGCCTCGCCCCCCATCGACGCGGCCACGCTTCAGAAGATCCCCGCCTGGATGGCGCTGGGCCTGCGCTTCGAGTCGAACGCCCTGGTTGTCGACGGGGCGGTCCCCGGCGTGACCGGCAAGACCACCGCCACGAACAGCGTGAGCCAGCTCGCGCCGAAGCTGCCGGGATCCACGGTGGCCGTCGTCGAGGCCCATTCCCTCGGGAGCACCCTCACGGCGGGGCTGGCCGCCCTCCGGGCCCAATCGGGCACCAGCCAGGGGGCGCAGCAGCTGAACGACGCCCTCACCCGGCTGGGCGGTGTCGACTCGCTCCTGGGCTGGATGGGTGACGCCGCGCTGGCCGTGACCCGCGACGGCTCGGGGGTCGCGGGCGGCCTGGTGATCAGCGCCCCGGACGCCGCGACCGCGGACGCCAAGCTGACACAGCTCAAGAACCTGTTCGCGCTGGCCAGCCTCGGCGGCTCGGGCGTCGCGACCCGCGAGGAGACCTACGTGGGTACGACGATCACCGTCGTCGACCTGGGCGACCTCTCGAACATCGGCCCGCTCCTCGGTTCGTCCCTCGGCGGCGCGTCGCTGCCGGTCCAGGGCCACGTCGAGCTCGCCATGGCGCAGCACGACGGCCTGGTCGTGCTCGGCGTCGGCGACGGCTTCGTCAAGGCCGTGCTCGATACCAAGGCGGGTTCCTCGCTGGCCGACACGGCCCGCTACAAGGCCGCCCTGGCCGCCGCCGGCGCCTCCAACACCGGCCAGTGGTACGTCGACATCGCCGCCGCGATGGACGCCGTCGAGGGTGCCATGCCGGCCTCCGCGCGCAGCCAGTACGACAAGGAGACCAAGCCCTACGTCCAGCACATCCAGGCGTTTGCGGCCACCGGCAGCGCCGGCGACCCGGTCCGCTTCCGCATCGTCCTCACCGTCCAGTGAGCCGGCCGTGTACCGGCGCCGCGCCCGACCGTGACCTGGCAATTGACCGTCACCCAGCAACTGGCCAGCACCCACCAGAACGGAGGTTCTCCCGCCCATGGCAGTCCGCATCCGCCTGACCCGCGTCGGGGCCACCAAGCAGCCGTCGTACCGGCTGGTCGTCACCGACAGCCGCGCGGCCCGCGATGGCCGGGCGATCGAGACGATCGGCCACTACAACCCACGGACCGAGCCGGTGGAGCTGTCGGTGGACGCCGACGCCGCTCGCAAGTGGCTGGCCCAGGGGGCGCGGCCCTCCGACACGGTGGCGCGCCTCCTGCGCAACGCCGGCGTCCTGCCGGCAGCCGCCCCCGCCACGGCCGCGGCGCCGGCCAACTCGACGGCCAAGTCCGCCCCCAAGTCGGCGCGAAAGTAGAGGTCCTGCGATGCCCGCTCGTGAGCTGGTCGAGTTCGTCGCGCGCAACCTGGTCGACGACCCCGAGGCGGTCCAGGTGGACGTTCACCGGGGGGCCGAGGGGACGGTCATCGAGCTCCACGTGGCCGAGGAGGACATGGGCAAGGTGATCGGGCGCAACGGCAGCGTGGCCAAGGCGCTCCGGACCCTGCTCAAGGTGATGTCGGCCCGCGACGGTGAGCCCATCACCCTCGAGATCGAGTAGGCGCCGGCGCGTGGGCGCTGGCGAGGAGGCCGAGGCGGGGCTGCGGCCCGATGGCGGGCCGACGGACGGCGCCGCGGTCGCCGCACCCGATGGCGCCGCGGTCGACGCGGCGGACAGACCGTCCCCGGAGCTCGCCGGCGAGCCGACCGGGGAGGGCCAGGTGACGCAGGCGCCCGCCCCCCGGCCGGTCTCCCGGGACGGCCCCGGCCGCCTGGTGGTCGGCCTGGTGCGGGGCCTCCACGGTTTGCGGGGCGCCGTTCGCGTCGAATCCCTCACCGACCGCCCGGAAGAGCGATTCGCGGCCGGTGCGCGCCTCTTCGCCGAGGGCAGGCGGACCCCGCTGACCGTCCTGGCCGCGGACCGCGACGGGCCCGGCTGGCGGCTGCGCTTCCGCGAAGTGCCCGACCGGACCGCGGCCGATGCGCTGCGCGACACGTACCTGGAGGCGGAGGTCCCGCCCGGTGGCGGCCTGCGCCGCGGCGAGTACTGGTGGCACGAGGTGATCGGCTGCGCGGTCCGCGATGTCGACGGCGACGAGCTCGGAACCGTGGCCGACGTCTACCGGGCCGGTGGCGCGGAGGTCCTGCTGGTGCGGGGCGCCCGGGGCGAGCTGGACGTACCGGTCGTCCGGTCGGTCGTGCGCATCTTCGCCCCCCGTCGTGGCGAGATCGTGGTGGACGGCTCGGCACTCGGCGTCCGCGGCGACGCGGCGGAGGCGACCGAAGGAGCACCGGAGCCGGCCCGGCCCCGTCGTTCCCGTCGCCGGGCAGGCGCCGTCGCTGCACCGGCCGATCCCGGCGCGATCGGCGAGCCGGGCGAGGACGCCTGACGGCCCGACATGGCGCTCGAGATCGACATCCTGACGCTCTTTCCCGGCATGCTGGCCGGTCCGCTCTCGGAGAGTATCCCGGCCCGCGTCCAGGAGCGTGGCCTGGCCACGATCCGCGTGCACGACCTGCGCGGCTGGGGCCTCGGTCGCCATCGGACGGTGGACGACACCACGTACGGCGGGGGGGCGGGGATGGTCCTCCGACCCGAACCGGTCGCAGCGGCGCTCGACGCCCTGCGCCGCCCGGGCTCGACCGTCATCCTGGTCGATCCGGCCGGTGAGCCGTTCCGACAGCCGCGGGCCCACGACCTGGCCGGTCGTCCGCACCTCGTCTTCGTCTGTCCCCGCTACGAAGGTGCCGACGAGCGGATCCGCGGGCTGGTCGATCTCGAGCTTTCGATCGGAGACTATGTGCTCTCCGGAGGCGAGCTGGCCGCGCTCGTGATCGTGGACGCGGTGCTGCGTCTCCTGCCCGGCGCGATCGAGGAGACGTCGGTCGCCGAGGAGTCGTTCGCCGCCGGCCTCCTCGAGTACCCGCAGTACACCCGGCCGGCCGAGTTCCACGGGCACGGCGTACCGGACGTCCTGCGCAGCGGCGACCACGCCGCCGTTCGCCGCTGGCGCCTCCGCGAGGCACTTCGGCGGACCCTCCGGCGAAGGCCGGATCTGCTGGCCGGCCGGACCCTCACCGGGGAGGAGGCCCGGCTCCTGGACGAGATCCGGGTGGAGGCCGAGGCGAAGCTCGCCGACGCGGGCCCTCCTCCGGCCGCAGGTCGCCCGAAGCCGGCGAGGACGCGCCGGACGCCGGGCGGTTGACCCGGCCGGCCGTCCCCCCGGACGCGGGCGGTCCACGGGTCGCCGACCGGGGCGATCGTGGGCCCTTGGGTGCCGGTCCAGCTCGGGCGGTCGGCGGGCCCGAGGGTCCCGATCCGGTCCGGGCCGGCCGGACCCCTGTGCTATACTCCGCCGTCGGTCGCCCGGCCCCCGTCACCCCCAAGGACCACCACGCAGCCGCCGGCTGCTTCACGAAGAGTAGGGTCACCCTGTGAACGTGCTCGACGAGATCACCTCCGACCAGCTTCGGACGGACCTGCCGGAGCTGGCGTCCGGCGACACGGTCCGCGTCTCGGCCCGCGTCGTGGAGGGCAACCGGGAGCGGGTCCAGGTCTTCGAGGGAGTCGTGATGCGACTCCGCGGCGGAGGCATCACCCGCTCCATCACGGTCCGCCGGATCGCCAGCGGCGTCGGCGTGGAGCGGACGTTCAAGATCCACAGCCCGCGGATCGAGAAGATCGAGGTCGTCCGCCACGGCCAGGCTCGTCGCGCCCAGCTCTACTTCCTGCGGAAGCGGGTCGGCAAGGCAGCCACGCTCCGGGAGCGGCGCCCGAACGGCTGACCGACTCCCCTCGGCCGATCGTCGCGGCCGCCCGCCGGCCCTTCCCTCGGCCGCCCGCCTGCCCAGGCGTCCCGCCCCGCCCGCGGGCTTCTCCCTCGTACCGTGGCCGGATCTTGCTGCGGTGTCGCACCCCGGCCGCCTACACTGGAGCCGTGGATCGCAGCCTCGGCTTCGCCCGGCCCGTATCGGGAGCGCTCCGGGAAACGCGGCCGGGTGAGCCTGGTGCGGCGGCGCCCGGCCGGCGCACCAGGACCCCGTTCCCGGTCCCGACGCTCGCTCGCGAGCGAGCGCTCTGGCGCTCGGGTGCGCTCCGCGTGGTCGGAGTCGACGAGGTGGGTGTCGCGCCGACGAGCGGAGCCGTCGTGGCGGCCGCGGTCATCCTGGCTCCGGGCTGCCGTCGAATTCCCGGCGTCCGCGACTCGAAGACGCTCTCGGCCGGCCAGCGCGAGCGACTGGCTCCCCTGATCCGACGGCGGGCGGTGGCGATCGGCGTGGGAGCGGCCTCGGTCCGCGAGATCGACCGGCTGAACATCTACCACGCGACGCACCTGGCCATGCGCCGGGCGATCGAGCGCCTCGGCGGGCACGACCACGTCCTGGTGGACGGCCTTCGGATCGCCGGCTTCGAGGAGCACGTCGGCGCCTACACCGCGATTGTGGACGGGGATGCCCACTGTTACTCGATCTCCTGTGCCTCGATCGTCGCCAAGGTCGTCCGCGACCGGATGATGGCGCGGCTGGCCGCGCGCTATCCGGGGTACGGCTGGGAGCACAACGCCGGCTACGCCACCCGCGAGCACCGCGAGGCGATTCGTCGCCAGGGCCTGACGCCCTTCCACCGACGGAGCTTCGGGGCACTGCAGGCACTGCTAGCCGGCGACCAGCAGACCCTCGATCTGTTCGAGCTCGAGGGGGACTTCGCCGGCGCGGGTCCCGTCGACCGCGCTGAGGAAGCGGTGGAGGTCGCTCCCGAGCCGGGGGGCGAGGGTGCCGTCGGGCTTGCCCTCGCCTCGCCCGGGTAGAAGGCGGGCCCGCACTGCGGCGCCGCCGGGCCGGGACCCGGCTTGCCCGGTGTGGCAAGCGCGGTGCAGCCCCGCCGAGGGTCGGCGCAGTCCCGCCGACGGTGGGTGCAGCCGCGCCAGAGCGTGAGTGCGGCACCGCCAACCGCCGGTGCAGTTCCGGCCAACGGGGGGTGGACCCGCGTCGAAGAGGCAGTGCAGCGGCCGCCAAGCCCGGGGAGAGCCCGGGGAGAGCCCGAGGAGAGCCCGGGGAGAGCCGGGCTCGGCATCATCGAGCGATGCGGACGAAGGCCCTGCCGATGCGGACGGCGGCCCAGCCGGGGCGGACGGAGGCCCAGCGGGCTGGCGACGCGGCAGAGCGACTTGCGGCCGAGCGGCTCGAAGGCGAGGGCTGGCGGATCCTGGGCCGGCAGGTTCACGCCGGACGGAGCGAGCTCGACCTGGTAGCCGTCGATCCCGGCCCCCCGGCCCGCCTGGTCGTGGTCGAAGTGCGCTGGCGAAGATCCCGGGGCTTCGGCCTGGCCGAGGAGACGTTCGACGCCGCCAAGCGGCGGCGGCTGCGGGCCGGCCTGGGTCGTCTCCTGGCCGCCGGGCGCCTGCCCCACGGCGGGGCGCTCCCGGAGCTGCCGCCGGCGGTGGACCTTGTGGTGGTCGAGCCCGGCCCGGAGCCCGGCGGCCGACCGCGGCTGCGCCATCACCGGGACGCGCTCGGCTGAAGGCGCCGGCCGGGGGCGACAGCGGCAGGGCGCAGTGACCTGTCGCGACGCCCGGTGAGCTAACGTCACGATGTGTGGAAACCGCGTCGCGCTCGAACCCGACCTGAGCGGGTGAGGGCGCGGCGTACGCTTCCGATGAGCAGTCAACTCACGGAAGAGAGGTACGCCGCGATGGCACGGTAC